>JAESTV010000133.1 GCA_016763475.1 Roseicyclus sp.
GTCGCAGATAACCACCGCCCCATTGTTGCGCCAGCTTGGGCCAGCGATGGCCGCACGGGGCAGCGTTTCCAATTGACGGGATACGGCGTCTGCCACGGCTGCGCCAAAACCCGCATCGTCGCTGATCAGGATCGACTGGGCGCTTTTGTCGTGTTCCGCCTGGCTCAGCAGGTCAGTGGCGATCCATTCGGGGTCATTATCCTGGTCCGCAATCACCAGGATCTCTGACGGCCCCGCGATCATGTCGATGCCGACCTTCCCGAACACCCGCCGCTTGGCGGCGGCCACAAAGGCATTGCCGGGACCGGTAATTTTATCAACCGCCGCAATGGTTTGGGTCCCATAGGCCATGGCGGCGATCGCCTGCGCCCCGCCGATGCGGTACACCGTCTCCACCCCGGAAAGTCGCGCCGCCAACAAGACCAGAGGGTTCACCACACCATCAGGTGTCGGCACACAAATCACCAACCGCTCAACCCCCGCCACCTGCGCCGGAATCGCGTTCATCAACACGCTTGAGGGATAGCTGGCAAGCCCGCCGGGCACATACAGACCAGCGGCTGAAACCGGCCCCCAGCGCCAGCCAAGCTCTGCCCCAAGCTGGTCGGTCCAGCGGACATCCTCCGGGCGTTGACGGTTGTGGTAGGCGCGGATGCGGTCCGCCGCCAATTCAAGCGCCGCCCGTTCACGCGCTGGCACAATCGCCACCGCCTCCGAGATCTCCGCCGCCGAGAAGGCCATGGTCTCCGGGGTCAGCACAAAACGGTCAAACCGCTCGGTCAGATCAACAACCGCCGCGTCGCCGCGCGCCCGCACATCCGCGATGATCCCCGCGACGGCATCATCCACATCCGGCGCATCCTCTCGCTTCATCTCAAGCAGCGCGCCAAAGCGGGCTTCGAAATCAGCGTCAGCGGTGTTGAGAAACTGCGGCATGTCCCCTCCGATCAGGCTTTGCGCCCCTTACCGCGCGACAGCGGCAGCCTCAAGCCGTCAGCGGACAAACCATGTGGAACTGGTCCTGAATAACCCCACTGTGGCTGAGGCAATTCGGAATGGTGCCGGTGATCTGGTAACCCGCCGCCTCATATGCGGCAATTGCGGGCGCATTCTCTGCGCCCACATCCAGCTCCAGCTGTGTGACGCCCTGTTCCATGGCGCCCTGCGCGACTTTTGACAGCAGCCCCCGCGCCAACCCCCGCCTGCGCGCCTTGGGTGTGGTGTAGACCGCAACCACATGGCCACGATGGCCCACAACGCTGCCCGCAAACCGGCGCCAGCCTGCGGTGGCGACGGCGCGGCCACCTTCAACCACGGCCCACATCTGAGTATTGCGCAGCCAGCTGATGACCTCGTCCGCCGGTTTCACACCCCAGTCAGCGTGGGTCGAGTCGAACCCCTCCGGCGCATCACGCAACATTTCCAGCCGGATATCGCGAAACATCCGCCAATCGCCGGGCCCAAGGCGGCGCAGGCCATCCGGTCCGGGCGTGAGCGGCGCGGCGGACAGGTCGCACACCATCAACACATCATCATGAGGCGTGCCATTCTGGATCACCGCCGCCGGCATCTGCCCGGTGGCCGCAAACCCATGACGGGCGTAAAACGCGCGCGCACGGGGATTGGCCTGCGCCACATACAATTCCATCTGTGAGACCATCCGCCCACGCGCAACCTCGAACAGATGCCCCAGCAGCAGGTCCGCCGCGTTGGTGCCCTGACTGTCAGGTGTGACATAAAACGGCCCCAGGTGGGTGCGATGTCGGGTTTTGGCGAAGCCCTGCCCGCGCAGGCCCGCAAAGCCGATCAGCGTGTCAGCCTCAAAAACGCCGTACACATTGCCCGACTCGATCCACCCCAGAAGCGCGTCCTCAGGCGTGGCCAAAGCCTCGGCCTCAGTCACCAGAAACGCATCAGGAAACTGGCGGATGCCCTCAAGCCGTAACCTGCTCAGCGCCAGAAGATCACTTGCCGCGAGTGGCCGTGTGGTTTTGGGGGCTGTGGTCATTGGTTCTGCGGTTCATTGGTTCTGTGGTCTTGGGCCGTGTGGTCTTGGGCCGTGGTCATAAGCTGTGGTCGGGCACCTTACCCGACACCGCGCCATAAGGCTGTGTCACGTCCCGTAAGGTCACTTCCAGCGCTTCGACGTCGATGGCAATTGCGCCGTCCCCGGCCAGCACCAGCGTCAGGCGGCCCATGCCGTCTTCGCCAGCGGCCCATTCAAGCGCCAGCAGTGACAACACAACATCCGGGTCCGCCCGGTCAATGCCCTGACTTGCAACCGCCAATACATCCTCAACCGCCAAAACCGCCTGCACCCGTTCTGGCGCAGCGCCCGAATTTTCCCAACGATACCGGTTTATCAGCAACGCAAACCGCCGCCGCGTGCGGTCCCAGCGCATCTCGGTGACCGGGAAAACCGCGTCCTGCACCAGCGCCGAGATAACCGGCACATCCGCCGCTTCCAACCCGCGCAGGGCAACAACCCCCTCACTCGCATCCTCGAATCTCGCGTCCTCACCCATCGCTCAAGCGCTCCACATTTGCACCAACGCCGCGCAGTTTGCGCACCAGTTGTTCGTACCCGCGGTCGAGGTGATAGACCCGGTTCACCACTGTCTCCCCTTCCGCCGCAAGCCCCGCCAGGATCAACGAAACCGAGGCCCGCAGATCCGTTGCCATCACCGGCGCACCTTTCAGGGAATCAACACCCGTGACCTTGGCCATGTTGCCCTGCAACTCTATCTTGGCGCCCATACGTATCAGTTCCGGCGCATGCATGAACCGGTTCTCGAAGATTGTCTCTTCCAGCGTCGCCTCGCCGTCAGCAAAGCACATCAACGCCATCATCTGAGCCTGCAGATCTGTTGGAAAACCGGGGAACGGCGCGGTTTTTACATTCACCGAGCGGACCCGTCCGCCGGTGTGGCGCACCTTCAGCCCGGCGTCGGTTTCGGTGATCTCGATCCCCGTCGCTTCCAGCGTGTCACACAATGACGACACCAACGAGCGGGTGCCGCCCAGGCACTCAACCTCCCCCCCCGCAATTGCCGGAGCAATCATATAGGTGCCCAACTCGATCCGGTCAGCAATGACCCGGTGGGTTGCCCCGTGCAGACGATCAACGCCGCGCACCACAATTGTGTCTGTGCCCGCGCCCTCAATGTCAGCGCCCATGGCGATCAGACAATCGGCCAGCGCCTTGGTGTCCGGCTCACGGGCGGCATTGCGGATCACTGTGGTGCCTTTGGCGCGCACGGCGGCGCACATCACGTTTTCGGTTGCCCCGACGGACGGGAACGGGAACTTGATCTCGGCCCCCTTCAGATCCCCTGACGCATGGACGTAGCCATCCTTCAATTCCACTTTCGCGCCCATCTTCTCAAGGCCGGTGAGGTGGAAATCCACCGCCCGCGCGCCAATGGCACAGCCACCGGGAAGGGACACGATCGCCTCTCCGGTTCGGCCCAAAAGCGGCCCGAGCACGTTGAAGGATGCGCGCAACTTCCGCACGATATCGTAGTGCGCCAGGTTCGAGGACAGGTTGCTTGCCGACAACACCAGCGTACGCCCCTCATCCAACCGCCCGATCTGCACCCCCAGGCTTTCGAGAAGCTCACTTAATGTCGCGACATCCGACAGGCGCGGCACGTTGGTCAGCGTCAGCGGCTCGTCACTCAACAGCGATGCGCACATCAGTTTCAGGCAGGTGTTCTTTGCACCCGCAATCGGGATCTGCCCGCTCAACGGGCCATTGCCCTTGACCACTATCCTGTCCATCTGCCCTGCCTCTTTCCTACTTGTCCGCCGGTTTTCCGGCTTCATTTTGCGCCTGTCCGGGGTTCTCGATTTCCGGTCTGCTTTCCGACCCGTTTTCCGGCCCGCTTTTTGGCGCAGTTTCCGGCGCACTTTTTTGCGCAGTTTCCGGCCCGTCAGCCCGCGCACGGGCCTGGGCCTTGCGTCGGCTGAGATTGGCCTTCAACGCCGCTTTCAGCCGCTCCTCGCGGCCGCCACTTCCGGGTCTCGCAGCTGCGCCTTTGATCAGTTTGTGCGCCATGGCCCTAGCCTTTACCCCGCGTGGCCGGGGGCGTCCAGATTACGCTTGCATGGTGGGCCGCCAGCGTCTACCACGCCGCCACCCGGCGAGATATCGCTCTGGGGGAAAGCATTCCCGTAGTCAGGGGCACCTCTCGGGTTGAAGACGCTGAAACAGAAGGGGTTTTCCAGGACCTTCTTGCCTTGGGGTAACACCCGGGGTTACTAACTGGAAAACGAGATGCTGTGGTAGCTCAGTGGTAGAGCGCGTCATTGGTAATGACGAGGTCGGGAGTTCAATTCTCCCTCACAGCACCATTTTCAGTTGGCCTACCGCCTTCGGCTACTTGAGGCCGGTTCGTGGCCTACCGCCTTCGGCTACTTGAGGCCGGTTTGGTTCGAGGCTTGCCCTCTCACCCGCACGACTTTCAGCTGGCCTACCGCCTTCGGCTACTTGAGGCCGGTTCGTGGCCTACCGCCTTCGGCTACTTGAGGCCGGTTCAGGTCGAGGTTTGCCCTCTCACCTGCACCATTTTTTAGGTATCCCTTTGGTTTTTACTCAAGGTTTTACCAATACTCAGGGGCGCTTTACCTTGTGGGAGATCAACTCAGCCCCCGTTCATTGGCGCGCCTTCATTAACTACGGGGAATTTTGGGCCAGTTGCCACGTTGATGAGGACGTTGATGGGATTGTGACGCTATGACATCGAAGTGGTGATGTGGGTTTTCGGCGCCGATTTCGACCGGCGCTTCGCCGGATTGAAAAATTGGGGCTGGCCTCCATAAACTTTACTCGCGACAAAAACTGTGCTTCTCAGAGCGCCCCCTCACCCCTACCATCACCCGGAGCGAAAGGGTAAATGAGCGCTATGGATGAGCAACCGATCCGGAACATGGAAGACTTTGCGGCGGTCAGCGGGATTTCCCGGCCGACGATCTCGAAGTATTTCAACGACCCGGAATCCGTGCGCGCCTCAACCCGCGCGCGGATCGAACAGGCGCTGGATCGCTATGATTATCGCCCCAACATTTATGCGGTGAACCAGAACCGACGGTTGACCAAGAACATCGGCATTGTGGTGCCTTACCTTGCGGACCCGTTCTTCGCCGAGATTGCCCGTTACATCGAGATGATGGTGATTGAGGCCGGCTTCCGCCCGATCCTGCTCAGCTCCCACGGCAGCACCGCCCAGGAGGCGGGGAATCTTGACAGCCTCAAGGCGCTCAAGCCGGCAGGTGTTCTGCTTGCCCCCCTTGGGCGCACCTCAGACCGCAGCGTGATCGAGAAGTTCTGCCGCGACGTTCCGACGGTTTTGTTCGACAGCAACATTGACGGTATGGGGGAGGCGTTCATCGGCTCTGACAACGTGAGCTTTGTTGAGCAGACCGTTGAATATATTACCAAAACCGGCGGGGCTCCTTGTTTTTTCGAGATGCGGACTCCGGTTAACCCGAATGCCAACAAACGCCGCGTTGCCTATATCGAGGCGATGGAAACACGCGGGCTGGAGCCTCGGGTTGTCGCCATTGACGGGGACGGCTGGGAGTTTGAGGAGATTGGCCGCCAAGGTGCCCACGACGTGTTGTCCCGGGGGGAATTGTCGTGCGACACGGTCCTGTGCAGCAATGATCGCCTGGCAATCGGCTTTCTTGCGGCCTGTTACGAACGTGGCCTGCGCGTGGGGAACGGGCCGGGATGTGCCCTGCGGGTCGCGTCCCACGACGACCACCCGTTTTCACGCTTCACCTGCCCCGCGCTGACAACCGCCGCACACGATTATGACGCCGTCTCCAAAACCAGCGTCGAGACGTTGTTTCAGCTGATTGAAAACGGTGGACGCTTCGACAAACGGCGCGAGACCCTGTTTCCGGCGCACCTGATCATTCGCGCGTCCGCCTGATTTCCTGTGGCGGCTTGGTGTGATTGCATAATTTTACGCGCGTAAAGTTTTTGTTGACCCAAATCCCGACTCACAGCATCTTGCCGGGACAACATCCAACAATCAGGGAGGATTCGGATGTCTCTCAAGACAGTTTTGGGCGCCACGACAGCGCTCGCCATCTGCGCGGCGGCAACGACCGCTTTTGCGGACGGACACGCCACCACAATCACCATCGCAACCGTGAACAACGGCGACATGATCCGCATGCAGGGGCTGACGGAGGTGTTCAACGAAACCCATCCCGACATCATTGTTGAGTGGGTTACGCTGGAAGAAAATGTTCTGCGTCAAAATGTTACGACCGATATCGCCCAGGGCGGCGGTCAGTATGACGTCATCACAATCGGGACATATGAAGTGCCGATATGGGGCGCCAACAATTGGCTGACCTCGCTGGACGACCTGCCGGAAAGTTACAATATCGACGATCTGCTGCCCGCAATTCGGGGCGGTCTGACTGTTGATGGCACCCTCTACGCCTCACCGTTCTACGGTGAATCCTCGATGGTCATGTATCGAACCGACCTGATGGACGCCGCTGGCCTCGAAATGCCTGACGCCCCGTCCTGGGATTTCATTCGTGAAGCCGCAATTGCCATGACCGACCGGGAAAACGATATCTACGGCATTTGTCTTCGCGGCAAACCCGGCTGGGGTGAGAACGTTGCGTTCATCACCGCAACATCAAACTCGTTTGGTGCCCGTTGGTTCGACGAAGACTGGACCCCCCAGTTTGACAGCGATGAATGGTCCAACACGCTGAATTTCTACATTGATCTGCTGAACGAGGCTGGCCCTCCGGGGGCTGCGAACAACGGCTTCAACGAGAACCTGGCGTTGTTCCAGCAAGGCTCGTGCGGGATGTGGATTGACGCCACCGTAGCGGCCTCGTTTGTGACCAACCCCAACGACAGCGAAGTGGCTGACAGGGTTGGATTCGCCCTGGCACCTGACAATGGCCTTGGCCGCCGCGCCAACTGGCTGTGGGCCTGGTCCCTGGCAATCCCGGCATCCTCGGATGCCCCGGAAGCTGCGATGGCATTCATCAACTGGGCCACTGGCCCCGGCTATGTGGAAATTGTGGCAGAACGGGAAGGTTGGGCCAACGTCCCTCCGGGCACACGGTCCTCGTTGTACGAGAACCAGGCCTACCTTGACGCGGCACCGTTCGCACAGATGACCCTGGACTCGATCCTGTCAGCTGATCCAACCAACCCAACGGTTGATCCGGTTCCCTATACCGGGGTTCAGTTCGTCGCGATCCCCGAATTTGCGGGTCTGGCGACTGAAATCGGACAGGTCTTCTCCTCGGCTCTGGCTGGTCTGATGACCGCGGAAGAGGCGCTGGCAGCCGCTCAGGCACTGGCGGTCGAAGAGATGGACGCCGCAGGTTACTAAACCTCAGGCCCTTGGGGGCCAGTGCAAATGGGGGCCGGTGCAAGCCGGCCTCCGCATTCTCTCCCGAACCATTGACCACAGGGGCGTTATACAGGCGCATTACACCGGGGCGTTCCACAGGCGCGTTCCACCGGGGCGTTATACAGGCGCCCCGGTCCCCACCCCGCAACCCCGAGACCTTGATTGACCTGTCGCAGACAAGTGCATCTGGTGCAGTCTCACCCCGCCCAACATCAGAGGCCGCCAATGGCTACGCAGCATTCCAGATCAGCCGCCCGCACAATGATGGCACCAGCCGTGTTCCTGCTTCTGGTGTGGATGTTGGTGCCCCTGATCCTGACCCTCTGGTTTTCGGTGATGGATTATCGCCCCCTGCGCGGCACATTTGAGTGCTGCGAAGGCCTGGGCAACTACATCCGCTTTGCCTCCTCCTCCAGCTTCCAGGATGCCATTGTAACGACGTTGATCATGGTGGGCGGCATCCTTCTGATTACCGTGACCGGGGGCATCTTGCTGGCGCTGCTTCTGGACCAGCCCATCTGGGGCCAGGGCATTGTCCGCATCCTTGTGATCGCGCCGTTCTTTGTGATGCCCACCGTGGCTGCGCTGGTGTGGAAGAACATGTTCATGAACCCGGTGAACGGGCTTCTGGCACATCTGTGGGAGTTTTTTGGCGCCGAGCCGATATCATGGCTGACCCAGGTGCCGCTGTTCTCGATCATCATAATTGTCTCGTGGATATGGCTGCCCTTTGCGACGCTGATCCTGCTGACCGCAATCCAATCCCTGGACTCCGAGCAAATGGAGGCGGCCGAGATGGACGGCGCCAGCCCGATCGCCCGTTTCTTCTATATCGTTCTACCGCATCTGAGCCGCGCCATCACCGTGGTGATCCTGATCCAGACGATCTTTCTTCTGTCGATCTTCGCCGAGATCTTCGTGACCACCGGCGGTGGCTTCGGCACCCGAACCCTGACCTATCTGGTCTACCAACGTGTGATCGAAAGTCAGAACGTCGGCCTTGGTTCAGCCGGAGGCATCTTTGCCGTCATCCTCGCCAATATCGTTGCCATCTTCCTGATGCGCATGGTTGGCAAGAACCTGGACAAGTGAGGGATCAGAGATATGGCACGTGCAATTCCCACCTCCCGCCGCCTCGCCTTCACGGCATTGGCATGGATCATCGGCCTGCTGATTTTCTTCCCGATTGCATGGATCATCCTGACCAGCTTCAAGACCGAGGCGGTGGCAATTGCCGATCCGCCGGTCTTCGTGAACTTCGAGTGGACGCTGGAAAACTACTGCCTTGTGGGCCTGTTTCCGGAAGCTGACGCGCAGGGCAATGGCGGCTGGCTGCGCGGGCTGATGTGTGATCCAGACACGCCGCAACGCTCTGATTACACCCGATTTTTGATGAACTCCATTGTCATTGCGCTGGGCTCCACCTTGCTGGGCCTTCTCATCGCGGTGCCCGCCGCGTGGTCCATGGCCTTTGTGCCGGGAAAAGGAACCAAGAATATTCTGCTGTGGATGTTGTCCACCAAGATGTTGCCCGCAGTGGGGGTGCTGTACCCGATCCGGCTGATCCTGATCGAGCTGAACATGCTCGACAGCAAAGGCTCGATGATCTTCATTCTGACGATGATCAACCTGCCGATCATTATCTGGATGCTGTACACCTACTTCCGCGAAATCCCCGTCGAGATCCTGGAAGCGGCGCGAATGGATGGGGCGGGGCTGAAGGAAGAGATCCTGTATGTGCTGACCCCGATGGCAGTGCCTGGCATTGCCTCAACTGTGTTGCTCAACATCATCCTCGCCTGGAACGAGGCGTTCTGGACCCTGACACTGACCACAGTGGACGCCGCCCCGCTGTCGGCGTTTATCGCCAGCTATTCGTCACCTGAGGGCCTGTTCTACGCCAAACTCAGCGCCGCCTCGGCCATGGCCATCGCGCCGATCCTGATCATGGGCTGGTTCAGCCAAAAGCAGCTGGTCCGGGGTTTGACCTTCGGCGCAGTGAAGTAAGGGAGACACCCCATGGGACGTATTACACTCGACAAGGTTCAAAAGTCGTTTGGGGAGGTGGAAGTTATTCCGCCCCTTGATCTGACCATCGAGGATGGTGAATTTGTGGTGTTTGTCGGCCCCTCGGGATGCGGCAAGTCCACGCTTTTGCGCCTGATCGCGGGGTTGGAGGATGTCAGCGGCGGCCATATCCGGATTGATGGAAAAGACGCCACCCTGGTGCCACCGGCCAAACGTGGTCTGGCGATGGTGTTCCAGAGTTATGCGCTTTATCCGCATATGTCGGTGCGCAAGAATATCGCCTTCCCGCTGCGGATGGCGAAGATGGATAAAGCGGAACGGGATCGCCGGGTTCAAGAGGCGGCTGATATCCTGAACCTGACCGACTACATCGACCGACGTCCGGGGCAACTGTCCGGCGGTCAACGTCAGCGGGTCGCCATTGGCCGCGCCATTGTGCGCGAACCGGCGGCCTTCCTGTTTGACGAACCGCTGTCCAACCTCGATGCCGCTTTGCGCGTGGGCATGCGGCTGGAGATCTCGGAACTGCACAAACGCCTTGAAACCACAATGGTCTACGTGACCCACGACCAGGTTGAAGCCATGACAATGGCTGACAAGATTGTGGTCCTGCGCGCAGGCATCATTGAGCAGGTCGGCTCGCCGCTGGACCTGTACCACACCCCCAAAAACCTGTTTGTGGCGGGGTTCATTGGCTCCCCGAAGATGAACCTCCTCGATGGGGATCTGGCCAAGCCTCATGACGCCACAACAATTGGCGTGCGCCCTGAACATATCACCCCGTCCCCAACCGAGGGCACCTGGACCGGCAAGATTGGTGTGTCGGAGCATCTGGGCTCAGACACGTTTTTCCACGTCCATATGGAAGGCCGCCGTGACCCGGTCACCATCCGCGCGGCGGGTGAGGTGGACATGCACCGCGGCGACACAATCTACCTGACGCCGAATGCCGAGCGCATCCACCGCTTCGGCGCCGATGGGCTGCGGATGCCATGAAGCGGCTGGACGGAAAACGGGCGCTCATCACAGGTGCCGCACGGGGCATTGGGCGGGCGTTTGCGCAGCGTTACATCCGCGAAGGCGCGCAAGTGGCGATTGCGGATATCGATCTGGACCGGGTGCAGATAACGGCGGA
>JAESTV010000134.1 GCA_016763475.1 Roseicyclus sp.
GCGGGCGCTTGCGGAACCATCGGGGGAACGGCAACCTGCGGGACGGGCTGGGGGGCAACCTGCGGGCGGGCGCTTCGGACTGCAAGGCAATTTCATCACCCGGAGCGATGCGCGGAGCGGCGTCCGATACCGGCGGTTGGGACAGGACTTCGGCCTCCGCCCCGGTTTCCGCCGGGTCTTCGCCGGGTCCTACTTCGAGGGTGGTCACAGGCGCGGGGTCAGAGACGGGAACCTGGACCAGCGGCGGCGCGATCTGTGGGCCGCGCAGCAGCTCCTGCCCGGTGGGACTGAGGAACAGGAAGCCCACAGCGACAAGTGCGGTGGTGGCGGTTAATGCGCCCGTGGTTCTGGAAATCAACATATCAAAAGCTCCGGCAAATAATCCCCGGTGTTTCGGGGTGGCAGAGCTTTGACGGGCGGCCGCAAGCGATCCTTGGGCGTTTGCGAAAATTTCCTGGGAGCGGGCCATGACCTCGGCCTTACGGGAAGCATCAGGCGCGGGTGTGGCATCTGCCAGCGCCCGTTTGAGGGTGTTCAGGTCGATATCATCACCTGTGGTATTGGAGGGTGTCATACTGCCTCCTCCTCTTGTTTCATTGCGCGCAGGCGTTTTTTGGCTTCGGCCACGCGCCAACTGATTGTTCCCTCGGACACGTCGAGGATTTGTGCCGCCTCGCCGTGGGTTACGTCGTCCAGTACCAGCGCCAGGGTGTCTCGGAGCGACGGGCTGAGACCCGCCATGGCGCGGTAGAGCCACGCGGTTGCATCCGCACCTTCCGCCGCCGTTTTCTGGCGATCCACCTCCCAATCCGCCCAGCCATCCGTGGCGCGGCTGTAACTGGCGGCGCGTCTTCGTCTGTCGGTCGCCGCGTTCACCGCCACCCGGTAAAGCCATGTGGTGACCTTGGCCTGGGCGCGGTAGCCGGACAACTTGGCGGGCAGCGCAAGGCAAATATCCTGGGTCAGATCTTCGGCCTCGGCCCGGCTGCCGGTCAGCCGGAAGCAGAGGGCAAACAGGCGGTCATAACACCGCGCCAGCAGCAGCTGATACGCTGCCCCGTCGCCGCCAGCCGCAGCCAGTGCCAGATCCTCATCACTTACATCCATACGCATGTCATTATCTAAGACGTGGGCCGGTTGGCTATCCTTGGGTGCAGGTGAAACTATTTCTTGCGGGAGAAAAGCGGGCGCATTTGCTGGGAAATGAGGCCGCAGTTCTCAAGGAAAACCTTGACCGGGGCTATGTGGAGGCGCATTCGGGCCACCAGAACCGCGCGGGCGCGCGACCATTTGCCAAGGTTTTTGGTCACTCATCGGCATTGCAACGCTGGCTAAACCACGTCGCGCGGGTTAGACCCAAGCGCATAGAGTCGAAGGCTAATTTCCCGATGCAAGTATACCTACCCATTGCCGAGGTGAGCGTGAATGCGTTCCTTCTGCTGGGGCTGGGTGGCCTTGTGGGCATCTTGTCGGGGATGTTTGGCGTCGGCGGCGGTTTCTTAATGACGCCGCTTTTGTTCTTCATCGGCATTCCGCCCGCTGTTGCCGTGGCAACCGAGGCAAACCAGATCGTCGCGTCGTCGTTCTCCGGTGTGCTGGCGCATTTCAAACGTAAGACGGTCGACTTGAGGATGGGCGGCGTGCTTCTGGTTGGCGGCATCGTTGGGGCCGCGATCGGGGTGCAGGTATTTGCGGCGCTGACTGCAATTGGCCAGGTCGATCTGCTGGTAAAGCTTTGTTACGTTGTTTTTCTTGGCATAATCGGCGCGTTGATGTTTGTTGAAAGCCTCAACGCGATCCGCAAGGCGCGGAATGCTGGTGGTGTTGTGGTGCCCAAGCGGCGTCAGCGCGGGTGGATCCATGCGCTGCCGTTCAAGATGCGGTTCCGGACATCGGGGCTTTATATCTCGGTCATTCCGCCGCTGATTATCGGCCTGTTTGTGGGTGTTCTGGCCGCAATCATGGGGGTCGGCGGCGGCTTTATCATGGTGCCTGCAATGATCTACCTTCTGGGCATGCCTACGAAGGTTGTGGTCGGCACGTCACTTTTCCAGATTATCTTTGTGACCGGGTTTGCCACGCTGATGCACGCCACGACGAATTACACCGTCGATATGGTGTTGGCGGTTCTGCTGTTGGTTGGCGGCGTGATCGGCGCGCAGATCGGCGCGCGGCTCGGGACACGCCTGAAGGCCGAGCAGTTGCGGATCTTGCTGGCGATCATGGTCCTGGCGGTCTGTGGCAAGCTGGCGTTTGATCTGCTGGTGATGCCCTCTGAGTTGTATTCGATTGGCGCGGGGGCGGGACATTGAGGGCGTTGCTGATCGCATTCGCCCTGTTCCTGGGCCTGCCCGCCATGGCCGAAACCGTTGTTGCGGGCCTGTCGCGGAATGAGATCAATATTACGACGAATTTTGAGGGGTCGGAGATCCTGATTTTCGGCGCTGTCAGACGTGACGCCCCTGCGCCAGAGGGTGACTTGGAGGTCATCATCACTATTGAAGGGCCCTCAGTGCCTGTGGCTGTGCGCCGCAAAGATCGGCGGTTCGGCATTTGGGTGAACACCGACTCGATTGAGGTTGATGGCGCGCCGTCGTTTTACGCGGTTGCCACGACATCACCTTTTGCGGATGTGATTTCTGCCACCGAAGATCTGCGCCACCGGATTTCGGTCTCCCGTGCAATACGGGCGGTGGGTGTTGGAGTGGCGGATAGTGAGGCGTTCACCGAGGCGTTGATCCGGATCCGCGAAAGTGAAGATTTGTACCAGCTGATTGAAGGCGGCGTGACGCTTCGTAACGAAACTTTGTTTGATACGTCGATCCGTTTGCCTGCAAATTTGGTTGAAGGTGACTACCGCACCCGCATAATCTTGACACGCGGGGGGCAAGTGCTTGACGTGTATGAGCAAGATATCGCAGTGCGGAAAGTTGGTTTGGAACGGTTCATCTATAATCTCGCCCACGAACGGCCGTTGGCGTACGGAATTCTGTCCCTGGTGATCGCCATCGCGGCGGGATGGCTGGCCTCTGCCGTGTTCCGCTACATTCGCCCATGAGCGTGGCCCCACAGAGCGTCCGACCGTGAGCACGGCAGCACAAAAGGTCGTGCGCCGGTTCTGGCAGGTGATGGCGAGCAACGATTTCCACGCCGCAAGCCTTTGTTTAACCCAGGATTTTTGCCTGCATTGGCCGCAATCTGGTGAGATGGTGGAGGGGCGTGAGAACTTTGCGGCGCTGAACACGGCCTATCCTGCAAACGGATTATGGGCCTTTGATCTGCGTCGGATTGTGGGAGACGGTGACCAGATCGTGACCGAAGTCGGGATCAGCGACGGCGTCACGTGCGCGACGGCTCTGACGTTCCACACCGTGCGCGGTGATCTGATTGCGTTGCAGCGGGAGTTTTGGCCCGATCCATTTGACGCGCCGGAGTGGCGGGCGAAGTGGGTGCGGCGGCCAGGAGGTTGATTCGTTGCTAAAAAGGGGGGCGCTGCCCCCGTCCTTCGGACTCCCCCGAGGTATTTTTGGCCAGATGAAGGGGCGGGCGCGTTAAGGTTTCCGAGGGGCTAACCGCGTCCGATGTAAGGCATGTTGGTTGCCAGAA
>JAESTV010000135.1 GCA_016763475.1 Roseicyclus sp.
GGGGCGGCGTTGCCGCCTGGCTCAGCCAAGGCTCATCGAGGCCGCACTTTCGGGCAATTCCTCATCAAAGCAGCGCTGGTAGAACTCGGCCACGGTCTGGCGCTCCAGTTCATCACATTTGTTGAGGAATGACACCCGGAACGCATAGCCGACATCGCGGAAGATCTCGGCGTTTTGTGACCAGTTGATAACCGTCCGGGGGGACATCACGGTGGACAACTCACCATTCATGAACGCGGTCCGCGTCAGGTCGGCAACGGCGACCATCTGGTTCATGATCTTACGCCCGGCCTCGGTGTTGTAATGTGGGGACTTGGCCAGAACGATGTTCACCTCAGCGTCGTGGCTCAGGTAGTTCAGCGTCGCCACCAGTGACCAACGGTCCATCTGCGCCTGGTTGATCTGCTGGGTGCCGTGATAGAGGCCGGTTGTATCACCCAGACCCACGGTGTTGGCGGTGGCGAACAAGCGGAAATACGGGTTCGGCGTGATGATCTCGTTCTGATCCATCAGGGTCAGTTTGCCATCATGCTCCAGTACCCGCTGGATCACAAACATCACGTCCGCACGGCCCGCATCATATTCGTCAAACACAATCGCAACCGGGTTGCGCAGCGCCCACGGCAAAATGCCCTCGTGGAATTCGGTCACCTGTTTGCCGTCACGCAGTTTGATCGCGTCTTTGCCGATCAAATCAATCCGCGAGATGTGGCTGTCGAGGTTCACCCGCACCGTGGGCCAATTCAGCCGGGCGCCAACCTGTTCGATATGGGTGGACTTTCCGGTGCCGTGATACCCCTGTATCATAACGCGCCGGTTGTAGCCAAAGCCCGCAAGGATCGCCAAGGTGGTGTCGGGATCAAACTTGTAGGTCGGGTCAATCTCGGGCACGCGGTCAGAGGGTTCCCCAAAGGCCTTCACCTTCATATCGCTATCGATACCAAAGAGGTCACGCACCGAGACCTCTTCGGTCGGTTTCGCGTCAATGCTCAAGCGATCATTAGCCATGGTGCCCTCAAATTCTTCGGTATTTCGCGTCGCGATGTGGTGCAACAAATCTCAGGGGGCCGCAAGGGGTTGGGGCCTGTGGCCTTACATGCACGTGCAATTGGCAAATGCTTTGCCGCCATGGTTGACTGGTACCAAGGCGGCGGCGCAAGGCCCTGAAAACCTGATGGCGCGTGTGCAATTGCGCCGCCGCGGGGCGGTTTAGGCGCCACATTTTGCGCCACATCCAGCGCTACATTCTGCGACATCTGCGAAACTATTGGGGATCTGCCTGCGGGTCTTGAAGGGCCGCGCCTTGGCGGAGAACCGGCGTTGTTGGCCGAATGCGCCACTGGCAGACAGTGCCCTGCCTGGCCTGCCCCCTCAGGTCACCAGCTTTTTGGCGGGTTCCCCTGACCGAATGGTGCCAAAGCAAAGGCCGGGCGCGTTATGTGCCCGGCCTAATGTATGATGGTCCAATTGACGTGGAGGGGTCCGGCCAGAAGGTTGTCTATCAGTTCCAGCAGCTCACGCGCACGGTCATGTCCGCCGCCTCACGGCTCAGGTTCTCGCGGTTCATCGCACCCGCAGGTTGCGCCAGCGTCAGGGTCACACCCGCTTGCTGCAACACGGCAATCAGGTGATCACCGCGCAGGGCCAACGTGACTTCCTCAGGCAAGGTGCGCCCGCCGATATTGCCGGGCAGGACCATGCCGATCACGTTCCCGGTGATATCCAGCACCGGGCCGCCGGCTTCGGTATCTGCTGTGGCCACATCAAGGCGTTGCACGGTCTCTTCCCCATTCACGCCGCGCAAATCCGCAAGGCGGCCAAATGAGGTGGAGGCCGCTGACAACGCGCCGCCAAACGGGAAACCCGCCACTGCAATATCCGCACGTAACCGGCCAGGCTGTTCCGCAAACTGGGCGAAGCCCAAGGGGGCGAGTTGCTGGGTCGGCGTCAGGATCGCAATCCCAAGGGCGTCATCCCGGAAGCTGAGTGTCGATTCGTAGGCGTTGTCGATCAGCACCTGGTCACATTGGCCCACAACTTCTGTTGTCGTCAGAACCGTGCCGCGTGCGTCAAGGAAAAAGCCCGTCCGCACCAGATCGGGGCGGCGCACGGAAAGGCCCGAAACCATGTCGATCGACTCGTCCAGACCCTCTGGCACCGACGCGGGGTCCAGCGCACCATCAACAGCCGCAAAGCTGGCCTGCATTATTGGCAACACCCGCTCGATCTGCGCATCGGCAGACGGCTCCCAGATCAGGGTGAAGCCTTTGACCGCGCCCCCCACCAGCCGCGCCTCGGTGTGGGAGCGCAGATTGGCCGACTGACCCGTCAGCAAGAAGCTGTCACCCTGGCGTTCACGGATGCCATCAAGGGGCACAATATCCAGCGTTTGCATGATCTCATAGAGGCCAAACAAGGTGGCCCGATCACCGGGTTGGCTAATCAGCAGCACCCGTACACCGCTGTCGTTGATCTCTTCATATTGCGCGAAGGGGAAGTTGTAGCTGTCGAATCCAACCATCGCCATCGGCAGGTCAATTTGCACACCGGCGCGTTGATCAAGGACGTTTCGGATCCCAAGTGCGGCCAACTCACCCTGATATTCGCCCAGAAGTTGCGCGCGCTGGCGGGTGGTCAGGATGCCGGACGGCTCCATCCCACGGCTGTCTTGATACGCTTGCATCGCACCGCGAGTGCCGGGACCGAAGGCGCCGTCGATGGTTGAGTTGTAAAACCCAAACCACTGCAATGCGATTTGCAGCGCATCCCGCTGTTCACGGGTCAGCGCCCGTTCAGATTGGCGGGCCTCTTGCGGGGTCTCGTCAGGAAGGAGGATTGGGTCAGGCTCGGCCACAACCACAATGGCTTCCAGGGGAGGGGCCACAGGGGCGTCCACAGGGGCGTCCACAGGGGCTTCATTCTGGGCGCCGCCTTCAACGGTAACCTCGGTTACAGAGGCCGTGCCGCCCTGTAGGGCCGTTGAGGCAACCGGAAAAAACTGCGTCGCGTAAAGGTCACCGTCCTCAAGGAAACTGTCACGCGGGATCAGGCCCTGCCCCAGAAGTTGCTGCATCACCTGCTGGCCAACAATCGGTTCGTAAGGGCCAAGGGCCACCGCATAAAGCCCGGTAACGGCGCGGAAACCGTTCACGTTTTCCACCAGCTGGGAATAGGCGCGCACGCGCTGTTCAGCGATGCCAAGATTCGGGTGCGCCTCGATCTGGACCCAAACCCGGTCCTGAGCCATCGCGGCACCCGCGCTCAAAAGGCCAAAGGCCGCAACAAATGTGAGGGTCAAAATCCCCTGAAAAAAACGCATCGCCATGATTGCCCTGAAACCTTGTCGTTAAAAACCTGTCCACCATCGGGCCGAAAGGTAACCCCGGCAGCCCCGTGCGCGAACTTATCGGCGGATTGCGCCGATTGCACCCGGTTTTCGCACGGTTTCCCTCAAGGCGTGGCTCAGATGCGCCAGACCTGAAGTTAACCCGCCGCCCAGCCCGCCCAGAAGCCCGCCGCCCAGCCCGCCGCCAAGCCGTCCAGTCGCCCGCCCAGCCGTGTTTTGTTGACCGTAGCCCGGACCCCGTCTAAAGCGTTTTGCGACAAACCACTAAACCGGGTTTATCGCGAAACGCTCACATCCCCTCTCAGGACCGGTGGGTTTCGCTATGTCCCGATCTCAGGCACGGGGCGAACCGCTTTGGTCATCGCGCAAATGCCGCAATCCTTCGGAGCCTTTGTTATGGCCGAGCCGACCACACCCCGTTCGTTTCAGGAGATCATCCTGCGGCTGCAAACCTATTGGGCGGCCAAAGGCTGCGCGATCATGCAGCCCTACGATATGGAGGTCGGGGCCGGCACGTTTCACCCCGCCACAACCCTGCGATCCCTGGGGCCAAACCCGTGGGCGGCCGCCTATGTGCAGCCTTCGCGCCGCCCCACTGATGGGCGTTACGGTGAAAACCCGAACCGATTGCAACATTATTACCAGTATCAGGTCATCATCAAACCTTCGCCGCCTGATCTTCAGGAGCTTTACCTTGGCAGCCTGCGCGCCATCGGCATCGACACCGACCTGCACGACATCCGCTTTGTGGAGGATGATTGGGAATCGCCAACACTTGGAGCATGGGGCCTTGGGTGGGAGGTCTGGTGTGACGGCATGGAAGTCAGCCAGTTCACCTATTTCCAGCAAGTCGGCGGCCACGATTGCCATCCGGTGTCTGGTGAGCTGACGTATGGCCTTGAGCGGCTCGCCATTTATATCCTTGGTATCGACCACGTCATGGACATGCCGTTCAACGACCCGGATGCACCGATTCCGCTGACCTATGGTGATGTCTTTCTCCAGACCGAGGAAGAATATTCCCGCCACAACTTTGATGGGGCAAACACCGATGTCTTGTTGCGCCACTTCGAGGATGCCGAGGGCGAGTGCAGACAGCTGCTCGACCACCCGGCAGTTGATCCGAAAACCGGCAAACACATCATCATGGTCCACCCGGCTTATGACCAAGCGATCAAGGCGAGCCACGTGTTTAACCTGCTCGACGCGCGCGGGGTGATCTCGGTCACCGAACGCCAGGCCTATATTGGGCGGGTCCGGGCGTTGACCCGGATGTGTGCTGATGCGTTTGTGCAAACTGGCGCGGGTGGGGCAACCACATGATGAATTCCGGCAGGCTCACTGTTATCGTAATTGTTGGGGTCACCCTGATCTTCGGGGTTGGTGTCTGGTATTCCAACACCCGCGCCTATTACGCGCCGCTTGAGACGGTTGAGGTCAATTTGCAACGCTCCGACGGCAGTTTCGTCACCGTTGATATCACGGAGGCGCAAGGCATTGACGCTGACACCTCGCCGTTGCGTTACCGGGCCTGTTTTGTGCTGCAAGGCGTACCCGACATGACCGAAGCCCTGGCCTATGACGACCCAACGCCGCTGATTGCCCCGAACTGGTTCGACTGCTTTGACGCCACTGCCATCGGCACCGCGCTGGAACAGGGGCAGGCGACAGCCTACCTCGGCACCCGAAACATCCATCGCGGCGTCGACCGTGTTGTGGCGATCTTTCCTGATGGTCGCGGCTTTGTGTGGCATCAGCTGAACGGCACGTTGGAATAGCGCGCCGCCTTACCCCTCTTGCCGCCTTACCCTCTAGCCTTGATCCACGCCGCCTTGCCTCCACCCCCAGCGCGCGCGATAGAACACCACCGCCCACACCACCGCCCACACCACCGCCCACACTACCGCCCACACCACCGACCA
>JAESTV010000136.1 GCA_016763475.1 Roseicyclus sp.
CATGGGATGATGGCGCAGGCGCGGTGCGGGTCGGGTGGCCTCTATGATCTGTCGCCAGACGATCTGGCGGCGTAAACCATGGCTGATTTGGGCTTCACGTGAGATATCCGGAAAACGGGTGAGGTGAAGGTTTTTCACCACGGCAATCTGGCGGCGACCCTACGAGGGACAAACGCCCCGGATTTTTTGGAACTGACGGGCGGCGGAGATAATGCGATGATCCAACAAGACCTTGCGCCGGTGAGCGGGAATTACAAACGCGGCAATGAACGCCTCGCCAAACGGCATCCGCGTAATGCTTGACGCCAGCCTCCCGA
This sequence comes from Roseicyclus sp., assembly GCA_016763475.1. GTDB lineage: Bacteria > Pseudomonadota > Alphaproteobacteria > Rhodobacterales > Rhodobacteraceae > Gymnodinialimonas. The sequence goes on from JAESTV010000136.1 coordinate 318, forward strand.
TCCGCACGCCGTTCCCCGATGCTCCGGCAGAGGCGCAGGCAATTGAGGTGGCTGAAGGCGTCCTGTGGCTGCGCATTTCGCTGCCGATGGTGCTGGATCATGTCAACGTTTACGCGCTGCGTGATGAAGATGGCTGGACCCTGATCGACACCGGCCTGAACACCCGCAAAACCCGCGCCATATGGGAGGCGATTTTTGACGGCCCCCTCAAAGGCGCACCGGTGCGGCGGCTGGTGGTGACCCATCACCACCCAGATCACGTTGGTCTTGCGGGTTGGTTCCAAAGCCGCGGGGTTGAGCTGTTGATGACCCGGACCGCATGGCTGTTTTCGCGCATGTTGACGCTGGACGAACAGGCCGCCCCCACGGATGAGCAGGTGCAGTTCTGGGTTGATGCCGGGATGGATGCGGCTGTGCTGGCTGAACGCCGCGCGGAGCGTCCGTTTAACTTCGCCGACATCGTCTACCCGATGCCGCTGGGCTTCACCCGCCTCCATGAAGGCGGCACAATTGTGATGGGCGGGCGTACATGGGATATCCGCTTTGGCCACGGCCATGCGCCGGATCACGCCACGTTCTGGAGCCGTGATGGTGATGTGGTGATTGGGGGTGACCAATTGCTCGCCACGATCTCACCCAACATCGGCGTTTATGCGACCGAACCGGGGGCGGACCCCCTTGGTGATTGGATGGACGCATGTGAGGCCCTGCAACCCCACGCGCTGGAAAGCCATCTGGTGCTGCCCGGCCACAAATTGCCGTTCACCGGCCTGCCGTCGCGGATGCGGCAGTTGATCAACAATCACCACGGGGCGCTTGAGCGCCTGCGCTCTCATCTAACCAAAGGCCCGTGCAGCGCCGCGGAGTGTTTCCCGCCGCTGTTCAAACGCAAGATTGATAGCGGCACCTACGGATTGGCGCTGGTGGAAGCGGTGGCGCACCTGAACCATATGCACCAATTGGGTGAGGTGACGCGGGTGCGCCGGGCTGATGGGGCATGGGAATATTCACCCGCCTGATCCCGCAAAGCAGCACGTGCTAAACGCCATTGGTCCCACGCGGCCCCACGTCGTGCATCGATGGGGCTGACATACCTGCCGATCTGCGGTATTTCTTTCGCAACACAGAAACATTCCGACCCAAGGATATGAAAATGGCCGATCAAGACGACTACAAACGCGGCGAAATGAACATCGATGAGCAGGAAAAAACCTTCGACGGGTTCATGCGTGTGTCGACAAATGTGGCGATCGGGTGCATCGTAATTGTCGTCTTCCTGGCGATTTTTGCCACATGATCCGAGCGTTTCGCCTCGCTGTTGCAGGCCTGATCGCGCTGACCCTGGCTGGCTGTGCCGGCGAATCTGTCTGGGCACCTGACGATGCCGTGGCGCGGGCCACCTATGTACCGACGGGTCCTGCGACTGTGACGTTGATCACCTCGATCAACACCCGCAACAACTCGGGCGCGCATTCGGCGCTTCTGATCGACGGCGCGCAGCGGTTGCTGTTCGATCCGGCGGGCAGTTGGCACAATCCCGGCATCCCTGAGCGGAACGACGTGTTGTTTGGCATGTCGCCGGGGTACATGGACCTTTACATCGCGTTCCAATCCAATGGTGTGTTTGAGGTGCGGACCCAGACAATTGAGATCTCCGCCGCGACGGCAACCCAGCTCAGCCAGGCGGTGCAAGCCTACGGCGCGGTGCCGCCTGCCTTTTGCTCCCGCTCAATCACCGATATCTTGCGCAACACGCCGGGGTTTGAGGCGATCTCCCAAACCTTCTTCCCGATCAACACGATGGAACAATTCGGCCAACTTCCGGGTGTGCGCGAGGAATACTTCGTCGGCACCCTAGGGGAAGAAGAAAACGGCAGCGAAACCGTCCTTGCCGCACAGATTGCAGTCGGGGGCTGAGCCTTGTGACACATCAAACAAAGCAAAACCCCCGCAGGCTGACCTTCGGGGGTTTTCCAATTCTTACGATTCGCGTCGGCGATATCGGCTTAAGGACGCTTAAAGCATCCCTTCGCGCTGCAACTTTTTGCGCGCCAACTTACGGGCACGGCGGATAGCTTCCGCTTTTTCGCGTGCGCGCTTCTCCGACGGTTTTTCGTAATGTTGCTTGAGCTTCATTTCACGAAAAACGCCTTCGCGCTGAAGTTTTTTCTTCAGAGCACGGAGCGCCTGATCGACATTGTTGTCGCGAACACTGACCTGCATGTGGTGTCACCACCTTTCTAGGTTAGAATTGCAAGGAACTGCAGGAAGTGGCGCTATAGCAATTGGCCCCTATGTTGTCCAGTAAGTGCAATGGGAGAAAACGAATGACGCAAGTGCGTGACAAAATTCTTGAGGCGGGCCTTGTGCACGTCCCGTTTGACGGCTGGTCAGAGGTGAGCTTTGCGGCGGCAGTGGCGGATGTCGATGTGCCGATGAGTGAGGCGCGGGTGCTGTTCCCACGTGGCGCTGTGGATATGGCATTGGCGTTTCATCGCCGCGGCGATGCGGGTTTGGCTCAGGCGCTGGATGCGGCGGATCTGGGAGCCATGCGGTTTCGCGACCGGGTGGCCTATGCGGTGCGGGTGCGGCTGGAGCTGGTTGAAGATCACAAAGAGGCCGTTCGGCGCGCGGCGACGTTGTTTGCCTTGCCGATCTATGGGGCGGATGGGGCCAAGCTGGTGTGGGAGACGGCGGATGCCATCTGGTGTGGGCTTGGTGACACCTCTCAGGATCTGAACTGGTACACCAAACGCGTGACGCTGTCGGGCGTCTATTCAACGACATTGCTGTATTGGCTGGGGGATTCATCCGAGGGGCATTGCGCGACCTGGGAGTTCCTGGATCGTCGCATTGGTGATGTGATGCGGATCGAAGAGATGAAGGCACGGGTGCGCAGCAATGCGATTCTGAAGCCGTTTGCCGAGGGGTTCGAACGGTTTGCCGCTAAGGTGAAGGCGCCAGCTGGGGCTGGGCAGAATGATCTGCCGGGGCGTTGGACCCCGCCTGCATAGGGTCAGCAAGAGAGGCCTTCAACTGCGGTGAGGAGGGGAACGGGTATTGCCTTCGCCCGCCTGACGGCGCGCTTCAGCGGGCGAACTCCGCCTCGGACGACGCCTGACGGCGTCTTTTCCTCGCCGGACCGGGCAGGCTCCGCCCCTTGCGGGGCCTCACCTGCGGGCGCTCGATCTGTGGTATCGCGATTGGGGGTGAAGCATTTGGGGGGCAACCCCCAAGCCCCCGACATTTTCAGAGAACAAAGATGGGTGATGCGCTTGTCATTGGGGCCATTTGCGCGTGTTCTGGGTGCGATAAACGGGAGAGTTCTGATGGCTGAGATGATGCGCGCGGTGGAGATTTCGGCCCCCGGTGGGCCGGAGGTTTTGCGTCTGTGTGAACGTCCGGTGCCAAGCCCCGGTGCGGAGCAGATCCTGATTTCTGTTGACCATGCCGGGGTTAACCGGCCTGACGCGTTGCAGCGGGCAGGGTCGTATGCGCCGCCGCGAGGGGCGTCGGATTTGCCGGGGCTGGAGGCGTCAGGTGTGGTGTCGGCCATTGGCCCCAGTGTGACACGTTGGGCGGTGGGGGATGTGGTGTGTGCGTTGCTGCCCGGTGGCGGCTACGGCGAACATGTGGTGACCCATCAGGACCATGCGCTGTCGGTGCCTAAGGGATTGTCCATGGCGCAGGCGGCTGCCTTGCCAGAGACGTTTTTCACCGTTTGGAGCAACGTATTCATGCGGTCAAACCTGAAGGCCGGGCAGCGGTTTCTGGTTCATGGCGGGTCATCCGGGATTGGCACAACCGCGATCCAGTTGGCGCGGGTTATGGGCGCGCGGGTGTTTACGACCGCAGGTTCGGACAAGAAGTGTGCCGCCTGTGTCGGTTTGGGTGCGGAGCAGGCGATCAACTATCGGGACGCGGATTTTGTGTCGATGATGCGGGACGTTGGCGGCGCGGATGTGATCCTGGATATGGTGGGTGGTGATTATCTGCCGCGCAACGTGAAGGCATTGGCGGATGATGGACATTTGCAGCAGATTGCGTTCCTGCAAGGACCGAAAGTGGAGTTGAACTTTGCCCAGTTGATGGTGCGGCGGCTGACGATCTCGGGCTCGACGTTGCGGCCACAATCGGACGCGGCGAAAGCGGGGATTGCGGCAGAGTTGAGGGCACACGTATGGCCGTTGCTGGATGCCGGCCGGATTGCACCAGTGATGGATCAGACGTTTGCGCTTGAGGATGCGGCGCAGGCCCATGCCCGAATGGAATCGAGCCAGCACATCGGGAAGATTGTGTTGAAGGTGGCGTGAGCCGCGCGCTCAAGTAGCCCGAAGGGCGGTAGCGCTACTTAGGACTCCGCTCAAGTAGCCCGAAGGGCGGTAGCGCACTTTTGGGACTCCGCTCAAGTAGCCCGAAGGGCGGTAGCGCACTTGTGGACTCCGCTCAGGCAGGCCGAAGGCCGGTGGCGTAAGATAGGCACTTTGCGGCAGCGCAAAATATGAACTCGGGTGCGCTGGATCAAATTCCGCCCTACCGGCCCCCAAATACCTGCCAGCCAGCCACATACCGTGTACCAGCCGTGATCAGACAAATCGCCGCGAAGGCGCAGGCGATCCATGGAAACGAGGCCGGGAACAGGCAGAATGCCACAAAGACCGCGATGGTTTCGGCCCCTTCGGCCAATCCACCCAAGTAGTAAATGCCCTTCGTCGGGTAGTCTTTTGCCTCCAACCCTTGCCGTTCAGCGATGACGGAATAGGCGAGGAATGAGGTGCTGGTCAGCACAATGCTGGCAATCAGGATAGCGCCGGGCAGGCCGTTGGCGGCGGGATCAGCGCAGATGAAGCCGATCGGGAACGTCGCGTAGAAGGCGAAATCCAGCGCAATATCCAGGAACGCGCCGCGATCTGTGGGGGTGGTCAGGCGCGCCACCGCGCCATCCAACCCATCCGCCAGCCGGTTCGCCACCAGCCCCGCAAGGGCCAGTTGATAACATCCCAACGCCGCCGCCAACGCCGCCAGCAACCCAATGCCAAACCCCACCAGCGTGATCTGATCTGCACGCACGCCGCAGGTGATCAGAAAACGGGCGGGCGGCGCCATCAGGGCGCGTTGCAGGGGCAGGAGGTGGGCGTCAATCATGGGCGCAGGTCTTGCGCGAAGGGGCAGCCGCGTCAATGCACGGGGGTGTGAGGGGGAGTGAGGGGGGAGGTGACACGCGCGTCGGTCATCAGATCGTCGAGGAAAAGGGAGATGAGTTGCAACCGCCCCGACACGTCAGCCTTGCGGGTAGGTCGAGGCTGCCTGCGCCTTCGCCGCGCCCTGCGCGGTTTGGTGCAGCCCCGCAATTTCGGTAATCGAGTAGCCTTTGATCGCCAAAAGCGCCGCATTCCGTTCAGCGAACTTCGCCTCAAGGAACGCGAAGATTTGCGCTTCATCGGTGGCAGCTACGTCACCCACGCAAATTAGGGCGAAAGCGACTGTAGGCAGAGCAAAGCAGCGAGGATGCCGGGCTTTTGAAAAAGGTTCAGGTCCGGGGCCCGTATCAGATTTGCACCAACACGAATTGTATGGCTCAGGCTCATCTGGGCAGCGCCAAACATTTTTGAAATCCCCCATCCGACCAGTTCCGGCGGCATAGGCCATAAGTTTAGGGGTGCGTTTGTGGGCTTTTCGGCGTAATCCGCGCCAAATCTTCCACCTCGGCGATCAGATCAACCAAACCGCCCAGATCCGGCATCTCGTGGAAGCGCGGATGACCCAAGGGCGTCTCAGCCTGTTCCAGCGCCCATGTCTGACCATGGGGGACGTAGACGGCAAATGCTCCGACATCAAGCGCCGGGCGGATATCGGATTTCATCGAATTGCCCACCATCATCGCCTGCGCAGGCCCCGACCCATGGGCCGAAAACGCGCTCTCATAGGTGCTGGGATGTTTCTCGGATACGATCTCGACAGCGGCAAACAGATCCCCCAAACCGCTGGCCGCCAGCTTCTGTTCCTGATGCAACAAGTCTCCTTTGGTGATTAAAACCAGCGGATACCGCCCCGAAAGGGCGCCTAGAGTTTCCTCCACATGGGGTAGCAATTCTATCGGGTGGCCCAACATCTCCTGGCCCATGGTCAGGATCTGCCCGATCACGCGGCCATCAACGCGGCCCTCGGTCACGTCTAGGGCGGTTTCGATCATCGACAACATGAAGCCTTTGATCCCAAACCCATAATGTCCGATATTGCGCCTCTCGGCCTCCAGCAGGCGGTTGCGCAAATCCTCCCCGTCGCCGTACTCTGCCAGCAATTCAGCGAACCGTTCTTCGGTCAGACGAAAGAAACTCTCGTTCTGCCAAAGCGTGTCGTCGGCATCAAAACCGATCACGCTTAATCCTTTGACCATATGTCCCTCTTTTCGGAATCGTTTGCAGTCCTATATAGTGCGCTCTCTGCACAGCGTGCGAAACCGGGGCGAACACCTGATGACGACCACTTGGAAGATGATGGCGGATAAGCCCCGGAAGGTCGATGACGACGTCGATGGTGGCGATGATGGGGGCGATAGCGATGTCTCGGTCGCAACCAAGACCAAAACCAAAACCCAACGTCCGCCGATGTACAAAGTCCTGCTGCTGAACGATGATTACACGCCGATGGAATTTGTTGTTCAGGTGTTGGAACGCTTCTTTCGCATCACCCATTCTCAGGCGGTCGAGATAATGCTGACGGTCCACAAAAAGGGCCTCGCGGTGGTGGGAGTATTCTCGTATGAGATCGCCGAGACCAAGGTGGCGCAGGTGATGGATTTTGCCCGCCGTAACCAACACCCCCTGCAATGCACGATGGAGAAGGAGGAGTAATCCTACCTTCCGATAGGCACCCCAACATGACCCCCGACAGATGGACCCTAGCGATTGAGGGTGGTGAGATTGAGCCGCCAACTGGCCCGGTGCTGGTGATGCACGCCCGTGCCGACAGCGATTTTGCGTTATTGGGGCCGGCGGGGCAGGTGACCTGTGTGCAGAGCTTCGCGCCTGACTATGATCGCCTCCAAGCGCGCGGTGTTGATGTGGCGGTTGCAGCAGACGGCCAGTTCGCCGCCGCTCTGGTGCAGATCACCAAGTCCCGCGCCGGCACGTATTCGGCGATCGCCGAGGCCCTGGGCCATATCCCTCCCGGCGGTCTTCTTATGGTTGATGGCCAGAAGGAAGAGGGGATCGAGGCCATCGTCAAACGGCTGCGCCAGGTGTTCGACGTCGACAATGTGATGTCGAAATCCCACGGTAAACTGGTATGGTTGCGCCGCCCCGTCACTCTCCCGCCGCAGGTTGTGGATTGGATCCTTGCGCCTGAAACCGGTGAGCACGGCTATAGGACCGTGCCCGGCGGCTTCAGCGTTGGTGGACCGGACCGTGGGTCCGAACTTCTTGTCGCGCTGGTGCCGGAACTGAAAGGCCGAGTTGCTGATTGGGGCGCAGGCTGGGGTTACCTCGCCGGTGAACTCCTGGCCGAGCAAGACACAATCAAGACCCTCGACCTGATCGAAGCTGACCACAACATGCTGGAGGCCGCAAAGCACAACATCGACGACCCGCGAGCCAGTTTCCACTGGGCAGACGTTACTCGCTTCACGCCAAAGGCCGCTTATGACGCTATCATCTGTAACCCGCCGTTCCATGTGGGCCGCCGGGCAGATCATACCGTAGGCCGCGCCTTCATCCAATCCGCCGCGCGTCACCTCACGGCGCGGGGCCGTTTTTTCATGGTGGCCAACCGCCATCTGCCTTATGAGGACACCCTCAAAACCAGCTTCGGGACCGGCAGCATGTTGGGTGAGCTTGAGGGCTACAAGATTTATGAGGCGGCAAAACCACTCGGCAAACCAAAGCGCTGACCATTCTTCTCAAAGCGCAATCCAGAACAGCCGGAACCGGCTTTCGGAGTGATTTGCGTGTCACAATAACAGGCGAGAGCAGCGCCTTTTGCGTCAGATCAAACAGACGACGCTCCTAACCCAAAGGATCATTCAGATGGGCCTTTCCATCCAAGGCAAGACCGCCATCGTGACCGGTGCTGCCAACGGCGTCGGCCTGGCAATTGCCCGCCATTTCATTGATTGCGGTGCAAACGTGATGTTTGCCGACCGCGACAAGGCCCGCCTCAAGGACGAGTGTGGCGGGATGGAAGGGGACAGCGACCACATCCGATATTTCTCGGGTGATTTGCGCGAACGTCTGACCGTCGAAAACCTGATCTCCGCCACCATCGACGCTTATGACCGGGTGGATATCCTGGTGAATGCGTCACGGCAGGTGCTGCCAACTGATCCTCTGGACCCGGCTGACACGTCCGTTGAGGCGATGTTGCAGCAGAACATGTTCCCCGCCTTGCGGCTCAGCCAAGCGGTCGCCAAACGTATGATTGCGCAGGCAAAGGTGGACGAACAGGATGAGGGGCCAATTGGCTCTATCGTCAACATCTCCTCCATTGCGGCACGGCGGACCCATCCTGAACTGATGGGGTATTCTATCGCCACCGCAGCGCTTGATCAGGCCACTCGTAGCCTTGCCGTGGCGTTTGCCGCACACCGCATCCGGGTGAACGGTGTGGCGTTTGGCTCGGTCATGTCGGCAAGCCTCAAGGATTCTCTGAACGAGACAGACGGCCTGCGCAAAGAGATCTGTGAATGTACGCCATTGGGTCGGATTGCGTCGGCCCGCGAAGTGACGGCTGCGGTGCAATTCCTGGCGTCCGATGGCGCAGGTTTTGTAACCGGAGAGGTCCTTACAGTTGATGGCGGGCGCACGTTGGTGGACGCAGTTTCAACTGCCGCGCATTGAGGCGTCGGCGGGGACTACCCTGCTGCCGCGCCTAAAACGCTTTACGCCAAAGCTCCTGACAAAACGCGGCATCCTGAGCCGAGGCTGCACCGGACCCCAGCATCAGACACACGAAAACGGCCAAACCTGCGCCTGGCCGTCGATGATGTGTTACAAATGCCCGCATTACGGGCTTAGCTTTTGTCGTCTTCCCCGCCGTTTTCACCGTCGTCTTCATCGTCATCCCCGCCACCGGCCGGCAGGTTGAAGAAGGTGTCGGCATCCGGCGTCGGTTCGGGCTTGTCATCATCAGGCGCCGAGAGGCTGAACGCCTCAAGCGCCGAGATGGAGGATGGAACGTTTGTGCTCGGGTCCATTCCAAGCGAGGTCTGGGTCGACACCAACTTGCGGCGTTCATCATCAGACATCACGCCACCTTCGGCGATCTTCTTGGCGTTGGCCTTCTGCACAGCGGCATCCAACTCGGTCTGTTTACACAGGCCAAGGGCAACCGGGTCGATGGGCTGAATGTTGTTGATGTTCCAGTGTGTCCGCTCGCGGATCGCCTGAATGGTGGGCTTCGTGGTGCCAACCAGTTTCGAGATCTGACCATCGGTCAGTTCCGGGTGGAACTTCACCAGCCACAAAATTGATGCCGGGCGGTCCTGACGTTTGGACAGCGGCGTATACCGCGGCCCGCGACGCTTTTCTTCACCCACAGCGGCCGCGTTGAACTTCAGCTTCAGGCGATACGATGGATTGGCAGTGGCTGTGTCGATCTCGTCCTGAGTCAACTGGTTGTTGACGATCGGGTCAAACCCCTTCACGCCAGTCGCCACATCGCCATCGGCAATGCCTTGAATTTCCAGCTCATGCAGACCACAGAATTCGCCGATTTGCTTGAAGCTCAGCGTGGTGTTGTCGACCAGCCAGACGGCTGTGGCTTTGGTCATGATCGGTTTGTTCATATCGGTCCCTCCGGGTGGCCCGAACACGGGGAACAAGGCCGGTGGATGCGGCTGCAAGGGCGGGGCCTTACGGTTCCTCGATTTCGGGGAAATCGCAGCGTATATAGGCGAGGTCTGGCACGGAGGGAAGGGCAAATGAAACGCTTGATACTGGTATTGATCTGCCTGGGCAGTCTGGCAGGCACCACAGCGCAGGCTGAAGGGGAGCGCGCGGGGGAGTTTGACTACTACGTCATGAGCCTCAGCTGGACACCAACCTGGTGTGCGTTGGAGGGTGATGACCGAGGGTCGCCACAATGTGACGCGGGTCAGGGGTTCGGCTTTACGCTGCACGGGTTGTGGCCACAATACGAGGACGGCTGGCCAAGTTATTGCCCAAGTGCGATGCGTCCGCCGTCACGGGGCATGACCGGAGAGATGTCTGATATCATGGGAACATCTGGCCTCGCGTGGCACCAATGGCGCAAACATGGCGTCTGTTCCGGGCTGGATGCGGCGGATTACTACGCCTTGTCGCGGCTGGCCTATGAAGGTGTTGTGCGCCCCGATCTGTTGCGGCGTCTGGACAGCGAAGTCCGCCTCCCGGCAGCTGTAATCGAAGAGGCGTTCCTCGAAGATAACCCGCACCTGGAGCCGGACATGCTTAGTGTCACCTGCCGTGCCAACCGGATTCAGGAAGTACGCATTTGTTTAACAAGAGAATTGGAGCCGAGGACCTGTGGGGCTGATGTGATCCGGGATTGCACCTCACCGGACGCGTTGTTTTCACCGATGCGCTAGGTTGAAATGCCGGGCCAGGGCCGGGCCAGACTAGGGCGCGCCGCCCCGCGGCTCAGCCTAATCAGCATTCGCCCCGAACGCTGGACGGCTCGTCACGTTCCGCGAACCACCCTTCACCCCGGCCACCCGGCCCCGCCTTGACCCCTTATCCGAACCTCTGGAGACCTCGTTCTTCG
>JAESTV010000137.1 GCA_016763475.1 Roseicyclus sp.
ATGTTTTGGCGATCGAACGTGGGGCTGCGGTGATCCGGGTGGCAGAGGTGCCTGAGGACGGCCTTGGCCGCGCGATCAATGACCGGCTGCGGCGCGCTGCGGCTTAAGCGCGGCCCGCCTCAGACGACAACATCAGAGGATTGATCCCGAGGCTTTGCATCGCCGCGTCCCACTTCCGCTCCATCTTGTGATCGAAGACCAGTTCGAGTGTTGCATCCGCCGTCAGCCAATCGTTGCGCTTGATCTCGGCGTCCAGCTGGCCTTCACCCCACCCGGCATACCCCAACGCCAAAAGTGCGCGCTGCGGCCCGCGGCCAGCCGCGATATCCTCCAGAATATCCAGCGTACCGGTCATTGCAAAACGATGATCAATGCGCAGGGCGTCCTCACCACGCGGGGCGCAATCAGACGAATGCAGCACAAAGCCACGGCGCATCTCCACCGGGCCACCGTAACAGACAGGCACATCGGGTGGCGTGCCGCGTTTGACGATCTCCAACTGCTCCATCATCTCCGAGAAGGTGACCTGATCAATCGGTTTGTTCACAATCAGGCCCATGGCCTCACCCGGCGAATGCACACACAAAAACACCACAGCGCCTGCAAAACGGGGATCTTCCATCCCCGGCATCGCAATCAGCAGCTTGCCGGTCAGATCGTATTCAAGGTCGGGCATGGCCATGGGTTTAGCATGGGCCTGTTGCAGGATTCATTCAATCAACAATCGAGGGGCCGGGGTCTCGACATCGTGACTTTCAATTTGCGACCCGCCTGAATACCACAAAGGACATGACATTTCTTTCCCGGACTTTTGGCGCAGCAGCCTTTGGCATGTTATCCGCCCTGACCGCTCTGACTGCCCTGCCTGCGCAGGCTCAGTTCGTTTCCGCCGATGAGGTGGTGCAGGTCAGCCTGCTGCCCGGCTACCGCCTGGACGGGAACCGGCACATGGCCGCAATCCGTATCCGTCTGGCACCCGGTTGGAAAACTTATTGGCGCGCGCCGGGTGAGGGTGGCGTGCCGACGGTTCTGCGCCTGACGCAGGCTGAGGGTGTTTCGGGTATGGCGATCCATTGGCCACGCCCACAGGTGTTCTTTGCCAACGGGTTACGCGCAATCGGGTATGAGGGGGACGTTATCTTGCCGCTTGAATTCACGCTGGACGGCGACGGCGTTGCGTCGATCGCGGGGCAGTTGGATCTGGGTGTGTGCCAGGAAGTATGTATGCCGATCTCGGTCAATCTGTCGGGGGTGTTGCCCCAGACCACAACACGTGATGGCACCATAGCGGCAGCGCTGGCGGACCGTCCGTTGACGGCATCCGAAGCAGGCGCTGGTGCTGTGACTTGCGCGGTTGTACCGATCGCTGATGGCTTGCGTGTGACGGTGCGGGCGCAGGTGCCCGATGCAGGCAATGATGAGACGTTGGTGGTTGAGCACCGCGACCCGATGATCTGGGTGTCCGAGGCCGCCTCGCAGCGCGACGGTGGCTGGATTACTGGCGTGGCAGATGTTGTGCCCGCCGATAGCGGGCCGTTTGCAATGAACCGGAGCGATTTGCGGATCACGGTGATTGGCAGCCGGATGGCTGTTGAATTGAGCCGTTGTACGGGGTGAGGTGTTGGTAACGAGGGGCTAGCCCCTCGCGCTCCCCAGGATATTTTTGGCAAATGGAAGACATGGCGCGGATCTTAGATCGGAGCGCTTGGTCTTCGTGATTTTGTGAGGGCGTTGGTGATGATCCCCACAATCAGGCCGAGCACGCAGATCGCGGCGGTGCTGAGGATAAATGCGCCAAGCGCCATGGGGGCGCTGTTTGTGATGGTTGCAAACGGACCCCACATCGCACCCTGGGTGATGAACGCACCGAGGGTGGCGGCGAAGGCCGCGACGCTGGCGAGAGTCAGCGCCCCGATCCCGGCAGCGAAAGCGGGGCGGTGGCTGGTGGCTGATAGCGCGCGGCGGAAACCGCGCATTTGCTGGCCGAAGTCTTGCCCGATCGCCAGCAGCGCAGGCACCACAAGCAACACAACCACCATGCCGAAGCCAAGGCCGTAGATCAGGGTTATCACTGTTGGTTTGAGAAATTGCGCGTCCTGGCTACCCTCGTAGAGCAGCGGCATCAGGCCAAGGACCGTAGTGAGGGTTGTCAGTAGCACCGGGCGCAGGCGGTCACAGGCGCCGTCGATGATGGCGGGGAAAAGGCCTCGGTTTTCGGCGTATTCATCTATGGTTGTGACCAACACAATGGAATCGTTGATGATAATTCCGGTCATGCCGATCAAACCCACCACGGTGAACATGCTTAACGGCACGTCCCACGCCACATGGCCAAAGATGGTGCCAATCAGACCAAATGGGATGATTGCCATCACCACAAGCGGGCGCATCCAGCTGGCGAATATCCACGCCAGCACAAGGTAAATGCCGACAAGGCACAACACGAATCCGGTGGCAGCGTCGGTGAGGAAGGCTTGTTCCTCCTCCGCCAGCCCCGACAGGCGGGTGGCAACGCCAAAACGCTCCTCAATCTGTGGGATAATCACCTCGCGCAGCTCGGTCATGACCGCCTCGGCGCGGGCCGGGTCATCTTCGCTAAGGTCACCGGAAACCGAGATCAGGCGGATGCCGTTTTCGCGCTGGATGGTCGAGAACCCCTGCCGCGAGGTGACCGTCACGATATCAGCCAGCGGCACGTATTGGCCCGCATCTGCGCGCAGCAACGTGCGATCGAGGAAATCTGCGGTCAACTCTCCCTCCGGTAATTCCACGCGGATTGAGGCGGTGCGGGGACCGTCGGGGAAGGTTGCGGCCTCAATCCCGCCAAGGCGGTCACGCAGGGTGCGGCCAAGTTCGGCGATCTCAAACCCCAGCGCCTCACCTTGAGGGGTGAGTTCAAGGGACAGCTCCTCGCGGTCATAAGCCATGCTGTCATCAAGCCCGGTGACCTCCGGGAAGACCAACAGCGCGGTTTGCAGCGCCTCGGAGGCAGCTTTCAACGTTTCGGTATCTGCGCCGAAGATCTGCACGTCGATGGCATCACCACCCGGCCCGCCGCGCCACCCCCGGAAGCTGAGGGTTTCGGTCAGAGGCAGTTGGCGGACCTCGTCTTGCAGCGCCGCGGCAAAGGCGAAACTGGAAAAGGGGCGCAGGTCGGCGTCGATCAGCTCGATCGCGAGCGAGCCCAGAAGATCGGGATTCTTGTTCTCGGTGCCGCCTAATGGGCGGCCAGTGTTGCTGCCAATCCCGGCCAGCACATACGCCAGCGGGTTAACGCCATGTTCGGCCTCAAACTCCGCCCCCACAAGCTCCGCTGCCCGTTGGAGTTCGCGCATTTGTTCAAGGCTATCGGCGCGGGAGGCGCCGTCAACCATGGCGAAATTGCCAGTCACGCTGCCGGTTTCCGGCGCGTTGAAAAAGCGGAACACCACATCACCCCGGATGAATTGCGCGGTTTGGGTGGAGAGGATCACAACCACAGCCGCAATCACCGGATACCGCGCCCAAACGACAAACCGCATGAGGGGGCGAAAGAGGGTTCGGTTGAACCAGTCGAAGCCCCGGTTCACCACGCGGCTTGGCAGATCATACCAGTGGGTTTTGGCGGAATGGGCCAGGGCGTGGGCCATGTGGTTTGGCAGGATCAGGAAACACTCCACAAGGCTTGCGATCAGCACAACAATCACCGTGAACGGGATGTCGGCGATCAGGCTGCCGAAGGTGCCGCCTATGGCCACAAGGCCGGTGAATGCCAGCACGGTGGTGATGGTGGCCGAGAAGACAGGCGCGGCCATCCGGCGGGCGGCGTTTTCAGCGGCGATCACGGGCGGCTCGCCCAGATGCCTCACTCGGTAGTCGGCGTGTTCGCCCACAACGATGGCGTCGTCCACCACAATCCCCAGCGTGATGATCAACGCAAAAAGGGAGATCATGTTGAACGTGATGCCCGCCATGTACACCAGGGCAATCGCCGCCGTCATCGCAACGGGAATACCCATCGCCACCCAAAATGCGGTCCGCGCGTTGAGGAACAGGAACAGCAACGCCACCACAAGACCAAGGCCCAGAAGCGCGTTGTCGAGCAGGATGTTAAGCCGGCCCGAGATCGCCTCAGCCCGCGTATTGATCAGATCAATGGAGGAACCTGCGGGCAGCGTTGCCGCAAGGGCCTCGGCCACCCGTTCAACCTGCGCCTGTATGGCGATGGCATCGCCATCCTCGGACCGATCGACGCGAATGATGATGGCGGGGCTTTCACCGACAAAATAGGCGCGCTCGCGGTCGATGCCGTTGACCTCAATCAGCGCCACATCACCCACTGTCAGGGCTGAGCCATCTGCGTTGATGCGCAGGGTGAGGGCCGAAATAGCCTCGGCTGAGCGCGCCTCGCTGCCGGTGCGGATGCGCGCGTTGGCAGCGTCCACATCCCCTGCGGGAGCCGTGTCAGCGGCATCTGCGATGACCCCCGCAATTTCGGCCATCGAGATATCGTAGCGGATCAGGTTCGCGGAGGGCACCATCACCACCGTCTCTGGTGTGGCGACGCCCCGGATCGTGGTGTTGGTCACGCCTGCCTCAAACAGACGGGTGACAAATTCGTCCGCGAAACGCCCGATCTGTTGGGTTGCTACAGGGCCGGTGATGACCACATCCGTGACCCGATCAAACCAATTTCCGCGCCGCACAGAGCCGTCTTCGGCATCCTGGGGCAGGTCACTTACGGCATCCAGCGCCTGTTGCACCTCGTCTGCCGCGCGCGACATGTCCCAGCTGGGTTCAAATTCGAGGGTGATGGAGGCGCGGCCTTCACGGCTGCTGGCTTGGGACGAAACCACGCCGGGGACCAGAAGCAGGGCCGGTTCAAGAACGGCGACAATTGCGGTGTCCACGTCTTCGGCCCCCGCGCCTTCCCAGGTCATGACAACGGTGATGTCGTCAGACACAACATCGGGGAAGAACTGCGCGCGCATCTGCGGGAAGGCTGCAAGGCCCGACACCAGCATCATCACCAGCAACAGGTTCGCCGCCGTGCGGTGGCGGGTAAAATAACTGAGGATACCACCAGCCGAGGGAGGGAGCGCGCGCATCGCCTAGCTGCCCATCCGCGCTTCGAGACGGTTGACCATTCGGGCCGGGACCTCATCTTCGTTGAGTTGTCGTAACATCCGGTCCCGCACATCTGCGGGGATAAAATTATTGCCTTCAACAAAGGTGATCAGCCGCGCGCGGCGGTCCGGGTCCAGCGCGATGGTGTCAGGTTCCTCAGGTGTGTCGGCGGCGTTTGGCCGGATCGGGTTCACCCGGATGCCGTCCCCCAGTACCGGAGTGCGGCTCAGAACCACGTCGCGGTCGATCAAGTCGCGGCCCGCGATCAGCACATCGTCACCCTGGCGGCGCAGCAGGTCAACGGCAACAGCCTCCAGCACGTCACCCTCACCCAGCAGCAGGATTTGCCCGTCCGAGCCCAAAGCGGCGGCCGGCAGGCGCGCCACAAACGGCAGCGTCGGCTCGTCCACCTCAACCCGCACGAAATCCCCCACACGAAGGCCCCGTGTGGTGTTGAGGCGGGCAAACAGCAGGCGGCCAGACTGGCCTTCTTCCACCGCGCCACTTTCGCGCGTCAAGGTCGCGTCAGCCTGCACATCCAGCCCAAACACGTCGAGGATCACCCGAACCGGGCGCTGTGGCAGCGCGCCGTCATCATCCAGCAGGCGGATGTATTGCGCGGTTGAGATCCGGAAAGCGACTTCCAGCGCATCCGCATCAATCAACGCGGCAAGGCGCTCGTTGCGGTTCACCAAACGGCCTGCGGCGACGTCCACTTCGGTCAGTACGCCGCTGAATTCGGCGCGCAGTTCGGTCTGTGCCAGCCGCCGCTCCGCCTCAGCCAAGGCTATCCGGCGGCGATCCAGCGCCGTGCCTGCATTGTCCACACGCGCCGCCGCCTGCGCCAGGGCACGGCGTTGCGACAGGATTTGCTGATTGGCCGTGGCTTCCGCCAATTCTGCGGTTTCGACAGCAGCGGTAGACCCCACTCCGCGGGCCGCCAAATCCTGTGCCCGCAGCAAAGCACGGGTGCGGATGTCCGCCTGATTACGCGCGGCGGTCACTTCCTCTTCCGCCAACGCCAGCGCACGTGTGGCCTCGGCCAGTTCATTTTCGCCGTCACGCAGGTCAGCGGCGGCGGTATCCAGGGCCGATTGGGCCTCTGCCGGGTCAATGCGCAGCAACAACTGGCCCGCTGTGACGGCGCCGCCGTCTTCGAATCCATCCGCCAGCTCAATCACCGTACCCTCAGCGGGGGCGCGCAATTCCAGTGTGCGGCGGGATCGGATTTCCCCAAACGCGGTCAGAACCGGGGTTTCCTCGCCAAACGCCAAAGGCGCAACTTCCGCCGCAAACACCCGTTCCCGAGACGGCGGCGGGCGGCCTTCATCAGCCCAGCGCGCCTGTAACGCGCTATAGGTGGTGTAGCCCGCGATTGCGAACAGACCGACGGTACATGCCGTCAGGAAAAGGCCGATCAAAGCGCGACTTAGAAACCGCATTTGGTGTCCCTGAGCAAGAAACGTTGCCTCTTATGTAGCGCTCGGAGCGCCCACATCCAATGACACGCGCAAACCGGTCATTTCCGGCGCTTGTGTTCATCCAATCGCGGCATGATTTCCACGAAGTTACAGGGCATGTGCCGATAATCGAGCTGCTTGCCCAGGATCTCGTCCCAGGCGTCTTTACAGGCTCCGGGGCTTCCGGGCAGGGCAAACAGGTATGTGCCGCCCGCCACGCCGCCGGTGGCCCGTGACTGCACGGCAGAGGTGCCGATTTTGGCAATCGAGACGTGGGTGAAGAGTGTTGAGAATGCCTCGATTTTCTTTTCGTAGACGTCGCGGTGCGCTTCA
>JAESTV010000138.1 GCA_016763475.1 Roseicyclus sp.
CGCCAGCCGATGGCGGCGACAATCAGGATGGTCACAACGGGCAGGACAGACTCACCAATCGGGAAGCCGAGGTTTGTGATCGCCAAGGCCCGCCCACGGGTCGCCACAAACCACCGCGCCATTGCCGTCATCATCATATGGGTCATCATCCCCTGCCCACAGAAGCGCAGCAGGAAAACGGCGAGCAGCAGGGTCCAAATTGCGTTGCCAACCGCCATCAGGATCGCGGCAAACGCCAAGAACCCGGTCACAATCACGGCAAGACGGGAAAGCGGCACAGTGTCGGCCCGCCCTCCGAACCCGATCAGCAGCAAGGCGGACGTGACCGTTGCGATTGTGTAGATCCCGCCCCATTGGCCATCGGTCAGGCCATAAGCCGCCCGGATCTCACCTGCAAAAAGTGAGATGAAATAGGTCTGCCCGAACGACGATCCAAGCGCGAGGAGAAGCCCCGTGGCAAGCCAGCGGGCGTTCTCCCGCAGGAACCTCACATAAGGGTCCGTTCAATCACCCAATACGCGCCAATGGCAGCAATGATGAGGGAGGCCGGGATTGCGATGGCCTTGCGATACCATTCCCGGCCCATGAACCAGCCAACCAGTACAAACGCAGTTGCGATGACAGCCAGTTGACCAAATTCCACCCCGATGTTGAAGCCGATCAACGCCACAACGAACCTGTCCGCCGCGATGCCGTAGTCACCCAGAACCGAGGCGAAGCCGAGGCCGTGAAGCAGGCCAAAGGCGAACACCAGAATTGTCCGCCCCCGCATGTTGCCCCAGCCAAATGTATTTTCTACACCCACATAAACGATTGTTGCGGCAATCAATGGCTCCACCACGCTGGCGGGAACGCTTACCGTGTCCGTCGCCGCCAATGCAAGTGAGATCGTGTGGGCCGCCGTGAACGCCGTCACCTGGATCAGAAGGGGCCGCACTTGCGTGGCAAAGAAGAACAGGCCCAACACAAACAGAACGTGGTCGATGCCAAGGGGAACAATATGTTCAAACCCTGCCCCGATATAACGCAGGAAGACTTGCAACCAACCCTCGGTCAGAACCTCGGCTCGGGGCAGTTCCGGGGTCAGCTCGCCGCGATCCAGGAAGCCTTCATAGGCATCCTCGCCACCACCGATCTGGCGCGGGACAAAGGTGCCGAAACTCTCAGCCAACCCAACCTGAACACCCGCGCCACCTTCAGGCAAGGCGACTCCAACGGTCAGAGTAGACTCACGCGGAAGGTCGACATCGCCAACATCTGCGATCTCCACCGAGACGATCTCCGCCACCAGCCGCACACCATCAACTTGGATGATGAAGCCGTCGCGGATATCAGGCCAAGCCGCGCGTAAGGCAGCCTCCAGCTCATCGGGCGACACCGCGCGCAAACGGTCGTATTCCGCAGCCTCCGGCGCATCATCGGTATCGCCAACTGCGCTGAGGTCGATGCCTGCTATCAACGCCTCTAACGTGGTGCGCAGGCTCATCGTCATCTCGGCCTCGCCAACCTCGATATCGGCAATTGTCGGCCTGATCTCATGTGCATGTGCTGACACAGCCGTGAAGACAAGCGCCATTGACAGCGCTATGCGCCGTAGCATCTTTAACCCACCCATCGGAGGACCTCTTGTGAAACCTATTTTTCTGATCGCGACAATCGCGGCTTTGAGTTTTGCTGACAAGGGCATAGCCCATGAATTCTGGATTGACCCCAGTGACTTTACCGTTGAGGTCGGGACAGCGCTTCAGGCGGACTTGCGGGTCGGGGAGGAGCTGTCGGGTTCTGCCATGATTTACCTGCCGCGAAATTACGATTTGTTCACCGTAGTGAACGGCGGGCAAACCCGAGAGGTTGAAGGACGCCTCGGTGACATCCCGGCGCTGAACATGGAAGCGCTGGAAGATGGGCTGGCCGTCATTGTGCACCAAACAACCGCCAACCAGCTCACATGGACAACGTGGGAGCGGTTCCTGAACTTCGCAATTCACAAAGATCTGGGTGATGTCACCGCGATGCACGTGGACCGCGGGTTAAGCCAGGAGGACGTGACTGAGGATTACATTCGCTACGCCAAGTCGCTGGTTGCTGTGGGTGAGGGTGCCGGTGAGGACACGCGCGTTGGCATGCTGACCGAACTTGTTGCGATGGCGAACCCCTACACCGACGATGTGTCCGGCGGGATGCCGTTACAGCTTTGGTATAACGGCGAAGTGCAGCCCGATTATCAGGTAGAATTGTTTGCCGAAGACGCCGCCGGTGAGGTCACAATCACGCTGCACCGTACCAATGAGGATGGCGTAGTGATGCTGCCAGTGGAACCGGGCTTCACCTACATGGCGGACTCGGTGTTTCTTGAGGCGGTGGAGCCTGCTGCGGAAGGTGGCGCGAGCTGGGTCACTCATTGGGCCAACATGACCTTCGCTGTGCCGGAGTAAGTGGGGCGTCGGGCAAGGCGGCCCACCCAACACCTTACCCACCTGCCAACACCTTGCCCACCTGCCTGTGACGGGCTAATCCAACTGTCGACCGAAGGAGTGAGGCCCATGGACAAGTTCACCACGCTGACCGGCATTGCAGCGCCGATGCCCCTGATCAACGTCGATACCGACATGATCATCCCCAAGCAGTTCCTGAAGACAATCAAACGCTCGGGCCTTGGGGTGAACCTGTTTGACGAGATGCGCTTTGATGATGACGGCAATGAATTCCCTGATTTTGTGTTGAACAAGCCAGCCTATCGGGAGTCTCGGATCCTTGTCTCAGGTGAAAACTTCGGCTGCGGTTCGTCACGCGAACATGCGCCGTGGGCATTGTTGGATTTCGGCATCCGCTGTGTGATCGCGCCGTCGTTTGCAGATATTTTCTACAACAACTGCTTCAAGAACGGTATTTTGCCGATTGTTCTGCCGCAAGAAGACGTCGACAAACTGATGGATGACGCGGAACGGGGCGCAAATGCGGTGGTGACGGTTGATCTGGAGAGCCAGACAATCACCGGACCTGACGGTGGCTCGATTTCCTTTGAGGTGGACCCATTCCGCAAGCATTGCTTGATAAATGGCCTCGATGACATCGCCATGACACTGGAAAAAGCGCCATCAATTGATGCGTTTGAGGCAAAGGCTTCACAAGCGCGTCCCTGGGTCTGAACCGCCACAAACGTGCCCCGCGCGGTGATGCAAAACTGTGACAGGTCAGCACCTTAACCGGCGCGTCATTCCCTTTGGCGCGTCGTTGTGGTTGCGGCATCGGCCCAATTTGGGCACAAATGTGTCAAAATCGTGCCTGCAATGGGGACGGTCGGCTCAATTCACATGAAATTGGACCAATCGCACCACGAAGCTGGCCAGAAGACAAAATAAGTGTGTCGGCATGAACTGACACCACGTTTGAGGTAGATGCAGTGTTCACCAGACTAGTCGGCGCGTTAGTGCGGGCGATATTGATCGTCGTCGTCATCTTGACGCCGTCCCTGCTTATTCCGGGGACAAGCTCTGAGGATGCACAGATGGTGACGCTTGTGGCGTTGGCCTTCGCCTTGGTGACAGCCTTTGAATACGGCGCGAAATTCCCCGGCCTGATCGAATTCCGCGACGCGCCGCCGTTTAACCGTATCCGCGTGATCGCCCTGTTCCTCACCCTGTTCGGGCTGAGTGTTATCAGCAGCATTGACCAGAATGGGTCCACCCTTGCCGTGATCATCACGGCCCTTGGCTTCCTTGTCGGTCGCGTTCTGGACTTCCCCTATAGCCCCCTGCAACTGGTGTTGGAGCAATTACCCACTGACGTTAACCCACTGATTGCAGCGCAAATTCAGGCGATGTCCGGTCTGGCAGTTCTGGTTACGCTGGTCTCACTTTTCCTGTTTTCGGCCCTGATCCGATTGGAACATTGGCCCAACCGTGGCACCGCCTTCAACGTGTGGATAAATCTGCCGACATTCGACCCAACCGCGGGTGGAGATGTTGTTAAAAGGTTAGTCCGTGATGGCCGCGTTAACATTATCTTTGGAGTTTGTGCCCCATTTGTCATTCCGGTGGTGGCCGTCATGGGGGCCAATCAATTGCAGGTGCCTGTTTTGGGCTCACCTCAGACAATGGTATGGGCCGTTACGATATGGATGTTTCTTCCCCTCAGCCTGGTAATGCGCGGGCAAGCGATGTTGCGAATTGCGCGGATGATCCGTGCGCGCCGCGCGCGACTGGTCGCCAGCATCGACGCGGACGCACCTGGATCAGCTCTGCCTTCCTCAGCTGGCTGATTTCTTTCGCTCTGGCCCAAGGGGTTGGGGCTGAAACTCTGCGCCTTGCCAGTTTTCACACCGAATTGTCGGGCCGGGGCCCCGGCCTTGTCCTGCGCGATATCCTGCGGATGGAAGATGTGGTTGAGGCAACTGTTGCGGTCATTCTTGAGGTCCGCCCCGATATCCTGACCCTGCAAGACTTCGACTATGATGCTGACGGGCTTGCCCTGGCTGCGCTGGCGGAGGCTTTGGCGCAGGGCGGCCTCTATTACCCTCACCAACTGGTGTTGCGACCCAATACCGGGTGGCCCACCGGGTTTGATCTGGATGGAGACGGGTACAGCGACGGCCCCCGTGATGCCCATGGCTATGGACGGTTCAACGGCAGCGGCGGGATCGCCCTGCTGTCGCGGTATCCATTGGGGGAGGTGCGCAACTTCTCGGACCTGTTGTGGCGTGATCTTCCCGACAGCGCGGCTGAGGGTGTTACGCCTGCTGCTGCCCTCCCCATCCTGCGGCTCCATACGGTCGCTGCGTGGGATGTGGCCGTGCAGGTGCCAGGCGGCACGTTCCATGTTTTGATGTCCCACGCCACAACCCCGGTTTTTGACGGCCCCGAGGATCGCAACGGATTGCGCAACGCTGATGAAGTGCGGTTCTGGCAGCTGTATCTGGAAGGGTGGTCGCCGGATGGTCGCGCCTTCAGCGCCGAACATTTCGCCATCATGGGGACGTTGAACGTAGACCCGGATCGCGGTGAGGGGCTGCAAGCACCTTTGCTTGCCCTTCTTAACCATCCAGCGGTGCAAGACCCCGGCCCCGACAGCCCCACGACGGATTGGGACGAGCCCACGCCGGGAAATTTACGGGTTGATTACATTCTGCCGGCCCGCTCCCTTCACGTTCAGGGCGCCGGCGTCCTTTGGCCATCAGATGGCCCATTGGCCGAGGTTGTAGAGGAAGCCTCGGACCACCGGCTGATCTGGGTGGATGTGGAGTTCTGACATAACGGCTTGGTTGCGCGATACAGCGCTTCTTCACAGGCGTTGCGGTGAAGCCCGGCAAACGTTCTGCCAAGGCGGAGCCATCAATGGAATGTGGTCTCTGCCAGAGGTAACGCATCTCCAACAGGTATCGGGCTTCGCGCCAGAACGGCCGCGCAAGCTGGATCGGGAGCCATGCCATAGGTTTCGCACAAACCGCGCGGCCAAGGGCGCGCTCAAGAATGGCCGCCATCTCGGACCCGGTGAGCGTGTAGCCCTCAAACAGCAGATCCAGATACTGTGGCAGGGTTTCGAGTTGATCAGCCAATTGCGCCGCAACCTCTGCGAGGTCAGGCAGGTACGCCCACGTATGGGCCTTGTCCAAAGGCCCCGGATAGCTGAACCGCCCTTTGCTGATTTTCGCGGCAATCACCCTGTCGAACCAAGTGCCCGAGGCTTCGGTGTCGAGGAAATCACCGGCGCGCAGGATGATTGTCTTGACGCCAGCGTCGCGGTAGGCGGCCTCCATGGATCGGCGGATTTTGCCAAGACCGTGGGTGGCTTGATGTGGCGTTAGGGGCGACAAAACAGGCGGCAGGTCTTCGCCATAGACATATATGTTGCCGGGGATCATCACGGCAGCACCTGATGCCTGCGCAGCTTCGATCACCAATTGCGTCAGTTTCGGCACCTCAACCTTCCAACGGGAATAGGGTGGGTTCCAGGCGTTTACGATCAGATCTGCGCCATGCGCGGCATCACGTAGGCTGTCGGTATTGCGATCAAACCGACGGACAGACCAACCGTGGCGCACCAGCGCATCAGCCATGTGACGGCCAAACCGACCAGTTGCGCCAAGGATAAGGGCCGTGCGGGGCATGAGCTTCCTCCAGAATGCGAAAAATGATGTGGAAAGGCATGATCTATTCGGATTTGAAATCATATTGCCAATAACCAATAGTCTGATATGCACTTTTGAATGGATCGCATTAATGACCTGGATTGGAGCCTGCTGCGCAGTGTGTTGGCCGTCGCCGACCTCGGCTCTCTCTCAGCCGCGGCGGAGCGGACGCGCCAAAGCCAGCCGACCGTTGGGCGCCAGATCCGCTCTGCAGAGGCCGCATTGGGCCAACCGCTGTTTCGCCGTCATGCACGCGGGTTGGAGCCAACGGCGTTTTGCCAAACCCTCCTGCCCGCCGCCAGGCAAATGCAGGACGCCGCCCAGCAGATCACCCTTTTGGCGGCAGGTGAATCCCTCGATGCCAGCGGACGTGTGCGGCTGACGGCATCGGTATTTGTGGCCACTCACATCCTGCCGCCGATTGTCACAACAATCCGCACCGCACATCCGCAGATCGCAATTGATGTGGTCGCCAGCGACACATCTGAAAATCTGTTATTCCACGAGGCTGATATTGCCCTGCGCATGTACCGGCCGACACAATTGGACATGATCACCCGCCATCTTGGTGACCTGACCATGGGCCTTTACGCCGCTGACAGTTACATCGCCATTCATGGAAAACCACAAACCCCAGAGGGCCTGAGGACCCACCAGATGGTGGGGTATGACCGCGATGACCGGATTCTGCGCGGCATGCGTGACCTTGGGTTTGACGTCACACCGGATTGGTTTTCCGTGCGCACCGACGATCAGGTGGCGTATTGGAACTACGTTTCGGCGGGGGCCGGAATTGGCGTTGGTCAAACAATTGTCGCCGAGCACACGCCGGGTGTGCAGCGTATTTTGCCGGATCTTCCGCTGCCAGCGCTGCCCGTCTGGCTGACCGCGCATCCCACTTTACGCCACCAACCGCGCATTGCCGCTGTCTGGACAGCGTTGGATCATGCGATCACCGCCCGGCTTTCTTGACGCCCCGATGGGGTCAGGATACCCGATACCCGACCAAACCTTAAAGGGAACAGACCTATGACTGACCGCTCCTTGCTAATCCTTCCCGGTGACGGGATCGGCCCTGAAGTGATGGCAGAGGTGCGGAAAGTCATTGATTGGTTCGGCACTGCGCGCGGCATCAGCTTCACCGTGTCCGAAGGGCTGGTTGGTGGCGTGGCCTACGACGCCCACGGCACTCCGCTGACAG
>JAESTV010000139.1 GCA_016763475.1 Roseicyclus sp.
CATGTTTCCTGGGGGTTAGAAAATGACTCCCACCCCGACATTTGCCTGCCCGGTGACATGCCGCTGATGGGCATGGGTTTCGGGGCGGTTGGAGTCCAGATCTGGAACAAGAAGAAGGGGGTAGGCGTGTGATTGAACGGGAGCATCAGAAAGGGGATGCGGCGTCGGTTGCGGTGTATTCGCCGTGTGAATCGTACCGTTATTCTCTGACCCGGGTGTGGGATCCGGCGGGATCGCGGGTGTTGTTCATCATGTTGAACCCCTCGACGGCAACCGAGATTCAGAATGACCCGACCGTCGAACGCTGTGAGCGCCGCTCCCGCGCGTTGGGGTTTGGGGCATTTCGGGTTTTGAACATATTCGCTTTTCGCGCCACCGATCCACGGGACATGCGGCGCGCGCACGACCCTGTTGGGCCGGGCAATGATGCCGCGATCCTGGCGGGGTTGGAGTGGGCGGATCAGGTGATTTGCGCCTGGGGCACCCATGGGGCGCATTTGGGGCGGGGGCCTTCGGTGGCGGCTCTGCTCCGAACCTCGGGGCGCGAATTGCAGCATCTGGGGTTATCGAAGGCCGGGCATCCGAAGCATCCGCTATACATAGGCTACGCGGTGCAGCCGATGCTTTGGGAGGAATGATGTATGGCGATTGACGGGTTCAGCGCGACGCGCATTCTGACGAATGGGATTGAGCTTTCCGTCCATCGCGGAGGCCAAGGGACAGGCGGCGCCGCGCCGCTGATATTGTTGCATGGGTTCCCACAAAACCACCGGTGTTGGGAAAAGATCGCGCCGCATCTGGCGCAGCATTTCGATGTGATTGTGCCGGATTTGCGCGGCTACGGGGACAGTGATGCGCCTGCGGGTGTTGACGCCTACTCCAAGCGCGAGATGGCGTTGGATATCGTGGGGATGATGGATGCGCTGGGGGTGGAGCGGGCCCATGTGCTTGGCCACGACCGCGGCGCGCGGGTTTCGTATCGGCTGGCGCTGGATCACCCGGAACGGGTGGATCGGCTGGGAATTATCGAGATTGTCCCAACCGGCGATTTCTGGGATTCGTGGGACGCTGAACTGGCTTTGGCGGCGTATCACTGGACGTTTCTGGCGCAGGCAGCACCGATGCCGGAGCGGATGATCTTGGCTGATGGGCCGGGATACATCAACTGGACCCTGGCAAGTTGGACGAAGGTGCGGGACCTGACGCCGTTCGGCGCTGCAGCATTGGAGAGTTACCGGGCGCAAGGTGCAGACCCGCTGCGGGTCGCCGCAATGTGTAACGATTACCGGGCGGGGGCCACAATTGACCGCCGGATCGACGCGGAAAGCCGCGCCGCTGGTGCGCGAATTGCGGCGCCTTTGCTGTTTATCTGGGCGGCTGGTGGGTTTCCCGCACGCACGGGTGATCCGCTGGGCGTGTGGCGAGATTGGGCTGAGGATGTTCGCGGCGTCGAGGTCTCGGAATCGGGCCATTTCGTTATGGAAGAGGTGCCGGAGCCTGTATTGGACGCGGTGCTGGCGCATTTCCTGTCGGGCTGAGGGGCGCAAATGAAAAGACCCTGAAGGCGTGGGCCCGCAGGGTCTTTCCCGGCGCAAAAGCGTTTTGGGCCGAACCTGAACCGGAAATCGCAGCCCCTCAATCAACAAGCCAAGCTTCCGAACGCGAACTTTGACGTTCTATGGTTCAAGTAAAGCGCGAAACGCTTTGGTTCCGTGAGTGAACATCAGGCCACGCCGCGCAGGTCGATCAGGCTGGGATCGAGGCCCTGGGCCCCGGATACGCTGAGGATGACCTCCCCATTCAGGATGATATCTGCGCCGCTTCCGTCAGCGAAGTCCTGAACCTCAATGACGGGATTGGGGTTTGCAACGGCATCAAAGATCACCTCAATCCGGTCCTCACCGGGGTGAAAATCTTCCACATGGCCTGCAATATCGGCGGTTTCGATGTAGTCACCACTGATGAAGGTGTCAGCCCCGTCGCCGCCCTGGGCCGTGTCGCCCTGACCGATAATCAGCGTGTCATCACCGTCACCACCCCGAAGCACATCCGCACCATCCTGGTCGACGTCGCCATGGCTGAACACGCCGTCCAGCACGTCATTACCCGAGCCACCACTAAGCGTATCCGCCCCTAGGCCGCCTTGCAGGAAGTCATCTGCCGCGCCGCCGTGGAGTAGATCATCCCCCTCACCCCCAAAGAGCAGGTCGCGACCGGCGCCGCCGTAGAGCGTGTCATGCCCTTCGCCACCGCTAAGGAAATCAACGCCATCCCCCCCTTGGAGATTGTCGTTGCCCAGATCGCCATACAATTCATCGTTGCCGGCACCGGCCTGGAGGGTGTCGTTGCCCTCATCCCCGAACAGGGCGTCCTGACCATCACCGCCGGTGACCATATCGTTGTTGAACGTGCCGGTCTGGGCATCGTCACCGCCGGTGCCAAAGACATCGTCTATCCCGGTGCGGGCATCCAGCATCTCGCCGGTGCCGCCGACGTCGATCATGTTATCTATCACGTCATCAAGGATGGTGTTGATGGCATCAGCTTCAGGAAGACCATCAGAGATTGTCTCGACCACATCAACCACAGGGTCGATGACGTTTTCGACCACGTCACCAGGGATGACCTCTCCGGTGCCTGGAACATCCTCTTCGGTATCAGGCACAAGCTCACCGGGTCCGGGCAGGATGGACGGGCCGTCAAACCCGGCGTCGCGCGCGTTTACCTCAGCCGGGGCGCTCTCAGCCGGGGCATCGTCACCGAGATCAGGCAGTGGCTCGTTTTCAGGCTCACCCTCACTTGCACCGCTGAGCAGAATCTGCGGATCCAGACCCGCCTCATCCCCACTCATGATAACCCGGACGTGATCAGCGGTCATATCACCGGCGCCTTCAATCAAGGTCACCGGCACGCCATTGGAGAGGACAACGGCGGCGTCATCTTCCTGGGTATGGTCAATGTCTATGATCGGGGCTTCGTCCGGGGTGCCGTCAAATTCCAGAACCAGCGTGTCGGTCTCCGTATCGAAAACCTCGACATATGCAACTTCTTCACCATCAGCGAGTTCAGTCACTGTTTCTACGTCAAGGAACCCCTCAACAGCGGCGGAATCTTCGGCTGTTGCCCAGTCCGCATCAGCGCGGCCTTCGGAGGCTTCTGCGTTTGCGGTGTCGTCTTCTTCACCCTGCGGCTCAACAACATCAAGCGGGGAATAGGCAAGCTGTTCGGCGCCATTTTCATCAGCGGACGTATCATATTCTGCGGTGTCCTCATCCGGGAACAACAACTCGGACAGGGCGTCACCGGACGCACCCGACTGGTCGGACAAGTCTTCCTCGCCCTCCGCATCAGCGGTGAGGTCATCAGCTTCGTCGTCGCCGGGGTTTATGAACCCGTCAACGGCAAGCCCCATCAGGAGCAGAGCAAGTACACTTCCGGCGACGATCATGGTGGATCCCTCGGTTTTCCGGTGTCGGAGACGACAAACAGGCGTTGAAATTACGGGCCGGTCGCGCGGGGCGAACGGCCTGGCCTATGCCTTCTGGCAACATTCCGGATGATCCGCGCGGGGGCCCGTATCAATTGGGCAGCAGCCGCAGGCGGGATCACCTGACCTGTCCAATTTTGCGGATGAGGTCTTGCGGAATGTTAAAGGTCCACGTGACTTATACCCAAATTTTCCGCTAAATTCACCGCACATTTGGAGGCCTGGTTAACGGGACAAGGTAATCCCACGTCCTTGGGGCTTTCCCTGAGCCGCGATCTGGTGTATCGCCGCGCATCTGCTTCGGGGTTGTGCCCTGAACGGAGCCTCCATGGGCCTTGCTGGACGACATCCCGGCCTGCGCCATAACCCCTAATCTCGCCAAGAGACCTTTAAAAAAGGAGACCCCGATGTCGATTACTGCTGAAGAAAAGCAACGTCTGATGAAAGAATTCGCCACCAAAGAAGGCGATACCGGTTCCCCTGAAGTTCAGGTGGCCGTTCTGACCAGCCGTATCACCACCCTGACCGAGCACTTCAAGACCCATAAGAAAGACAACCACTCACGCCGTGGTCTTCTGATGATGGTCGCACAGCGCCGGAAACTGCTGGATTACGCACGTGCCAAAGATGAAGCCCGCTATCAGGACCTGATCAAACGCCTGGGCATTCGCCGCTAAGGCGCGCCGCGGTCAGATGATATTAAGGGGCCGCATTGCGCGGCCCTTTTTCGTTTGATGCCCCCAACGCGCTACAGCGATCATCCGTCGGTCACTGAAGGCGCTCCGCCAATGCTGGTTTGAGGCCTTATTGACGGATGCTGTGCGATGAACGGGTGGCTGCAATGTGCAGTTAGTGTACTTTGCAAACTTGGGCCCGCCGGACGCCCTGACAGAGCGCGAACGGCCCACAGCGACCTCCATCCAACATCCCGATGCTGCGACGCGGCTTTCGTATCGCTGCCATTCGAACATAGTGCAGCATTTATCAGCCTAATGTAGCTGGGCAATTCGCCAAATTCCAGTCGCGGTTCTGGCTAGGCCTTGCTGGCGAATTTGGATTTTTTCCACATCCCAATCGCCCGCTTCCGTTGCCATTTTTATTGCTGTGGTAATAATGCTCTGACCATAGAAGGGCTTTTTTCTAGAGAATGATAGGTTACTTGCATTTCGATTTAGTTTATCCTCCAGTAGTATCATATTGCCAATACGATAGACTTCTGATGCCGCATCAGCTTCGGAAAACTGAGGCCAATTGTCAGCGGGGTTCTCAGGGAGAATATGCTCGACGGTGATTTCAGACGACGGTGATGAGAAGGGTGTGCCCGCCGTTTGCGCGTCGATCTTGGCCAATATGTAGCGAACTACTTGCTTGTTTCGATTGTTGGAAGTGTCGAAAACTTTCGTAGTGAAATTTGCTCTGAAAATCTCGTCGCCTGGATAGATAGATCTTAATTCCTTCGTGACCTCCGCAGCGGCAGGGCAATCGCATATGGCCTATTCTGAGTCTAACTGATTGAGAAGGTTGAGAAGAAATGAATCATCCCAACCCGCTCGCTTCAGTTTGATCGAGAGCG
>JAESTV010000140.1 GCA_016763475.1 Roseicyclus sp.
ATATCGGTGGGTTTTGCCAGGGATGAAAACGATCGCGGCCATTTATTGGCCGGGTAACAAAACTACTTCAACTGTTTGAAACCATCTTCTTGACACTGCCTATGAGCGAGTCCAATGTTTTGGTGGAGTCGTAATTCTCCTGACTCTTCCCGCCCCGTTTTGATGTGCCTCCTACATTTGTTTGCAAGGCCTTTATGTCGATCAAAAGAAGATTAGCGATCCTGACAGTTCGTTGGGCGCGTGTCCCGCCGACGCTGCGCGGGATCATATTTATGTCGGCATCAACGGTAGGTTTTGCCGTTATGCATACATTGATCCGCTATGTTTCTGCCGAGCTTCACCCCTTTCAGATTGCCTTTTTCAGAAATGTTTTCGGCATCCTGATTTTTATTCCCATGCTCATGCGGCATGGCTTTGCACCTTTCAAGACCAAACGCTTGCCTCTCCATGGTTTGCGCGGGGTTTTAAATATAGTTGCAATGTTCGCGTTTTTTACAGCGTTAAGCATTACGCCAATTGCCCGGGTAACGGCACTCAGCTTTTCAGCGCCAATTTTTACAGCTGTACTCAGCGTCCTTATTCTGGGAGAGCGTTTTAGATTGCACCGCTGGAGTGCAATCTTGCTTGGTTTCACCGGTACTCTGGTTATCCTGCGCCCCGGTATCATTCCCACGGATCCCGGGTCAATTCTGGTACTGTCATCTGCGTTTTTATGGGGCATTACCATGATCGTTATCAAGGTGCTGTCACGCACCGATTCTGCCATGACGATTACCAGTTACATGAATGTGATGCTGGCTTTTTTTGCCTTCATACCGGCGCTATGGGTGTGGCGCACACCATCGTTTGAGACTTGGGGATGGCTGGTGATAATCGGATTATCCGGAACATTGGCGCAACTGGCTCTGACCCAAGCTTTGAAAGAGGGTGAAACCACGGTGGTGCTGCCGTTTGATTTTCTCAAATTGATCTGGGTTTCTCTCTTTGGCTTCTGGCTGTTTGGCGAAGTTGCCGACCTGTGGACGTGGGTTGGCGCTGCAATCATCATTGCCAGCGCGTTTTATATGGCACACAGGGAAAAAATGGTGAGCCGACCTAAGGTTCCTGCTTCACCTTTAGTGTAAATTCCCCTGCACCGTCTGCTCCATCAGTTGAGCAGATAGGGTATGTTTCTACCATCAAGTTAGGGAGCATGCCTCAACCCGATCGTTTTTTAAGAGGCTAGGGTCATCACCAGACTGGTTGTTTCCAGCCCAGTCTAGGCAAGCTACCAGGCAACGTCTTGAGAGGTGTTCGCTGAACAGACGAGCCGACGTCCAGTCATGGCCTAGGCGATCATTTGTGCCATGAATTGTTTGACTGCGACCATTATTATAAATTTTTTTCACCGCCTCATGCACGGTCTGACCGTTTACATGGATAACATCACTTTTCTCCATTCCCAGTCTGGCCTCAATCAAGCTGCAAATATCGGACAATCCTTTTCCTGAGGCCAAAGCGTCCAAAGACGCTACAAATTTAACCACAGCCAAAGTGTCTACATTTTCGCGGCATCCTTCGTGGAACCAAATAAGGGCCTGAAATAGGGCATTTGTTAGTTTTGGTCGCCTTACTTTGCCAGTAGGGCTGGTACAAAGTTCGATTACTTCTGCTACGCTATCGTACTCTGCCCGATGTTGTGACAACAGACCGCGCCATTCCGCCGGATCGATTGTAGGGCCAAAAGGCAGCCCTTTCATTTTGATACCAGCCAGATTATTTCTTCCCGGGACGTAAGAAAGAAACGACTGAACACGGACACTACGATCAACCAACAGGTTGAATCCATCAAGAACACTGGATGGAGTTGGCCATCGAACTGCGATAGAAGTTATTGCCAGACGTGCCGCCATCAGAGCTTTCTGCCTTCCTGCCTCGGGCGCAAGACCTTTTGTTTGCACAGTGCAAACGTAAGGACAGGTTTTGACAGCATCAAGAATGTTTTGTTCACGAAAGCTATCAATTGATGTTTTGCGGTTACGGATTTTCTCGCCATGCCACGAGCGTTTCACACGCCGCGCTGTAATTTCTGAAATATCGCCTTCAGATTTTTTTCGTTTAAGCCAGGTAATGCGCGGTTCAAACTTTACAGAACCAATTTCAAAAGTTGAAATGTCAGAATTTTCAAACAATGTGCAGCCAAAGACATATTCGCATGAATCTTCATTGGATCTTAGCTGTTGAAGGGTTTCGCGCACAGTGTTCAGCACTGTTTCAGCACTGGCGTCAAGGTTGTTATCGGGATGAATTTGAGCAAGTGCCGGTCCGATAGCCGAGTAGAATAAGTCGTTCCATTCCCTATCTGTATAGCTCCGCATTAAAACAGTATTGTTGCGCTTAAGTTCACCACAAAAATTTTCGATTAAAATCACCATTTTCCGCGAAAGCCTTAAGTATTTACCATCGCCAGCGCTAATTAATCTCGCGAAATTCGGCTTTCCATCGATCACCCAAGGGATCGCTTCTGTTTGCTGCGTTTGTCTAAACTCAGCAATTAGCGTCTTTATATTTTCCAAAAGTTTAGGCATTGGTTCCGTCATCCAAGATCAGTGAAAAAATAGAACTGTACAATAATCCGTATGAGGCTTGACGACATTTATCGACCGTGAATAAGAGGCCGAAGGGAAGAGCGGATTAATCCCACCTTATCCCTTCACCTTTAACGTAAAAACATACACCTCGTCTGCCACCGTCTGCCCTACCAACTCGTGGCCGGATTCGTTGCAGTAGTGAGGAAAATCTATAACCGAAGCCGGATCGGTGGTCTCGACGATCAGGGTGGCACCCGGTGGCATGGACAGTAGTTTTTTACGCGCTTTGAGCACCGGCAACGGGCATTGCAGGCCTCTTACGTCGAGTTTTTCTGGTGTTTTTGACATCACGGTTGATTTTGCTCCAGTGCCTGCTGATTTGCTATCATATATGTGGCAGACCGGCTAAGATATAATTCCAGAATTTAATTTTTACGGCAGTCTTTGATGAGTGACAAACAGCCTTTGCAGGAATTTGCGATTTCGCCTGACCCCGATGATCCGCGCCTGAGCCAGTCGGTTGCGGGCATTGATCACGAGGGCAAGCCGGTTGACACCCAGGTGGTGATTGAGCGGCCGTTGACGCTGTATCTCAATTCACAGGAAATCGTCACGATGATGACCATTGGGGACCAGCCCGAGATGCTTGCCGTTGGGTATCTGCACAATCAGAATATGCTCAAATCAAATGATGAGATTACCGGTATTGATTATGATGATGATCTTGAAGTGGTGGTGGTCAGAACCAAAATCGAGACCAATTTTGAGGAAAAACTGAAGAAGAAAACCCACACCTCAGGCTGTGCTCAGGGGACGATTTTTGGTGATGTAATGGAGAGTTTTGCCGAGAAGGAACTGGCGGCAAATGCTGTTTTGAAAACTTCGTGGCTTTATGCCATTACCCGGAAAATCAACACGCAGCCATCGCTCTATCTCAAGGCCGGGGCCATTCATGGTTGTGCGCTGTG
>JAESTV010000141.1 GCA_016763475.1 Roseicyclus sp.
CGCGGGTACCACAGCGACAGGATACGGCGGTGCGTCTCCACGCTGTCTCGGGGCGGAATGGGCGGAGCAACAGACATGGTGTGTAGTGCATGTTCCTGATTTGTTCCACTCTAAATCACACACCTCCGGGGGGTGAGTCCATCCCGCGTTACGCTGCCCGGACGGAGGCACTTGCCACCGCACACCACACGCAACCGAGGCACGCCCCGGAAATGCCGAACACAGCGCCCCCCACTTGGCGAAGTGACGCCACAACGCAGCACAAGCCCATCAAGCGAAGTGGCCCAATCGGCGCCAACCCACAAAGGTGGCCACCATTGCCCAATCCAACGCTACCCGCGCCGCAGTCGCTCCAGAAGCGACAAGGAGGCATATCCGTCCGGCGTGACGCCAATTGCATCTTGATAGCTGCGCACCGCAGCAATTGTGATCGGCCCGATGATCCCATCAATCGGTTCCGAATAATGCCCTGACGCCAGCAGCAGCCGCTGCAACTCCTCACGTTCCCCAAAACTCAGCGCCCGATCCCCGCGCGGCCAGTCAGACCGGAACGCCGGGCCGCCGTTGATCCGGTCACTCAGGTGGCCAATCGCAATCACATAGGCATCCGCCGGATTATACCGCTCGATCACCCGGAAATTATTGTAAACCACCAGCGCAACGCCCTCAGCGCCCGCTGGCAACAGGATAGATGCGGGGCCATGTTCGGGGATCGGATCACCGTTGATCAGGCGGACCCCCTGCGCGTTCCAGAACGCCGCACCAATCCGCTCCTGCTCACCGGCCAATCGGTAGTCAAACCCATCCGGCAGTTGCACCTCCAGCCCCCAGGGTTGGCCATAGGTCCAGCCATGTTCCGCCAGGTAATGCGCGGTTGAGGCCAGCGCATCGACAGGGTTATCCCCCCAGATGTCCCGTCGCCCGTCACCCGAGAAATCCTGCGCAAACTCCAGATAACTGGTCGGCATGAACTGTGTATGGCCCATGGCTCCGGCCCAGGAACCCACCATATTGCGCGGCGCCGTGTCACCCGATTGCAGGATTTGCAGCGCCGCAATCAGCTGTTCCTCAAAGAAATCCCGCCGCCGCCCGTCATAGGCAAGTGAGGCCATCGCCTCCACAATATCCACACTGCCACGGGTGGCGCCATACGCGCTTTCCAGGCCCCAGACAGCGACCACAACTTCGGCCTCCACCTGAAATTGTTCTTCAATCCGGCCAAGGGTGGTGCGCCATTCCGCCTGCGCGTCACGCCCGTTTCGGATCCGTGTCGCTGAGACAGCGGAATCGAGATAGTCCCACAACGCGCGGGAAAACTCCGCTTGGTTGCGGTCCCGTTCCAGCACCCGGTTGTTCAATTGAATGCCCGCAAACGCACGCTCCAACGTGCTTTGGGTGATCCCGGCGGCGCGGGCGCGGGCCTGAAACCCGTTGATCCAGGCGTTGAATTCCCGATCACGGGTGCGCGCCGGGGCAACAGCGGCGTCTGCCGCCTCAGCGTTGGTGCGTAATTCGGCGGCGCGCAATTCGGCGGCGCGGGTGGCGAAACCTGGGGGCACGTCACCCCGAACAGACGGGCGGCGTGACACCAGAATCGCCAGATCGCTCGGCGTTTCGGGAGAGCGCGAGCCTGCGGTTTCTTCGGTCGGCGCGTCCTCGATGGCAGGCAAGACCTCAACCGTCAGCGTGGAATTTCCCGGCCCGGCCGAAGGCGTGACAGAAAGCGTGGCGGAAGGTGCAACAGATGGCACATCGCCTTCCGCAGCCTCAATTGCGGCCTCAATTGCGGCGGCGGCGATCACCTCAATCAGCACCCCTGACCGGGGGGCAGTTGGTGCCTCAACACTTGCGGGTTCAGCCGCCCTGACCCCATCAGGGCGCGGCGACGGCAGCGGCGAGATCATCGGCGGAGCCGCCAGAGCGGGCAGGATAGGCAGCGCGAGCAGCGCCGCGACTGTGACAACAAAAATGGATGTACGCAAAGGACCGGACATTGGCTTGGGCTCAATTATGCTCGATAGCGCAACAATATAGCAATTTCGGGCAGGACTAACAGGTTCCGCACAGACAATGCGCGGGGTTCTGCCGGTTATCCTTGCTGAATGCTGGTTAACATCCGGTTACGATCCCGATTAAGAACCTTTTCGCGCAGTCTTCTTTCGCAGTTTCGCCTTGCCGGCTTTGGACGCGCCCACTTTGCGTCGGGCCGGTGGTTTGCCGCGCCCCTTACGTGGCGTTTGGGCCGCTGTCTTGCCGTCATGTTCCAGCAGTTCAAGGATCAGACCGCCGGTCACCGGCACCGCCTCGGCAAGTTTCACCTGCACCCGATCACCCACGCTGATGATGACGCCGGTATCAGACCCCCTCAGCGTCTGCGCCTCGGCATCGTAGTGGAAATACTCCTGCCCCAGCGCCCGCATCGGCAGCAGGCCATCCGCTCCGGTCTCATCCAGCTTCACAAACACCCCAAACCGCGCGATACCCGATATCCGCCCGCCGAATTCCGCGCCAACACGGTCCGCCAGATAAGCGGCAAGGTAACGATCCGAGGTGTCACGTTCAGCCACCATCGAGCGCCGCTCGGTGCCGGAGATCAGCTTCGCCGTCTCCTCCAGCCGGTCAATCTCATCGGGCTTCAGGCCGTCACGTTTGGAATCGGGGCCCCAGCCATGGGCCGAGATCAGCGCCCGGTGCACAACCAGATCAGCGTAGCGCCGGATCGGAGAGGTGAAGTGGGCGTAAGATTTCAGCGCCAGACCAAAGTGGCCGAAATTCTCCGGGTTGTAATACGCCTGCTGCATCGACCGCAGGGTCGAGATGCTGATCAACTCGGATTGCCCCCCCTCAGCTGCCGCCGCCAATAACGCGTTCAAATGCCGGGTTTGCAGCACCTGGCCTTTGGCCAACGTCAACCCCGACGCCTGAGCCACCTCACGCAGGGCATCAAGTTTTTCAGGTGAGGGTTCTTCATGGACCCGAAACAGAAGCGGCGTGCGCTTGGCAATCAGCGTCTCAGCCGCCGCAACATTGGCCAGCACCATGAATTCTTCGATCAGCTTGTGGGCATCCAGCCGGTCCTTGAACGCAACCGCAGACACTTTGCCGTTGTCGTCCAACACGATCTTGCGCTCGGGCAGGTCCAGCTCCAACGGTTGCCGTTTGGCACGCGCGCTCAAAAGCGCGGCGTAGGCGGCGTAAAGCGGGCGAATGACATTATCCAACAGCGGCCCGGTCTTGTCATTCGGTGCGCCGTCCTGGGCCTCCTGCACCTCTTCATAATGTAGCGACGCAGCAGATTTCATCAGGCCACGGTGGAAGCTGTGGCCAATTTTTGTGCCCTGCGCGTCAATCACCATCCGCACAGCGATCACCGCACGTGGCACACCTTCGTGCAGCGAGCAGAGATCCCCGGACAAGCGGTCCGGCAGCATCGGCACAACCCGGTCGGGGAAGTAGGTCGAGTTGCCGCGTTTGCGCGCCTCGCGGTCCAACTCGGAATCCGGCGTCACGTAGTAGGCGACATCCGCAATCGCGACCCAGATGACATGGCCACCCCTGTTCTGCGGGTCTTCGTCGCCGTGGGCGTAACAGGCATCATCGTGGTCACGGGCATCAGCCGGGTCGATGGTGACCAACGGCATCTCGCGAAAATCCTCACGCCCCTTAAGGCCCGCAGGTTTCACCGCGTCTGCCTGCGCCAGAACTGCATCCGGGAACTCGTCAGGAATACCGTGTTCGTGGATCGCAATCAGCGACACTGCACGCGGCGCACCGGGGTCGCCCACCCGTAATGTGATCCGCGCACGGGGCGCACCCATGCGCGATTTCGGACCTGCCAGCTCCCCCTCAACCAACTCACCATCTTTTGCGCCATGGGTATCACCGGCACGGACCTGCCAGTCCTTGTCGGTCCCCTTGGAGATCGGAGTGATCCGCCCGCCGTCAGCACCTTTCCGGAAGATCCCGAGGATCTTGCGCGGGTTGGTCCCGATCTTGCGGATCAACTTGGCAGTGTAGTTGTAATCCTCACCCTCGACCTCAAACACCTTGGCAAGGATGCGATCCCCGGCACCCACAGCGGGATCAGCGGTGCGCGGCGCATACAGCACACGCGGCTCATCACCTTCGCCGTGCCATTCCAGCGGGCGCGCAAACAGATCACCGTTGTCGTCGGGGGCCTGCACCGACAGGATGGTAACCGGCGGCAGCTTTTCAGGATCGCGGTAGGAGCGGCCCTTCTTCTCCAGATGCCCCTCAGCCTCCAACTCCCGCAGGATACGCTTCAGATCAATCCGCGCCGCACCTTTGATGCCAAACGCCTTGGCGATGTCCCGTTTGGAACGCGCGCCGGGATTGTCGTTGATCCACTCCAGGATTTGGTCTTTGGCAGGGAAATTTTTCATGGCTTGGGCCTACCATGGGCGATTGGGGGCGTCATTGGGGAAATGGCGGGAAATGCGCCGGACTTCCGGGCCGGATACCTCTGGCGGGGATGTGCATGGCACCTGGAAGATGCGGCGGCCCTTTGTTGGCACAGCGCCCCGGCACCAATGCCCGCAGGGCAAGGTGCCACCACCGGCAACGTGTTTGGCGCAGCCAAATGAGGCGGCGGGGGTTTGGAAGCGGTTTGATCAAGTCTCGAAGTAGTTGCTCAACACACGCCCATACACCCGCTTCAACTCAACGATGTCGCTGATCCGCACCCTCTCATCAACCTGGTGCATCCGATGGCCAACAAGGCCGAATTCCACAACCGGGCAATGGGTCTTCACAAACCGCGCATCCGACGTGCCGCCGGTGGTGGACAACACAGGTTTGCGGCCGGTTTCAGCCTCCACCGCCTTGCCGACCAGATCCGACAGGTCGCCGGGCGGGGTCAGGAACGATTCACCGCTGAGTTTGGTGGTCATGGTGATCTTGGTGCCGGTTTCCGCCGCCACGCGGTCTGCTTCAGCCCGCAACCACCCGGTCAGGCTGTCACCCGAATGCAGATCGTTGAACCGCAGGTTCACCGTCATTTTGGTGCGCGCGGGGATGACGTTGTTGGCGGGGTTGCCGGTATCAATTGTGGTGATCGCAAGGGTTGAGGCATCGAAGTGATCGGTGCCCTCGTCCAGCACATGGGCCGACAAGCGGTGGCCCAGCAAAGCCACGGCAGGCATCGGGTTCAGCGCCTTGTGCGGGTAGGCCGAGTGGCCTTGCTTGCCGATAACCTCGAAAAACGCCGTCAGCGCGCCACGGCGTCCGATTTTTATCATGTCGCCCATGTGTTCGGGACAGGTTGGCTCACCCACAATACAGGCGTCCATACGTTCACCGGTCTCAGCCATCCAATCCAGTAGCGCAATTGTGCCATCGGTGCTTTCGCCCTCCTCATCCCCGGTGATCGCAAGGATCACGGCGCCGTCCGGAGGGGTGTTCCGCACAAAGTCGATGGCAGCGGCCGCGAACGCTGCAACCCCGGATTTCATATCCGTCGCGCCCCGGCCATACATCCAGTCACCCTCCACCTGCGCCCCGAAAGGCGGGAAGGTCCACGCGGCCTCATCCCCGATGGGCACCACATCGGTGTGGCCATTGAAGCCGAAGGCTTTGCCGTTTCCTCGCACACCCCAGCGCGCATAAAGGTTGGCAATGCCACCGCGATCCACCCGTGTGCAGATGAACCCGGCCTCCGAAAGCACCGCCTCCAACAACACCAGCGCGCCGCCGTCCAACGGCGTGACCGAGTTACAGCGGATCAAATCAGCAGTCAGGGCAACAGGATCAACAGGGGCCAAATCGACAGAGTCTTGTGACATGAAAACCTCGGGATACAGCATGTAGTGCAATCACCCTATCGCCGTGGCCAAAGGACCACAATGCGGCGCGAACATGGCGCACAGGCGGCGCAATTCTGGATTTATCCACCGGCGCCATGTTAACCACTCACTCATAATAAGACGCCGAGGCAGGCAGCGGACGCACAAAAACAGCGCCGCATTGAGCAGAGTAACGAGGGAAATCATGTGGAACACATGGGCGCAGGCCCTGTGTGCGTTTCGTATGAACATGTGCCACGCCATGCCAAACCTCGGCCCGAAAGGGTGAAGGCAGGACATGCCAGCGACAGGTAACGAACTACCGATCAATGAAAACGCCACGGCGATGCAGATGGCCAACACCATCTTTGGCCCCGGCACCACCGTGACCAATGCCACCTATTCGGGGTGGAGCCAGTCTTCGGGCATCTACACCAATGGCGACAGCGTGGCCCCCGGCGTGACCCCATCAGACGAAGGTGTGATCCTGTCCACGGGCCGTGCCAGCCACATCACCCAATCCAGCGGCGATCCGAACCGATCCGCCGGCACCTCTACCAACACCTCAGGGCAGAACAACAACGCCGATTTCAACGCGGCCGCCGGGGCCAACACATTTGACGCCAGCTTTCTGGATATCGACTTCATCCCGACAACTGATTTCATCACAATGCAGTTCACCTTCTCGTCCGAAGAATACCCGGAATTCACCGGCTCGATCTACAACGACATCTTTGGCGTCTGGGTGAATGGCAATCTCGTGACCTCACCGATTGTGAACGTCACCCAGATCAACTCGGTTAACCAGGACGCCAACGAGACTCTGTTCAACGACAACACCAACGACGATTATAACACCGAGATGGATGGCTTCACCGTCACGCTGACTCTGGTGATGCCGGTAAATATCGGCGTTGAAAACAACATCCAGATCGGCATCGCCGATGTGGGCGACAGCTCGTATGATTCCAATGTCCTGATCGCCGCCAATTCGATCCAGGGCAACTTCATCACCCAGGCTGACAGCGTCACCCACTATGAGGGCATAACCACCGTCCTCGACGTGCTGGCCAATGACCCGACCACGGGTGGTGTGGCGTTTATCACCCATATCAACGGCATCGAAGTGACCCCCGGTGATAGCATCACACTCACCTCGGGGCACGTCGTCACACTAACAATTGGCGGCGATCTGCAGATTGTCCCACCGGCGACCCAGACCGGTCTCACCGCCAACGAGACCATCAACTTCACCTACACCGCTGACGACGGCACCGGGATCACCGACACCGCTTTTGTCACGGTCACCGCGATCCCGTGTTTTGTGCGCGGCACAATGATCCTGACAGTGGACGGCGAGAAGGCGGTGGAAGACCTGCGCCCCGGCGACAGGATCGAAACCCGTGACAACGGCCCGCAACCGATCCGCTGGATCGGCTCCCGCACCATTGCGGCAGAGGGGCGGTTTGCCCCGGTCGCAATTGAGGCCGGAACTTTCGGAATGCACCGCAGGCTTGTGGTCTCACCCCAGCATCGGGTGATGCTGACCCACTGGATGGCCGAGCTGATGTTTGGTGAGGATGAGGTGTTGGTCGCCGCCAAGGATCTGGTCAACGAATGTTCCGTACACGTGTTGGAAGGCGGCGAGGTCGAGTATTTTCATCTGCTGTTCGACAAACACCAGATCATCTGGTCCGAAGGGCTTGCCACCGAAAGCTTCCTGCCCGGCCCAGCCGTGATGAACGATCTGGACGCCGCGGTGCAGGACGAAGTGCTGGCACTGTTCCCCGAAATTGATCGCGACACCAAGGTGGGTTATGGCCCCGCCGCGCGCCTGCCGCTGCGGGGCTTTGAAGCCCGCGCGATGTTGGCCTGAGGCAACGCGCGATGACCTGGCAAGCCATATGGAGCGACAGGCGGATTTTTCGCGCGCCACCAACCACCTGCGACACACCGCTGCGCGCCATGACCCTGTGGTTGGAAATGCTCGGCCCCCGCCGCCCGGGGCCACGCCGGGGCCGCGGCCTGGCCCGCAATATCCC
>JAESTV010000142.1 GCA_016763475.1 Roseicyclus sp.
CCCAAACGCCCCCGCCCCCCACCCGACACAGAGTGTGGCCGTGGGTGTTGGGCGCTTTTGTGATCCTGCTTGGTTTTCAAAGCGGCCCGACGCTGTTGCTGGTCTTTTCTGACGGGTTGGTGGATGTGTTTGATTGGGCCGGGTTCACCGGCTATTCGCTGGGGTCGGTCTTCATTCCGATGGTTGTTGGCTGTTTGGGGCTGTTGTTTCGGCGCAACCGGGGAGCGGGCTTCTTTGTGGTCTCATTCCTCGTCTTCTTCACCGCCGAAATCGGCCGCTTGGCCACGTAAGCCTGCGCGCCGCGTTGCTATGGCGCGCGCGGTGCCCTGACACACTGTCTTTCGCCGCCAACCGCTCCAAGGGGCCATCACATCCATCCTGAAGCCCCGTTCACGGTGAAAGGGAACGCCGCCAGAGCCTCGGGGCATACCGCCGACGTTTTCCCCTCGACCGAATGCAAGGGTTTGGGCCTAATGGCGCAATGAAACTCCTCGTCCTTAATCCTGCCGCGTGCCTCGTTTTGGCGCTTGCCGCCTGCCAGCCGGTCTACTCCCCCGGCCAAACCGTGACCCTTGCGGGCGGCGAGCGCTGCACCGTGCTTGGCCCTGACCCACAGGGAACGCGGCTTGATTGCCCAACGCGCGGCGTCATCATCGCCCAGATCCAGCAGCCGGATCTGGGTTTTGAGTTGAGCGATATTCCCGGCGTGCCTGACATTCCGAGCATCCCGCGGACTCAAGCCGAGGCCGAATGCCGCGCCGGGGCCTATGTGCAGGCTCAGGTGCAGGGCCGCATTCGCGGTGCCGCTGAGGGGGCAGTGCTGAACGCGGCAGGGTTGCCAGGCAACACTCTGGGGATCTGGCGCCGCAGTCAGGAGATCGCGCGCCGGATTGAGGGCCGCCCCGCCGCCCCCACGCCGCCTGATCCCTGTGAAGGCCTCTAGGTTGGGGGCAACCGGGCTTGGCGGCGAAGGAATTTCGCAAATTCCTTACCACCATCTTGCAAGATGGTGTGCCAGAGCCTTGCAAGGCTCTGCGAAGGCTTTTGCAAAAGCCTTGGCGCCGCGATTGACCCCACCCGCGCGCCCGTCCATCGTCGGGCCCATGATAGATCCCACACCAGACGCCATTGCCGCCGCCGCCCCGCTTATCGCGCCCCACATCCGTGTAACGCCGATTCTGTCGGTGGAGGCAGAGGCTCTTGCCCTGCCCTGCCCGGTGACGTTCAAGCTGGAGCACACGCAGATCAGCGGCTCATTCAAGTTGCGCGGCGCGTTTTACAACATGCTGACACGGGACGTTCCCGCGTCTGGAGTTGTTGCGGCCTCGGGTGGGAACCACGGTGGCGCGGTGGCTTATGCAGCGACCAAACTGGGTCACCCCAGCCGGATCTATGTCCCCCGCCTGATTGCCAAGGACGAAAAGCTGCGCCGGATGCGGGGGTTTGGCGCTGAGGTGGTGCTGACGGATGGATCAGTTGCTGACTGTATGGACGAATATGCGGCTTACGCGGCAAAGACCGGCGCACTATCGGTGCATCCCTACGACACACTCCCAACCCTCACCGGCCAGGGCACCGTTGCACGTGAGATCGAGGCGCAGATGGCCCAATCCGGTCACTCAGGCATCGACACAATCCTTGTGTCCACTGGTGGCGGTGGGCTGATCGGCGGAGTGGCGGCCTGGTTCCGGGACCGGGTAAAGGTGGTCTCGGTTGAGACCGAGGGCACCAATACACTGGAGAAATCCCTGCGCGAGGGGCCAGATATTGACGTGCCTGCCAGCGGTATAGCGGCCGGATCGCTCGGCGGGCCGCGGTTGGGTGTCGATAGCTTTGCGGTGATCCGCACCTACGTGGATGAGGCGGTGATCGTGCCTGATAGCGCCGTGTTTGACGCCGCAACGCGCCTGTGGGACGCCACACGCCTGATCGGCGAGCCAGGGGCTGCGGTGGCCTTGGCAGCCCTGACCTCAGGCGCCTATGTGCCAACCAGAGATGAGC
Organism: Roseicyclus sp.; assembly: GCA_016763475.1. Taxonomy (GTDB): domain Bacteria; phylum Pseudomonadota; class Alphaproteobacteria; order Rhodobacterales; family Rhodobacteraceae; genus Gymnodinialimonas. The sequence goes on from JAESTV010000142.1 coordinate 2,002, forward strand.
GGGTTTGCGTGCTGCTTTGTGGCGGCAACGCCGAACCGGATTGGTTCGTACAATGACGCGCCTATGGGGGCTGGCCTATGGGGGCTGGCCTGTGGGCCGGGGTGGGTGATGGCGCGCTGTTTGATGGCCTGATCCTTGATCCCATGGGGTTCTGCGGCGCAATCCACCTGGCGCTGCACAACACCTCTGACTAATTCACCAAAACAGCCAATCGTGATTTGGGCAGCGCCGCAGGCTCTGCTACACCCGTCTCCATGAGGGTCTGACGCCTGCATGATCGGACCCCGCGACACGAAGGGGAACGAAATGCGTCTTGTTAGGACGTCCGCTGCGGCTATGGCCGTGGCACTATTGGGTTGGCCTGCCGGGGCCTCGCCGCTCCATTGGCCGGAGGAGAACGAGATGATGGCGCTGCATTGTGCCGCTGTCTTGCAAGCCTATGGCCACGCTTATGAATTTGCTGCTGATCTGATCGGCCAACCGGCAATTCCGGTGGCGGGCCTGCCCGCGCCGTTACTGCAATTGGCAGGCGGCGCGGCGTTATTGCCTGAGATCGCGCTTCGGGCGGAAGGCTTTTACAGCCATGCCGAAAGCGTTGCGCGCACCAGTTTCTACCCGGCGTTGGTAGGGGGCGGCACGCCGTACCTTGCCGATGATGGCCGCGCGTTGGTGCTGGCGGTGCAGACCTGCGTGGCACAGTTCGAGCTCTAAGCTGGACAGCGCAGCAACGACAGGTGATCCTTGGGCCATTGGTTTAAGGAATTGCCCGATGCTGCGTATCATGACGCCTGCCTGTTTTTGCCTCACCCTGGCGATCCCTCTATCTACGCCGGTCTCTGCACAGACTGAGGCCGAAACACAGACTTTGTCGCGGATCATCGACACACTTTGCCTCGATATGGTGCAAGCCCTCAACGGCTGCGAAACTGCGGTGCTGCTCACCTCCGAAACTGATCCGGATGCCGCCGATCTGCTGATCTTCAGTGACCGTCGCGGCTCCGAGCCGCAAAGCGTGTTGGCGGTGGTGCGGGGCATTGCATACAACGGGGCATGGTTTGGACAGTCTCCAGTGCTGGAAGCCGGGGAAAATGGCGCCCTGTTGGTGGCAGAAGAACAAATTGCCATCGGGCGCACACCCTGGATGCAGAGCCTCACGATTGTGCACCGGGAAGGCGAATTCCTGGTGGCGGGCCACACATATTCGACCTACGACCGCATCGTCGGCGGCACGTTTTCGTGTGGTGTGAACCTGTTGACCGGGGACTGGGTTGCCAACGCGGATCGCAGCAATCCGGAAACCGGGGCAACAACATATGATGTTTCTGAGACCGGGCGGGTTGCCAGGGAACGACGGGCGTTGGCGGACTGGTCTTCGGGCGACCTTTTATCCGCCCCCTGTGAGGCCTCACTGAGCGCGTGGTTTGAAGCCGCACCTGAGTGAACGTCCGCCCCTCGACCCCTCACCCTCGCCGGAAGGTGCGGAAGTTTATTTCATCAGTC
>JAESTV010000143.1 GCA_016763475.1 Roseicyclus sp.
CGTGGCGCGAAAGTGGCAAAGCACTTTGCGCCGGTTCCGGATCAAAAGGCGCGGGTTTTCGCCGATGGCTGGACCGCGCCGTTTGATGAATGCCGGGGCCGGTGGACCGTAACGGGCGGTAAATCAGTCCAGAAGTGCCGCCGTCTCGCGATCCAGGCTGCGATACCATTGGATGATCTGCACCCGCTCTGCATCTGTGATGCCGGTGATGTTGCCCGGCGGCATGGAGCGACTGATGCCTGCATGCAGATAGATCGCCCGCGCATTGATGGCGATTTGTGCGTCATCGTCCAGCCGCACCCCAAGGGGAGCGTAGGGGATGCCGTCCCACACCGGCTCAACCCCATGACACATCGAGCAACGGCCCACGACGATATTGCGCACGTCGCCGTAATGCTCAGAGGCGACGACGTACTCAAGGTTATCGGGCACGTCGACCTGCGCCTCAAAATCGTAGTCGCGATACATCGGGATGCTCGACAACCACATGATCGCGATGAAGATCACAATTGTCGCGCCGATGGTCCAGTGGGGGTTACCTTTCCGGGCGTGGAGCGAGTTGAAGTAGTGCCGGATCAACACCCCCATCAGGAACACAAGGGACGCGATGATCCAGTTGTAATCGGTCGCAAACGCCAGCGGGTAGTGATTGGTCAACATCAAGAAGATGACCGGCAACGTCAGGTAGTTGTTGTGGGTCGAACGCAGCTTGGCGATCTTGCCGTATTTCGCATCCGGCACCCGGCCTTCCTGCAAGTCGTTCACCACAATGCGCTGGTTTGGCATGATGATCAGGAACACGTTGGCGGTCATGATGGTGGCGGTGAATGCCCCGAGATGCAGCAGCGCGGCGCGTCCGGTGAAGATCTGGTCATACCCCCAGGCCATGGCCACAAGGATCACAAACAGCAACAGCATCAGCGCTGTGGGGTGTTCGCCAAGCGGGCTTTTGCACAGGCGGTCATACAAGATCCAGCCGATGGTCAGGGACCCGGCAGAGATTGCGATCGCCTGCCAGACGGCGAGGTCAACCTTGTCGTAGTCAATCAGGAACATCTCGGCCCCGGCCCAGTAAACAAGGGCCAGAAGCGCCGCACCTGACAGCCAGGTGGCGTAACTTTCCCACTTAAACCAGGTCAGATGCTCAGGCATGTTTTCCGGCGCAACCAGATATTTCTGGATGTGGTAAAACCCACCGCCATGGACTTGCCATTCCTCACCGTGACACCCAGTGGGCAGGTGCGGACCCTTGCGCAGGCCCAGATCAAGGGCGATGAAATAGAACGACGAGCCAATCCACGCCATCGCTGTGATGACGTGAAGCCAGCGAACCGCAAAAGCCAGCCAATCGGTAAAGACCGCGAGATCATACATGGATGTGTCCCTCCCAAAGGTTTGAACTGACGCTATACGCAACCACGGCTATATGATAATTCCTGATTATCCCGAGCAGCTTCAAGAAAAGCCAGATAATCATCGCCGGACCCCGCACATTATGACCAATTTCAACAACATTCGCATGTTTGTCCGTGTTTTCGAGTTGGAAAACATGTCTGCCGCGGCGCGCGACCTGCAATTGTCGGCGGCTGTCGCATCGTCGCGGGTTGGGGAGTTGGAGAAGCAGCTCGGCATTCGCCTGTTCACCCGCACCACCCGCTCGATTCAGCCAACTGAGCAGGGGCGCATCTTTTATCCCAAGGCGCTGAAGGTTCTGGAAGCGCTGGAAGAGGCCGAGGCGGCTGTTCACGAGGTGACCCTGAACCCGCGCGGGTCGATCTTCGTCTCGGCACCATTGGGGATTGGTCGCCGCTACATTGCGCCTTTTGTGGCATTGTTCCGGGAGGAATACCCGGAGGTCCACACCAGGTTGCGGCTGTCGGATCGGTCGCTGGATCTGACGGGGGAGGGGTTGGACGTGGCCTTTGTGATCGGCAATCAACCGGATTCCGGTCTGATGATGAAGCCGATTGCCACGTTGCCACGTGTGCTGTGTGCGGCGCCGTCTTATGTGGCGCGCCAGGGGATGCCGATGTTCGCGGCTGACCTGATCAACAACGATCACCAGTGCCTGCTGCTGCGGTTCCCCGGCTCAACCGAGTTTCGCTGGACGCTACACACCACGGACGGGTTCCAGAAATTTGACGTGACCGGCCCTTATGCCTGTGACGATGGTGACGTGCTGACAAACTGGGCGCTGGATGGGCGCGGGATCGTCAACAAACCCCGGTTTGAAGTGTCCGATCATCTGGACGCGGGCAGATTGGTGGAGGTCTGCACCCAATCGCCGCCGCCGGACGCGCAACTGGCGCTGCTTTATCCTCACAAGAAAAACCAGGATTCCAAAAGCCGGTTTTTCATCGACTTCATGTGCGAAAAGCTGCGCGCTACGTTACCCTGAGCTTTGACCCTGCGCCCGGCCTCCCCGAAAGGTGGCCCCCACTTTTTGGCCCGGCTAGCTGCCGCGATAGCCCCGGCTAGCTGCCGCGATAGGTCGAGAAGCTGAACGGGCTGAGCAGCAGGGGGACGTGGTAGTGGTCAGCCTCACTCATGGTAAAACGCAGCGGGATCACGTCGAGGAAGTCGGCGGGTGCCCCGATGCCGCGCAGATAATCACCGGCATGAAACACCAGTTCATAGGTGCCGGTCTGGAACTGATCTGCGGGTAGGATGTGGGCGTCGGTGCGCCCGTCATCATTTGTGGTCATTTCAACCAGTTTGGTCCGGGCCTCGCCGTCCAGCCGGAAAAATTCGATCCGCAATCCGGCGGCGGGGCAGCCCCGTGATGTGTCGAGAACATGGGTGGTCAGATAGCCAGACATTCGCGCCTCCGTTGATGGTCGGGTTGTGGTGGTCAGGTTGTGTCTGAGGGAAGGGCATTTACTTGAAAATACAAGAGCCACTGAAACACTTTCAAGAATTTCTTGAAAGACCAAACGTTAATCTCGCTTTATGCGAAGATAAGTTTGGGAGGGTGCTTTGCAGCGATATTGCCGTGATATGCTTGGATACGGAGCGACGCCGCCAGTGGCCAATTGGCCCCATGGCGCGAAGATCGCCGTTCAATTTGTTGTGAATTATGAAGAGGGTGGAGAGAATAACATCCTCCACGGCGATGCCGCATCCGAGGCGTTTTTGTCCGAGATTGTGGGGGCCGCCGCCTGGCCCGGACAGCGCCACTGGAACATGGAATCAATCTACGAATATGGCTCGCGGGCCGGTTTCTGGCGCTTGCACCGCATGTTCACCAGCGCAAATATGCCGGTCACCGTCTATGGCGTGGCCACCGCATTGGCGCGCTCACCCGAGCAAGTCGCGGCGATGCAGGACGCGGATTGGGAGATCGCAAGCCACGGTCTGAAGTGGGTTGAATACAAAGATATGCCCCCAGAGGACGAGCGCGCCGACATCATTGCCGCCAAGGCGCTGCACGCTGAGGTCACCGGCCAGGCACCGCGGGGCTGGTACACCGGGCGGTGCTCGGAAAACACCGTGCGTCTGATCGCGGAAGACGGCAGCTTCGACTACGTTTCCGACGATTATTCCGACGATCTGCCCTTTTGGACAACTGTCGCCGACCGCCCGCAGCTGGTCATTCCCTACACGCTAGATACCAACGACATGCGCTTTGCGACCCCCCAGGGGTTTAACTCGGGCCACCAGTTTTACGCCTACCTCAAGGACAGCTTCGACACGTTGTATGCGGAGGGGCAGGCGGGGACGCCAAAGATGATGAGCATTGGCCTGCATTGCCGCCTGATCGGGCGTCCGGGGCGGGCGGCCGCACTCAAGCGGTTCCTTGATTACGTGGCCGGTCACGAGGATGTCTGGGTTGCGCGCCGGATTGATATTGCCGAGCATTGGGCGGCGGAGCACCCCTATGTTGCGCCCACGCTGGTGCCGTCGCAGATGGATCGTGACACGTTTGTCGGAACGTTCGGCGGCGTTTTTGAGCATTCGCCACGGATTGCCGAGCGCGCATTTGACGGCGAACTTGGGCCTGCAAATGACACCGCCGTGGGTGTCCACTCGGCGCTGGCGCGCAAATTCCGCACCGCGCGCGAAGATGATCGCCTCGGGGTTCTGAGCGCACACCCCGATCTGGCGGGCAAACTGGCGCAGGCCAAACGCCTGACGGCGGAATCCACCGCTGAGCAGGCAGGCGCTGGTCTTGATGCGCTGACCGATGCAGAGCGCCGCGACTTCACCGACCTGAACCAGCAATACGTGGCGCAGTTTGGTTTCCCGTTCATCATTGCGGTGCGGGACAATGACAAGGCCAGCATCCAGGCGGCGTTCCACACGCGGCTCAACAACACCCGCGATCAGGAATTTGCGCAGGCGTGTCACCAGGTCGAGCGGATTGCGTTCCATAGATTGAAGGATTTGTTTGCCAAATGACTGACAAACGCACCTACTTCGCGCCCCATGGCGGCCATCCGCCGCAAACCCAAGTGATGACGGATCGCGCGGTCTTTACCGAGGCCTATGCCGTGATCCCTCGGGGCACGATGATGGATATCGTCACCAGTTCCTTCCCGTTTTGGGATGGCACACGGGCCTGGATACTGGCCCGCCCGATGACCGGCTTCGCCGAGACATTCTCGCAATACATCATGGAAGTGGCCCCCGGTGGCGGCTCGGACACACCTGAGCCGGATTACCGGGTCCAGGGTGTGATCTTTGTGGTTGAGGGTGAAGTCGAGATCACATTGGACGGTGAGGCCCATAGGCTGATCCCCGGCGGCTACGCCTATCTTCCCGCCGCGCGCCGGTGGAGCCTGAAGAACAAAAGTGATGCGCCCGCGCGGTTCCACTGGATCCGCAAGCGCTACGGCGATGTGGACGGCCTCGACCACCCCGATCCGCTGTTCCTGAACGAGGGTGACATTGCGCCCAACGTGATGGCGGACACCAATGGCGCCTGGGCCACAACCCGGTTTGTCGATCCCGCCGATCTGCGCCATGACATGCACGTCACAATTGTGACGTTTGAGCCCGGCGGTTGCATCCCGTTTGCCGAAACCCACGTGATGGAACATGGGCTTTATGTGCTGGAGGGCAAAGCGGTCTACCGCCTGAACGCCGATTGGGTTGAGGTCGAGGCCGGTGATTTCATGTGGCTGCGCGCCTTCTGCCCGCAGGCCTGTTACGCGGGTGGTCCCGGCCGCTTCCGCTATCTTCTGTACAAGGATGTGAACCGGCATCCCTCAATGGGGTTGGGTCTGTGAGCAGCCTGATCGCACAGCCAATCACCGCTGAGGCATTTGCGCCTTATGGCGAGGTGATCCAGACGGAAGGCGCGCAGCTGACCCTCATCAACGACGGTCTGTGCCATCGCTTCAGCGATCTTGCGAGTTTTGACATTGAAGACGGCCGCGCGGGCCTGAGCTTCTTTCGCTCACAGTTGCGCCCGATGCCTTACCGTTGCCACTTGCTGGAGCGCCACCCCCTTGGCTCGCAGTGCTTTATTCCGATGTCAGACGCAGAGTTTCTGCTGATTGTTGCCCCGGATAATGGCGGCAAACCAGGCCCCCTGACGGCCTTCCTGGCCACCAACAATGTTGCGGTGAACATCGCACGTAACACATGGCACGGCGTTCTTGCGCCGGTTGCCGGGTCCGGCCTGTTTGCTGTGATCGACCGAATTGGCACCGAAACCAACGGCGGCCAAAACCTTGAGGAGCACCTTCTGGAGGAGGCGGTGCTTGTCAAATACGACCAATAAAAACAGTCAAATGGGAGGACAAGACCATGGCTGACACTTCGATAGGGACACCGGAACAGCTCCGTGACCCGAATTATACTCCGGCGCTGCACAAGGCCATTCCGCTGGGGATCCAGCACGTATTGGCGATGTTTGTGTCCAACGTGACACCTGCGATCATCATCGCCGGTGCGGCTGGCTTCGGCTTTGGCTCAGACGCGGGGGCCAACGGCTTTCCGGACATGACCTACCTGATCCAGATGTCGATGCTGTTCGCCGGTGTCGCCACGTTGTTCCAGACCATCGGCCTGGGCCCAATTGGTGCCCGTCTGCCAATTGTTCAGGGCACCTCGTTTGCCTTCATTCCAATCATGATCCCGCTGGTTGCGGGCCAGGGCGTTGAGGCCTTGCCGGCGCTTTTTGGTGGCGTCCTTGCCGGCGGTCTGTTCCACACGATCCTGGGCACGTTCATCGGCAAGATCCGCTTTGCCCTGCCACCGCTGGTGACCGGCCTTGTGGTCACGATGATTGGTCTGGCGCTTGTTAAGGTTGGGATCCAATATGCCGCTGGTGGCGTTCCTGCGATTGGCACCGAAGAATACGGTAGCCTGTTGAACTGGTCCGCCGCGTTGGTGGTGATCTTTGTGACCCTGGGCCTGAAGTTCTTCGCCCGTGGCATGTTGTCGGTTTCGGCTGTCGTGATCGGCATTCTGGTGGGGTATGTCTATGGGCTGGCCATGGGAATGGTCACGTTTGAAGGCATTGGAACCAGCTGGGGTCGTGCGGCGGCGTTTGCTCTGCCTGAGCCGTTCAAATACGGCATCAGCTTCAGCCTGGCAGCTGTCGTCGGCTTCTGTCTGATGACCTTTGTCTCTGCGATTGAAACCGTGGGGGACGTCTCGGGGATCACCAAAGGTGGCGCCGGGCGTGAAGCGACGGACAAAGAGATCACCGGCGCAACTTACGCTGACGGGGTTGGCTCTGCGATTGCCGGCATCTTCGGTGGTTTCCCGAACACATCGTTCAGCCAGAACGTGGGTCTGATCGCCATGACTGGTGTGATGAGCCGCCATGTCGTGACCATTGGCGCGATCTTCCTGATCATCTGTGGTCTGGTCCCCAAAGTTGGCGCGATTATCCGCACCATCCCGATTGAGGTTCTGGGGGGCGGCGTGATTGTGATGTTCGGTATGGTTGTGGCCGCCGGGATCTCGATGTTGTCGGACGTGGACTGGAACCGCCGCAACATGGTGATCTTTGCGATCTCCCTGTCGGTGGGTCTTGGTTTGCAGTTGGAGCCGCAAGCGGTTCAGTATCTGCCTGACGCCATTCGCATTCTGATGACATCCGGCCTGCTTCCCGCAGCCCTGATTGCCATTGTTCTGAACCTGATCCTGCCCGAGGAGCTGGCCGCGGAAGCGACCGAAGAAGTGTCTGGCGGCATGGCCGGTCATGGTGAAGGTAGCTTGCCAAAGGACTGACCATTGGCCTCTGGCGATGAAATTGAGCAGCCCTGCCGTGATTGGCGGGGCTGTTTCTTTGGGACGGCGTGCGGCGCGGAAGTGGCGTTTTGGCCTTCGTTTGGGGCATTGCTACTGGGCGTGAAGCCCAACTATGGCGAAGTCCGAGATTTTCTGTGTCACATTCCCGGATCAGAATGTTACGGACGTGTCGGTGATCCATTCGCAGCAAGGGCATGACATGGCCGATATCCTTATCCTTCTTGTGGCGGCGTTTGCGGCTGGGGTTCTCAACACCATTGCCGGCGGCGGGACGTTCCTGACGTTTCCCGCTCTGGTGCTTGTGGGCATCCCGCCGGTTGCGGCAAATGCCACCAGCGCCGTGGCGGTTTTTCCGGGGTATCTGGCCGGGGCGGTTGGGTTTCGCACCGAGTTGGCCAGCTTCGATCGACGTCGTGTCCTTCGCCTGGGGTTGATCGCACTGGCAGGGGCCGCAGTTGGATCCGGCCTGTTGCTGGTATCGTCGAATGAAGCGTTCTCAACCGTTGTTCCGTTCCTTTTGCTGGCGGCGACGCTGGCGTTCCTGTTCGGGGACCCGATCCGCGCCTGGGCGACCTCCCAAGCGCGCGGCATCACCCCCGAGGGCGCTGCTGGTTTGTTTGCCGTTGCGGTTTATGGCGGCTATTTCAACGGCGGTCTCGGCATTGTCCTGCTGGCGTTGTTCGCGCTGTGGGGCATGAGTGATATCCACCAGATGAACGGGTTGAAAAACGGCCTCAGCTTTGCGGTCTCAATGATCTCGGTGGTGATTCTCGCGGCTGCCGGTCTCGTGGTTTGGCCCCAGGCGGTGATGATGATGCTGGCCGCAACATTAGGTGGCTATGTCGGCGCCCCATTGGCGCGGCGTATCCCAAAGCCGATGGTGCGGGTTATCATCGCAATCATCGGGTTTGGCATGAGTGGCGTGTTCTTTTGGCGGTTGCTGGCGTCCTGACCCATATCGCGACGGGGGGGTGATCCCGGAGGTGGCTAGGGAACGGCGGCCCCGGCCCCACGGCGGCCCACGGCGGCTCGCCAATCGCGGCCCGCATTTACGGAGCAATGAGGAGAAGTGGTGGGCGACCCTGGAATCGAACCAGGCGTGCGTCTCCGCGAGGGAGTTACAGTCCCCTGCCACACCTTGCGGCCTGTCGCCCATCCGGTCTGAAACATGGCTATGCTTCAAACGCTGGACGCCGAATATCGGCGTCGGGGAGGGGGGTCAAGCGGGAATGCGGACTTGCGCTTGAGCGCTGCCCCGCCCAGTAAGGTGGCCAGTAACGGCGCCGGAGGCCACCATGGCAAAAAAACCAACCTGGGTGATCGATAAAGAGCGCGGCAAACGTGCGGCGGCGGCGGAAACCTTGTGGCTTTTCGGGATACATGCGGTGCGTGATGCGCTGGCCAACCCGGAGCGTGACGTGCTGCGGCTGGTTGTGTCGCTGAACGCGCAGGTGAAGCTGGCCGATGCAATCGCGGCCCGCGGGCTGGAGGCGGAAATTGCCGACCCGCGCAAGTTTCCGGTGCCGCTTGATCCGGGGTCTGTCCATCAGGGCGCCGCGGTGGAAGTCAAACCGCTGGATTGGGGTGACTGGCGCGCTTTGGCGCGGGGGGATGCAGACACCCGTTCGGTTGTTGTCTTGCTGGACCGGGTCAGTGACCCCCATAACGTGGGTGCGATCCTGCGCTCGGCCGAGGTTTTTGGCGCTCGCGCGGTGATTGCCCCGGCGCGCCATTCGGCGCCGGAAACCGGGGCATTGGCCAAAACCGCGTCCGGTGCGTTGGAACGGATGCCTTACGCGCGGGTGGGCAACCTGGGTGACGCAATGGAGGCCCTCAAGGCTGACGGCTTCTGGATGGTTGGTCTGACGGAAGAGGGCGGCGAAGATATCAGCACCGTTGCCACACGCCATGCAGAGTCCAACATCGCGTTGGTTCTGGGGGCGGAAGGGCCGGGGTTGCGCGAACGCACACGAGGCCTGTGTGATGAGTTGGCCAAGATTCCCTGCGCCCGCGAATTTGGGTCACTTAACGTCTCAAACGCGGCGGCAGTGGCGTTATATGCCCTGACCCGCGGATAGGGAGGCCGCAAGTGGCCAAGGTTCCCACCTGCAATTGATGTGGCTACCGGCGGAAGCTGTGCAAACTGATCTGGTTGGCGCGGTGGTTTGCGGCGGTGGTTGGCGGTGAAGGGAAAAGCTGTTTGCATTGGTTGAGGACGGTTTTGACTGATCTGCGATCTGATCACGTTTTCGTATTCCCCCCTACACGCAGGCCCCGAGCATCCCCATATCAGTATCAGGTGGCGCGGAATGGAACACCGCGCGCCCTTCACTGTCCCTCGTTCCGAACTTGCGCCCGCCGGAAAATACCCCGCTGCGGGCGCCTTTTTTGTCTGATAGCCTCGGGGCATGAGTGAGAACCCATCAGATGACCTGCTGCGCCGCCTCTTGCGAGAGGTGACATCTTTTGCCTGCGTTGGCGTGTCCCCGAACCCGATCAGGCCCTCCCATTACGTGGCCCGATACCTGAAGCTAAAAGGGTATCGCGTGGTGCCGGTGAACCCGGTCCATGTGGGCACACGGTTGTTTGGGGCAGAGGTTGTCGCGGATTTGTCGCAGGCCGGGCAGGTCGATGTCATCGACATCTTCCGCAGGCCGGAGTTTGTGCCCGAGATCGTAGAGGCTGCCTTGAGGATGCCGGTGCGCCCCGGCGTGATCTGGATGCAGATCGGCGTGACCCACGCCGAGGCGGCGGCACAGGCAGAGGCTGCGGGGCTTACGGTGATCCAGAACCGGTGCCCCAAGATCGAATACCAACGCCTGTTTGGAGAGTTGCGGATGGGTGGCTTCAATACCGGTATTATCAGCTCGAAACTATGAGCAGGGTGGCCGGAACGGCAGGGTGGCGGGTCGGCGGGGCGGAAGGCTGGCGGGATAAATCCTGCCCTGCGGTTGCGTCTACGGCGACAGCGTTGGCTCAGGCAGAGACGCAGATGGCCTCAGGCACGGCTGGCCTTTTCCTCGATGCCTGACGTGCCGTGACGACGTTCCAGCTCAGCTTCGATATCGGCAAGGCTCACGCCGCGCGCCGCGCACATCACCAGCAGGTGGTACAGGGCATCAGCAGCTTCAGCGGTTAACGCCTCGCGGTCACCTTTGACGGCTTCGATGATCGCCTCGATCGCCTCTTCCCCAAACTTCGCAGCACATTTCTCAGGTCCGCCGGACAGTAATTTCGCGGTCCACGAGGTGTCCGGGTCCGCAGCCTTGCGGCTTTGGATTGTCTCGGCCAGTTGGATCAAAATGCTCATGTCAGCCTCACGGGGATGCCGGCGTTGGCCATGTGTTGCTTGGCCTCGCCGATGGAGAAGGTGCCAAAATGGAAGATCGA
>JAESTV010000144.1 GCA_016763475.1 Roseicyclus sp.
GCGGGGGCGGGGGCATTAACGGCGGCAATTGCGAAGGCTGTGGGTATCGCAGCGGTTGGAGCCCGTATCCCGACACTTGTCTGGGGCGCTGCGTTTGTGGGGCAGGGGGCGGTGGCGGCAATGGGCCTTGCGCCGTCCTGGCCTCTGGCCCTGTTTGCAACCGGGGTGGTTGGGCTGACATCCACGTGGTGCGGTGTCAGTTTGCAGGCGGCGATCCAGAGCGACCTGCCGGACGCCTACAGGGGCCGGGTCATGAGCCTTTGGGTGATGGCGGGCATCGGTATGGTGGCAATCGGCGCGTTGGGGATCGGTGCCGCCGCAGATTTGATCGGCATTGGCCCGGCGTTGGCTGTTTCAGGCGCCCTTGGGGCTGCGGCAATGGCGCTTGTCGCGGTAGGGGTGCGCCGCCGCGAAAACCCGCCTATGTGAGGGGACATGTTTCTTTAGGTGGACGTGACCCATGCCCCAGACCCGTGAAACGATCCTGGACGCCCTGCGTGCCCTGAGCTTGCCTGATGGCGGTGACGTGGTCAGCCGTGACATGGTCCGCGCCGTGCAGGTGCAAGGCAGCAAGGTCAGCTTTATTCTGGAGGCGCCCTCACCCGAGGCGGCGCAGGCGATGGTGCCGGTGCGCGCGGCGGCGGAGGCATTGGTGGCGAAGCTGGACGGGGTTGAGACCGTAACGGTTGCGCTGACGGCCCATGGCCCGGCTGTTGCCCCACCCGCCGGGCGTGCTGGGCCTGCCGGGCGCGCCGCATCTGCTGGGCCGAAAGGCGCACCCCCAAGCCTGTCTGTTGGTGGCCATATGAAACCCCAGGAAGGCTCCATGCGGCCCAAAGGGGTGGCGCGGATCATTGCCGTCGGGTCGGGCAAAGGGGGGGTCGGCAAATCAACCGTAGCGACGAACCTTGCGGTGGCCCTGGCGCGGCAGGGGCGGCGGGTTGGCCTGCTGGATGCGGATATCTATGGCCCAAGCGTGCCGCGGATGATGGGGGTGAACAAACGCCCCGCCTCCCCGGATGGCAAAACCATCATCCCCCTGCACGGCCACGGCGTCACCCTGATGTCGATCGGCTTCATGTTACCCGAAGAGAAGGCCGTGGTTTGGCGCGGCCCGATGTTGATGGGCGCGTTGCAACAGATGTTGACCCAGGTGGAATGGGGGGAGCTGGACGTTCTGCTTGTCGACCTGCCGCCGGGAACCGGGGATGTGGCGATGACCCTGTGCCAAAAGTCCGAGGTGTCGGGCGCGATTGTGGTCTCCACCCCGCAGGACGTGGCGCTTCTGGACGTGCGCAAGGCGCTTAACATGTTTGAGACGCTGAAAACGCCGGGCTGGGCCTGATCGAGAATATGGCCACCTATCATTGCCCCAATTGCGGGCACGAGGCGCATATCTTTGGTGAAGGTGGGGTGCGGGCTGAGGCTGAAAAGCTGGGCCTGCCGTTCCTCGGGGCGCTGCCGATTGATCTGGATACCCGCATCGCGGGGGACGCGGGGACTCCCATCGCGGCGGGGGATTCCCCCATGGCCGAGGCCTATGGGGCCCTGGCGCGGCGCTTCATTGATGGTGGGATGGCCTGATTCAGGCCAGCGGGAGGCATCGGAGGGGGCAAAACCACCTCTGTCACCCCTCGCTCCAAGGTGATTCGAATCAGTAAAATAAGAACAAAACGGGATCATGTGGAGCATCTCAGGTTCCTCGGTCAGATTTTTGGAAAAATCTGCCACCATCCCCCACTTTCTTCCCCCACATCCGTTTGCCCCCATATTGTGGGGCTGCCCATTAAGGCGGCACTACATGGGCCGCATCCGCCGCCTTAGGTGGCAAAAGTGATGTGCTTTGGTGGGGCTAAAATCAACGTATTGGGAGTCTTTCCCAAAGAAAGGTGTTGATTGGTGGGGTATCCCATGGGACAAGCATTTATCGACAACGAGAGCAGATGACGGGTCGCTAAGACCTGAAACAAAAACAAAAAAATAGGCAGTTTCATACAGGTATCTCATTCGTCGAAACAAAGAGATCCGGCGCACGAACGAGCAGACATCCCCCCCAGGTAGTTTGTGTAGTCGGACACCCCAGAAATGGGACGAGGCGGCGGATTGAGGAGTGGCAGCTTCCTCAATCCGCCGTTTCCATTTTCAGGGGTCCGTTAAGAAACGGAAGAATTCATTGGGTCAAATAAGGCCCAAACGTGGCAACAAGAAGGCAGTCCTTACAGTGGACACGAGGTTTCAGGGCACCAATGTGTGCAAGGTTGATGGGAAAGGTCGGGTTTCGCTCCCGGCCAAATTCCGTCGCACCTTGCAGGCAGAAGATGTGTCCTGCGGACCCGGTGATACCGCCCGCCTTTATATCGCCTATGGCAACCCCCTGACCGAATTTGTCGAGTGCCTTTCAGGCAATGCCTATGACGACCTCGACCAGCGCATCCAGAACATGCCGGAAGGCGAGGAAGAGCGCGAAGTTCTTGAAATTCTTTACTATTCGCTCTGTGACAACGTGCAAGTGGATGACACTGGCCGCTTTGTCCTGCCCGCCGCCGCACGGGAAAAACTGGCGCTGGACGGCGAGGCCGTGTTCCAGGGCAAAGGTACCAAATTCCACATCCTCAAGCCCGCTGATGGCGAGGCGTCCAAGGACAAGCTGGCGCTGATGCTGGCAAAACTGTCGGCGGGCAAAGAGTTCTTTAACCCCGTGTCACTTGCCAATGCGCCCAAATCCACCCCGGTGCCCAACCCCACCCAGGTGCCCAAGTCCACCCAGGTAACAGACAATGCCGAATGACCGCCGCTCCCGACCCGCCACATATTCCCGTCCTGCTTGGATCGATCCTGCGCGAGGTGGCTCCGGTTTCTGGGTTGTGGCTGGACGCAACCTTCGGCGCTGGTGGATACGCCCGTGGCTTGCTTGAGGGAGGTGCGGATCTGGTGATTGGAGTGGATCGCGATCCTTTGGCCTTTGAAATGGCAGCAGATTGGGCCGGGACCTTCGGGGACCGGCTTCGGCTTGTGGAAGGGACGTTTTCTGACCTGGATACCTTGGCGGGCGCGGCGCTGGGTGTTGCGAACACAAGCGGTATATTGGACGGTGTCGCCCTTGATCTGGGGGTATCGTCGATGCAGCTGGACCTGGCGGAACGGGGGTTTTCGTTCATGCGTGATGGGCCGCTGGATATGCGGATGGGCCAGAGCGGGGTCTCTGCCGAAGACCTGGTCAACGACGCACCAGAGGAGCTTCTGGCCAACATCCTGTTTCAATACGGGGAAGAGCGGGCCTCCCGGCGGATTGCCCGCTCAATTGTAGCGGAGCGGTTAAAGTATCGCATTAGCACCACCTTGCAACTCGCTGGAATCGTAGAAAAGTGCCTGCCTCGCAAAAAGCCGGGCCAAAGCCATCCCGCAACCCGTTCGTTTCAGGCCATCCGCATTGCGGTGAACGATGAATTCGGGCAATTGGCCCAAGGATTGATGGCCGCGGAACGGGCGCTGAAACCCGGCGGCAAGCTGGCGGTTGTGACCTTCCACTCCACCGAGGATCGCATCGTGAAGCGGTTCATGACAGAGCGCTCAAGCACCGGAGGCGGCGGCTCCCGTTACGAGCCGGAGGCCGCCGCAAAGACGCCCGGCTTCACCCTCACGCCCAAAAAGGCGATCGCCCCGAACGACGACGAAATCGCCCGCAACACCCGCGCGCGATCCGCAAAGTTGCGCATCGCCACCCGCACCGATGCACCCGCGCTCACAATTGATCTGGCAGACCTGGGCCTGCCCCGTGTGGAGGGCCTTTAACCATGCGCCTGACCACCCTGATTGCCGCAGTTCTGGTTATTGCCCTGGGCTATTGGGCCTATCATCAAACGATCCAGACCCAGATGGCTGACCGGGATGTCGACCGCCTGCATCGCCAAATTGTCAATGAACGCGAGCGTCTTGGCATTTTGCGCGCCGAATGGGCGTATCTTAACCGCCCTGACCGTCTGCGCGATCTGGCGGATTTCAACTTTGACCGGTTGGGTTTGCTCCCACTGGCCCCCGACCAATTCGGTGAAGTGGCGCAGATCCCGTTCCCTGCGCCTGTCGAAGAGCCGGTCGAAGATGCCGAAGTGTTTGTCCTCGAAAACTCTTCTACCCCTGAGTTTACCGGGGAGATTGAACCGTTATGAGCCTTCGCATTCCCCTGCGCCCGTTGACCCGGATTCTGGATGCCCGCGCACGTGGCGAAAACCCTGATAACGTTGAGAAAGAGAACCTGCGCCTGCGCCATGAGGCCGGGCGGGACAAGATGCGGGTGCGCGCCGAAAGCCGCCTTTTGCTGGTGGCGATCTGCTTCATTCTTGCGTTTGGTGCGGTTGGTACCCGCATGGCGGCGCTGGCCACATCGGCCCCGACGGAGCCGCGCATTGTGGCGCAAGGGCCGACAATTATGAACACCCGTGCGGATATCACCGACCGGCACGGGCGGATAATGGCGACAAATTTCGCCACCAACGCGCTGTATGCCCACCCCCAGGATATGATCTACCCCCGCACCGCGGCTGAGGGGCTTGCGGCGATCTTCCCGGACATGGACGCGGATGAGTTACATCGCCGATTTACATCAGGCGCCCGCTTCATTTGGTTGCAGCGCTATATCTCTCCCGAGCAGGAACAACAGGTTCATGACCTGGGTGAGCCGGGGCTTTTGTTTGGCCCCCGCGAAATGCGCCTTTACCCCAACGGCCCGATTGCCGCCCACATCATGGGGGGCGCACGTTTCGGCGAAGAGGCGGTGAATGCGGCGGAAGTGATTGGCATCGCCGGGGTTGAGGCGCGCTTTGATGAGGAGTTGCGTGACCCGTCCCGTGTCGATCCGCTGATGTTGTCGCTGGACCTGACGGTGCAGGCGGCGGTTGAGGAAGTGCTGGCTGGCGGCATGGCCCTGCTGGGCGCGCGCGGTGCCGCCGCAGTGTTGATGGATATCCATACGGGTGAGGTGATCTCGATGGCGTCACTCCCAGATTTTGACCCCAACGCGCGGCCCCGTCCGCTGCTGGAGGGGGACCAGGCTGACAGCCCGCTGTTTAACCGCGCCGTTCAGGGTGTCTATGAATTAGGCAGCGTTTTCAAGACCTTCACCATTGCTCAGGCGTTGGAGCTAAACCTCTACTCGCCGTATGATATGATCGACACCACCGGGCCTTTGCGGATGGCGGGTTTCTCGATCAGCGACTACTCAGACCCCGGGCCCGAGTTGTCAGTTGCGGATGTACTGATCCATTCGTCCAACATCGGCACCGCGCGGATTGCGCGGGCGATTGGCGGCGAGCGTCAGCAGGCGTTCCTTGACGAACTTGGCCTGTTGGCGCCAACCGGGGTCGAGTTGATTGAGGCCCAATCGAGTCGTCCGCTTTTGCCACCCCGTTGGGGAGAGCTGGCGACAATGACAATTTCGTATGGCCACGGACTCTCGACCTCGCCGCTGCATCTGGCGTCGGCCTATTCGACGATGGTGAACGGCGGCACCGAGATTACGCCGACATTGCTCCGCCGTGATGAGCCACAAAACGGGCGGCGGATTATTTCAGAGGCAACCTCGGGTGCGATACGGGCGCTGTTGCGCGCGGTTGTGACCGACGGCACCGCGAGTTTCGGGGAAGTTGATGGCTATTTCGTCGGCGGCAAAACCGGCACGGCTGACCTGCCGCGCCCTCAGGGCGGGTATTACGAGGATCGCAACCTCAACACCTTCGCCAGCGCGTTCCCGATGACAGACCCACAATATGTGCTGATTGTGACGTTGCAGGAGGCCGAAGAATTGAGCGGTCCGCAACCCCGCCGCACCGCCGGCTGGACCGCTGTTCCGGTGGCGGCAGAGATCATCCGCCGCGCCGCGCCACTTCTGGGGTTGCGGCCAGACGTTGAACATCCCCTCGGTTTGCAGCTATCCAGCACCTCGAACTAGGGGAGGCGCAGGAATGGCCGTGAGACGATTGTCGGATCTGGGCCTGACCCCGAAGACCGGCGGTGATGTGGAGGTTTTGGGCCTGGCGCTGGACAGCCGCAAAGTGGAGCGTGGGACGTTGTTTGCAGCGTTGCCCGGCACAAGGGTCCACGGCGGTGAATTCATCCAATATGCATTGCGCATGGGCGCGGGCGCTGTGTTGACCGACCGCGCAGGCGCTGAGATTGCGGCGGTTGAACTGGCCACATCCGATGCGGCCTTGGTTGTGGTTGAGGACGCAGCCGACGCTTTGGCCCACGCCGCAGCGCTGTTCTTCGGGGCCCAGCCTGAAACCATGGTGGCCGTCACCGGGACCAACGGCAAAACCTCGGTTGCCAGCTTCACCCGCCAGATCTGGGAGGCATTGGGCCGCTCAGCGGTGAATATCGGCACCACGGGTGTTGAGGGCGCATTTGCGGCGCCCGGTATCCATACAACGCCTGAGCCAGTGACCTTACATAAACTGTTGGCGGACATGGCGGGTGCGGGTGTGACCCACGCCGCGATGGAGGCATCGTCCCACGGATTGTTGCAGAAACGCATGGATGGGGTTCGGCTGGCGGCGGCGGCATTTACCAACCTGACCCAGGATCACCTGGATTATCACGGCACCATGGAGGCCTATTTCGAGGCCAAGCTGCGCTTGTTTACCGGGCTGTTACCGGAGGATGGTATTGCGGTGATCAACCTGGACGATAGCTTTGCTTCACGTGTGGCTGAGGCCTGTGGTGCGCGCGGGATCGAGGTGCTGGGGGTGGCGCAATACGTCGATGCGGCCCTGAAAATTACCGGGCGGCGGATTGATGAGACCGGGCAGGATGTGCTGTTTCGCTGGCAAGGTGAGGGGCGCCAGGTGCGCCTTGAGCTGATCGGCGGGTTTCAGGCGATGAATGTGCTGACGGCGGCGGGTTTGGTGATTGCGGGTGGTGAGGACCCGGACGCAGTGTTTGCGGTTTTGCCGAAGATGGAGGGTGTCCGTGGCCGGATGCAACTGGCGGCGCGGCGCAGCCATGGCGCCCCAATCTATGTTGATTATTCACATACGCCGGATTCTCTGGAGGTGGCGCTGAAGGCGCTGCGGCCCCACGTACTTGGCCGTTTGGTCGTTGTTTTTGGCGCTGGCGGGGACCGGGACCGGGGCAAGCGCCCGTTGATGGGGCAAGCGGCAGCGGCTCATGGGGATGTTGTGTTTGTGACAGACGATAACCCTCGCTCCGAGGAGCCATCGCTGATCCGCGCGGCGATCATGGGTGGCTGTCCGGAGGCGACAGAGGTTGCGGACCGGGCCGAGGCGATCTTGCGTGGCGTTGACATGCTGGAGCCAGGTGATGCGCTTTTGATTGCAGGCAAGGGCCACGAGACCGGGCAGCAGGTGGGGGATGTGGTTTATCCGTTTGACGATGTTGAGCAGGCGTCGGTTGCGGTTGCAGCGCTGGAGGGGGCGATATGAGGGCGCTTGATCCAACAGGTGATATCAGCCTGTGGACCGCTGCTGAGGCGGCGCAGGTGACCGGCGGGCAGGTGAAAGGTGATTGGGAGGCGGGTGGCGTCTCCATCGACACCCGCACGTTGGTGCCGGGTGATCTGTTTGTGGCGCTCGCCGCTGAGCGTGACGGCCATGAGTTTGTGGCCCAGGCGCTGGAACGCGGCGCAGCGGCGGCGCTGGTCTCCCGTGTGCCTGACGGCGTCGATCCGGCGCGATGTCTGATTGTCGATGCGGTCCTGCCGGCTTTGGAACGGCTGGGGCAAGCGGCACGGGCGCGGACCCGTGCGAAAGTGATCGCGATCACCGGATCAGTGGGCAAGACCACCGCGAAAGATATGTTAGGTAAGGCATTGGAGGGGCAGGGAAACATACATGTCGCAGTGGCGTCTTACAACAACCATTGGGGGGTGCCCCTGACCCTGGCCCGGATGCCCCGAGACACAGATTTTGCAGTGATCGAGATCGGAATGAGTAGCCCCGGAGAGATTGCGCCGCTATCCCGTTTGGCGCGGCCTGATGTGGCCGTGATCACCACCATCGCGCCAGCCCATTTGGAGGCCTTTGGGGTGATCGAGGGTATTGCGGCAGAAAAGGCCGCAATTTTTGAGGGGCTGGAACCGGGCGGGATCGCAATTGTGCCGCTGGATCCGGGGACCTCAGCCATCCTGACAGAGGCCGCAGGTAAATATGCGGCTGAGGTTGTGACGTTTGGAGAGGCGGAGGGGGCGGACTTTCAGCTGACGGATGTTGTGTTGGCTGACCAGACAACTGTGATGCGGATTGCCAGCCGGGATGGTGTGCGGTTGGCGAAGTTGTCCGTCGCGGGCCGCCACTACGCCAGCAATGCCGTTGCCGTGATTTGTGCGGTTGCGGCTGCGGGTGCGGACCCAACGCAGGCCGCAATGATGTTGTCCCATTGGCAACCGGTGGCGGGGCGCGGGCAGCGCGAGCGTATCCAGTTGAGCCGCACCGATGATATTGCCATAGAGCTGATTGATGATGCGTTTAACGCCAACCCCGCCTCTCTTGCCGCCGGGCTGGAGGTTTTGGCTGCAACGCAACCTGTGCGTGGCGGGCGGCGGGTGGCGGTTCTGGGTGAGATGTTGGAATTGGGTGATCAGGCGGGTGCGATGCACGCCGGGATCGCTGATCTGGACGCCATGGAGAGGGTGGACATTGTCCATACCTGCGGGCCGTTGATGGCGCATCTGCGCAATGCGCTGCCGGAGGCCAAACGGGGCGTCCACGAGGCCACGGCAGCTGAAATGTGCGGTGCCGTGCGCCGTAGTCTGCGCCCCGGAGATGTTGTGTTGATCAAAGGCTCAAAAGGCTCTCGGATTTCGCTGGTGGTTGACGCCCTGCGGAAACTGGGGCAATCGGTTGAGGCGCGAGCGTAAGGATACCGCTATATGTTGTTTTGGCTAAGTGACCTGTCGGACGGCGGTGATGTCTTCAATCTGTTCCGTTATATCACCTTTCGGGCTGGCGGCGCCTTCTTTACCGCGCTGATATTCGGCTTCATCTTTGGCCAGCCGCTGATCAATGCCCTGCGCCGGAAATACAAAGACGGCCAGCCGATCCGCAAAGATGGCCCCGCCCATCATATCGAAACCAAGGCAGGCACCCCCACCATGGGTGGGTTGTTGATTCTGGCGGCGCTGAGCCTGTCGACGCTGCTGTGGGCGCGACTCGACAACGGGTATGTCTGGCTGGTGTTGGGTGTGACGGTGGCTTTTGGATTGATCGGGTTTGCCGACGATTGGGCGAAGGTAAGCCGCAAAACCTCGGTTGGTGTCTCGGGTAAGGTCCGCTTGGCGGCAGGTTTTGCGATTGCCTGCGCGGCGGCATTGATTGCCGCACAACTGCACCCGGAAGACTTGTCGAACCAACTGGCGTTGCCCGTGTTCAAAGACGTGCTGCTGAATTTTGGATGGTTCTACATCCCGTTTGTGATGTTTGTGATTGTGGGATCAGCCAACGCTGTCAATCTGACCGATGGTCTGGATGGCCTGGCAATCATGCCGGTGATGATTGCGGCAGGCACATTGGGGGTGATTGCCTATGCCGTTGGCCGGGTCGATTTCACCGAATACCTGGACGTGCATTACGTGCCGGGTACGGGTGAGTTGCTGGTCTTCTGTGCCGGGTTGATTGGCGGCGGGTTGGGGTTCTTGTGGTACAATGCGCCGCCTGCGGCGGTGTTCATGGGGGACACCGGTTCGCTTGCGTTGGGGGGTGCCTTGGGCGCAATCGCCGTCAGCACCAAACACGAGATCGTTCTGGCGATTGTAGGTGGGCTGTTTGTGGCTGAGGCGGTCAGCGTGATTGTGCAGGTGCTGTACTTCAAGGCCACTGGAAAACGGGTGTTCCTGATGGCGCCGATCCACCACCATTTTGAGAAAAAGGGCTGGGCGGAGCCGCAGATTGTGATCCGGTTCTGGATCATCTCCTTGATCCTGGCTTTGATCGGGTTGGCGACGTTGAAGTTGCGGTGAGCGCGCGCTCTTAGTTAAATTGGGACGCCGTTGGCGTCATTCGTTTAGTGTGATTGGCGGGTGGGGCGGATGATGTTCCAGGTGATCGGGCGGTTGTTTTGGGTGCAGCGTTGGAGTTGAGTTTTTCTGCCAAGATGAAAGGGCGGGTGTGATGATTCCTGTGATCGGCTTTGAGGGGCAACGGGTGTTGGTGTTGGGCCTTGGTCGGTCTGGTCTTGCGGCGGCGGTATCGTTGCAGGCCGGGGGCGCTGAGGTATTGTGCTGGGATGATGGTGAGGCGGGTCGCGCGCGGGCTGGTGCGGCGGGGTTTGTGGTGCATGATCCATTGCGCGACGGGCTGGACGGGGTGGCCTGTCTGGTGGCGTCCCCCGGTATTCCCCACCTTTACCCCGCACCGCACCCTGCAATTGCGGCGGCTCATATGGCGGGTGTTGCGGTCGACAATGACGTTGGTTTGTTCTTCCGCTCCCTCGGGCAGGGGGATTGGGCGTTTCACGATACGCCGCCGCGGGTTGTTGCGGTGACAGGCTCCAACGGGAAATCCACCACGTCGGCGTTGATTGCGCATATTCTGGAGGAGGGTGGGGTTCCGGTTCAGCTTGCCGGTAATATCGGGCGCGGGGTTCTGGATATTGAGCCACCTGTGGATGGCGAAGTGGTGGTGTTGGAATTGTCATCTTACCAGATCGAGCTGGCGCGATCCTTGACACCTGACATTGCGGTCTTCACCAATTTGTCCCCTGACCATCTGGATCGTCACGGCGGCCTCGGCGGGTATTTTGCGGCCAAGCGGCGCTTGTTTTCGGAAGGCGGGCCGGAGCGGGCGGTGATTGGCGTTGATGAGATGGAAGGGCAGTATCTGGCCGGGCAGGTGGCTGAAGCGCCGGGGGATGGGCGGTTGATCCGGGTCGCCTCGGGCAAGTTGAGCGGGCCGGGGTGGGATATCAGCACCCGCAAGGGTTGGTTAAGTGAGTTCCGCAAAGGGCGGCAGGCGGCCTCGATTGATCTCCGCAAGGTGCCGGGTTTGCCGGGTGCGCATAATCATCAGAATGCGGCCTGCGCTTATGGCGTGTGTCGGGCGCTGGGATTGCCGCCGCGGGTTGTGGAGGCCGCGTTTGCGACGTTTGAAGGGTTGCCCCATCGCTCGCAAAGGGTCGCGGAGATTGGCGGCGTGTTTTACGTCAACGACAGCAAGGCCACCAATGTGGGCGCCGCCGTGAAGGCCTTGAGTGCGTTCAAACGCATCCGCTGGATCTGCGGCGGTCTGGAAAAGGACGGCGGGATGGAGGCTTTGGCCTCCGCCACCGGCGCGGTTGTGAAAGCCTATGTGATTGGACGTGAGGCAGAGGCGTTTGCGCTGCATCTGGGTGGCGTAGAGGCTGAGGTTTGCGGGGATATGGCAACGGCCGTGGCCCGTGCGGCGGCCGAGGCCGAGGCAGGGGATACGGTATTGCTGGCACCTGCGGCGGCCAGTTTCGATCAATATGATAGCTTTGAAACCCGTGGCGCGGACTTCATCGCGCAGGTTGAGGCACAGAAACAGGTGCAGAAACAGGCGCAGGAATAGGTGCAGGAACAGGTGCCGCGCGGGTTGGCGCGTTTGGTGTCAGGCAGGTGCCCTGCAACGGGGGGCACCATGGGGAAAGATCATAGATAGGTATGGGCGGGGTTTTATGGCCTGCGCCAACTGGCCTATCCCTGACAAACCACACCAAAAAAGGCGCGCGGACGTTGAGTGTCGGGCAAATTGCCCACCCGGTGGCGGTGACCTTTGCAGCCACCGCGCAACCATGGTGCGTTGCGGGGGAGGGATGATCACTTTCTGAGCAACTCTACGCCTGTGCTCCAAGAGATGTGGTTCATGCGTGACACCATACTAGCCCTAGCCAGTTCCGCCATTTCAGGCTAAACTGCGCCCATAGACTCGGGATAACTCGGGCAGAGCAGAAGCGCGGCGGACAACGTCGCTTGAGGGCAAGGCAGGCTTTCCATGACGGAAATGGCGCATGGCACAGTTGTTGTGCACACGGGTGACGCGGTTATTCCGCGTTGGTGGAGCACAATTGACCGGGTGACGCTTGGGTGCGTTTTCTCGCTTTTTGCGATCGGTATTCTTTTGGGCTTTGCGGCCTCTCCGCCTCTGGCGGAACGCAACGGGCACGAGCCGTTCTACTATGTGATTAGGCAAGCGGCGTTTGGGGGCATTGCGTTAAGCGTGATGGTTCTGGTGTCGATGATGACGCCGGTTTCGGTCCGGCGCTGGGGGGTCTTGGGCTTTTTCGCAGCTGTCGGTGCGGTGGCACTGCTGCCGGTGTTCGGGACAGATTACGGAATGGGTGCCACACGCTGGTATTCCCTTGGCTTCGCCTCGCTTCAGCCGTCGGAATTCCTCAAGCCTGTGTTCATTGTCTTCACCGCCTGGATGATGGCCGCCTCCCAGGAGGTTGCAGGCCCGCCTGGCAAGACGGTGTCGTTGTTTGTCACCGTGGTGATTGTGGGTTTCCTGGCGCTGCAACCGGATTTCGGGCAGGCGGCGTTGATAATATTCGTATGGTCAGTGATATATTTTGTGGCTGGGGCGCCCATGCTGGTGCTGATTCTGGTGGTCGGTGCGGTCATTCTGGCGGGGATGTTTGCCTATTCCGCGTCGGAGCATTTTCGCCGCCGTATCGACGGCTTCATGAGTGGCGAAGTTGGTGAAAATACGCAGCTTGGATACGCCACTGACGCAATCCGGGAGGGTGGTTTGTTTGGCACCGGCCTTGGTGAGGGATCGGTCAAATGGACGTTGCCTGACGCCCATACTGATTTCATCATCGCCGTTGCGGCAGAGGAATATGGTCTTGCCCTCGTCTTTGTGATCATCGCGCTGTACCTGACAATTACCCTGCGCAGCTATTCGCGCCTGATGAAGGAACGGGACCCGTTTGCACGCCTTGCAGGCACCGGCCTTGTCAGCCTTCTGGCGTTGCAGGCGTTTATCAACATGGGTGTTGCGGTGCGGCTTTTGCCAGCCAAAGGCATGACGCTGCCGTTTGTCAGTTACGGCGGCTCGTCGTTGATTGCGACCGGGATCGCTGTGGGGATGCTTCTGGTGTTCACCCGCACCCGGCCGCAAGGTGACCTCGCGGATCACCTTTTGTCGCGCCAAAGGTAGGATATGTCCCAACCCCATCTCATCATCGCGGCGGGCGGCACGGGGGGGCATATGTTCCCGGCTCAGGCGTTGTCTGAGGCGATGTTGCGAAAGGGCTGGCGGGTGACGCTGTCCACCGACGCGCGCGGGGCGCGGTATGTGGGTGGGTTCAGCCATGCGGTTGAAATCCGGCAGGTGTCCTCGGCCACGTTTACCCGTGGCGGCGTGCTTGCCAAGCTGGCGGCCCCGTTTCGGATTTTCTTCGGTGTCATCGGCGCAACCTTCCGGATGATGCGCGAAAAGCCGGATGTTGTGGTGGGGTTTGGTGGATATCCGACGATTCCTGCCATGGTCGCCGCACGGCTGACCGGGCGGCCCCGGATGTTACATGAGCAAAACGGCGTGTTGGGTCGGGTGAACCGGGCCTTTGCCAAACGGGTGGCCC
>JAESTV010000145.1 GCA_016763475.1 Roseicyclus sp.
CCCGGCACCCGGAAGAACACCAGCGCGAAGGCGGCAAACAGGGAGGTGGCGGTTTTCACCAGCGCCACTCCGGCGGCGATCAGGAAAGACGTGGTGAGAAGCTGTGCCAGACCAGGCTGTGCCCGGTTGTCCGTGGTGATCAGCGCCGCCAGCGCTGCCGGTGAAAAGCCCTGTGCAAGCAGCAACACAGGTGGCGTCAGCATGAAAACACAGCCGAGGATCAGGATTACATGGTCGAAAAAGTGCGCGCGGGGCATCGGGTTGGCCTATAGGCGCGCGGGGGACGGGACAAGGGGCGGGACAAGGGGCGCGGAAAAGGGCGCGGAAAAGGGTGTCGCAAGGGGCGTGTGAGGGGGAAGGGGTGCGCAAGTCCTTCCCTGGGTGGCGTTTGATTGGCTTGGGGGGGCAACAGGGCCTTCGGCCCAAAGGGGGCGCTGCCCCCGTCCTTCGGACTCCCCCGGGATATTTCGGGCAAATGGAAGACGGGGTTGTTTTGCCGGGGAGGTTTGTTGAACTTAAAGCGTTTCGCGCGACCTTTGGATCAGGGCCTGTGGCGAAACCTGTGCTCCCCATGGGATGTTGCGGGCGTTCCGCATCCAATTGGTGACCCGAATTGAACGCGAAACGCTTTAGCTGAGCGCCGCGCAGAAATTCTGGATCCGGGTGCAGGCTTCTTTCAGGTTCTTGTCTGAGGTGGCGTAGCTGACCCGGAAGGCAGGTGACAAGCCAAACGCGCCGCCAAAGACTACGGCGACGCCGGTTTCCTCCAGCAAGGCTTTGGCGAAGGTCTCATCCGTGTCGATTCTGGTGCCTGCGGGGGTGGTCTTGTCCATACAGCCGTGGATCGAGGGGTAGACGTAGAATGCCCCTTCCGGTGTCGGGCAGTTGATGCCCTCGGCTGCATTCAACATCTCGACCACCATGTCGCGGCGGCGCACAAACGTTTTATTGTTGGGCGCGAGGAAATCCTGCGGGCCATTCAGCGCCTCAACGGCGGCCCATTGGGAGATCGAACACGGGTTGGAGGTTGATTGTGACTGCACTTTGCCCATGGCTTTGATCAGCTGTTCCGGGCCGGCCGCATACCCGATGCGCCATCCGGTCATCGCATAGGCTTTGGACACGCCGTTACAGGTGAGGGTGCGGTCGATCAGGCCCGGCTCAACCTCAGCCGGGGTGGCAAACTCAAAATCGCCATAGACCAGATGTTCGTACATGTCGTCGGTCATCACCCAGACATGGGGATGGCGCATCAACACGTCGGTCAGGCCTTTGAGTTCGGCGGCTGTGTAGCCCGCACCGGTAGGGTTGGACGGCGAGTTGAAGATGAACCACTTGGTCTTGGGGGTGATTGCGGCGTCCAGTTGTGCGGGTGTGATCTTGTATCCGGTCTCGGACGGGCCCTCGACAAACACCGGCTCGCCGCCTGCCAGAAGCACCATATCGGGGTAAGACACCCAGTAAGGCGCCGGAATGATGACTTCGTCACCCGGGTTCATCGTTGCGATCAGCGCGTTGTAGAGGATTTGTTTGCCGCCGGTGCCAACCGTCACCTGGGAAGGGGTGTAGGTCAGCCCGTTGTCACGTTTGAATTTGGCGACAATGGCCTCCTTCAGCTCGGCAATCCCGTCAACGGCGGTGTATTTCGTCTTGCCCGCATCAATGGCCGCCTTGGCCGCGTCTTTGATGTTCTGGGGGGTATCGAAGTCCGGCTCTCCTGCGCCGAGGCCGATCACATCCTTACCCTGGCGCTTCAATTCTGCCGCCAAATTCGAGACGGCGATGGTGGGGGAGGGCTTTACCCGGGCGAGCGTGTCGGAAAGGAAGGGCATCGTGTCGCGTCCTTTGGGGCTGGAGCCCTCATGTTCCGGGCTGTATTGCAGGTACTGGTTGCATAGTGTGGCCGGTGCACACGATCAACCTCTCACAAGGACATTCCCATGGACGATCAGTCGCAAGATGAGGCCACGTGGTTCGATGCAGAGACCTCCACTTTCGGCGATCGGGTAACCGGTGCGCGCGAAGCCGCGAATATGGCGCAGCCTGAGTTGGCCAAGCGATTGGGTGTGAAGGTGAAGACAATCCGGGCCTGGGAGAATGACCAATCCGAGCCGCGCGCCAACAAGCTGGGCAAGCTGGCCGGGATATTGGGTGTGTCGATGATGTGGCTTCTGGCCGGGCAGGGTGAGGGGCTGGATGGCCCCGATGTGGCCGAGCCGCTGGGTGAGGATATGGAGAAACTCCTGATCGACCTGCGCCAGATGCGGCAGGAACAAGCCTCGCTGGCCGAACGGATGGGGCGGATCGAAAAGCGCCTGCGTGCCGCGTTGGGTGGCACATGAATGAAAGCCCCGAGGTCCGTCTGAAGCGCCTGCGGATAAGGGCCTGGCATCGGGGCATCAAGGAGATGGACCTGATCCTGGGCGGTTGGGCAGACCGACACCTGGACACCGCCGATGATGCCACGTTGAATGCGTTTGAGGTGGTCCTGGCTGAGGCTGACCATGACCTTTACCAATGGGTGTCGGGCCAGGCCGAAGCCCCCGTTGGCCTGTCCGCGATGCTTGAACGCATCGCAGCGGATATGCGCCCGACCCTTGGGCGCGGTGCCTGAATTGCGGGCCTGATTTTTGGACCTGCTCTGAACACCTGAATCAAAATACATTTTGACGCTTAACGGAATTTTTCCGTTTTTCCCCGAATCTACGGCGAAAGCAGTGATTGCGGAGCTAAAATCATGAGTATGCATGCGCCCCTTGCCTCACCAACCCAATCCGGGTTTTTGGTGGGCTATCTGGATTCCCTCGCCATGGTGGAGCGCCTGCATCGGCTGCTTCTTGATGTGATAAAGGATGAGTTTGAACGGCTGGGGGTGCTCGACATCAACGCCGTGCAGGCGTTGTTGTTGTTCAACATCGGCGACAATGAGGTGACAGCGGGAGAGTTGAAATCCCGCGGTTATTATCGGGGCTCTAACGTCAGCTACAATCTCAAGAAGCTGGTTGATATGGGGTATATGCACCACCAGCGATGTGAGATTGACCGCCGCTCGGTTCGGGTGCGCCTGACCGACAAGGGCCGCCATGTGCGCGAGACCGTTGATGGTCTGTTTGAACGCCACGCTGAAGGGCTGGAAAAGCAGGGTGTCCTGAACGCTGATGGCGTGGACCGGCTGAACCACTCCCTGAAGCGGATCGAACGGTTTTGGACGGACCAGATCCGCTACATCTATTGATAAATTGCGTTGCGGCCTGTCGTGACCACAAGGTGGCGACGGTCTTGAGGGATGATGACATGCCTCCTGATTGAGAATGTGGGACCGGGCGCTCGCACAGGCGCTGGCCCACTTTTCCGGCCCGCCCACTGTCCCGCTCGGGCCGTCATGCCCTGAGGCGTGGAGCCGTAGCGGTTAAGTGTGATTGTGGCGGGTGATCAAATTTTTGAAGTTACCAAGAGCCGACACCAAAGGCCGATACCAAGACGTGTACCACTAGGGCCAATTGTCTTGCGCTATTGCGTAACGGACGGCGTTGACGCCATTGCGGGAACTGGATGCGTCCAAGGCAGAAATGACCAGCCAGCCCCGCTGCTCAAACCGGCCGTTCAGCCCTGCCGTTCAGGCCCGCTGATCAATCCCGCCTGCAACCTCTGAGAGCTTTCTGGAGCGACTCAGTTGATCTCAACCGCGCCTAAAGGGGGCAGGTCGGGCAGAGTATACCCCGCCTCAGCCAAAGCCGGACGCACCTGATTTTCCAAGGACCGGCGCACGACGGGCCCTCTGAAATGCAGAACCACGATGCCGTCATCGTTGATGAAAAACGTCTCCGGCATCGCCACAACACCCCAATCGCGGCCGGTGCGGGCCTGCGGATCAGTGCCGATCAGGTCGTAGGGATTGCCAAGCTCCTCCAGAAAAGACAGCGCCTGACTGTCCCGATCCCGATAATTGACCCCGTATAGCGGCACACCGGCTTCGGCCAAAGCGGTCAGGGTTGGATGTTCCGCCCTGCAAGGCGGGCACCAGGACGCGAAGAAATTGAGGATCACCAGACCCTCTCCCTGCAACGCGTCACGGGTCAAAAGTGGCGTGCCGGCAAGTTCAGACAATTCAAGCGGGGGGGCGGGGTTGCCCTGCTGCACGGAGCGTAGGGATTGGGTATCCACCCCCGCGCTCTGATCGCCGCTGTTGTTGGCAAGCTGCCAGCCTGCGATGCCGAAAAAACCGGCGGTCAGCAGGAGCGGTAGGGCCATCAGCCAGTTCACCTTCATGACTGCACACCCCGGTTGCGGCGCGCCTCAACCTCCGCCAGCTGTCGCGCCACTTGACGCGCGCGCAATAGCGACGCGCCGATTAGCACGATCAGGGCGCTAATTGTACCTGCGTAAGCTGCCAAAACCGGCACTGCGTATTGTCCAAGATCAACCATCAGGTCATCTGCTCCTGTGTGATGAGCGCTTTGATGCGGCGGGCGCGAATCTCTGTTCGGGTGCGGAACAGGACCAACGCGAGGAACAGGAACCCGAAGCCTGCAAGCACGGTAATAAGCGGATACCAGAACACGTCGGCGATGTTTTGCTCCGCATCCAGCGATAGGGTCGCGCCCTGGTGCAGGCCCTGATTCCAGAACACCAGCGCATAGCGCGACAACACCGCAAACACCGAACCGACGAGGCATAAGACAGCCGTCAGGTCTGCGGCCTGATCCGGATTATCAATCGCCTCCCACAACGCCATGTAGCCGAGGTAAAACAGGAACAGGATCAGGATCGACGTCAGGCGCGGATCCCATTCCCACCAGGTCCCCCACATCGGCTGCCCCCAGACCGCCCCGGTGAAGAGAGCGATCAGAGTGAAAACCATGCCAACCGGCGCCGCTGCCTTGGCAGCCAGTGCCGACACGTGATGGCGGCGGATTACCCAGATCAGCGAGGTCACCAGCATCATCATCCACGCGTTGACTGCCATGATCGCCGCGGGCACATGCAGGTAGATGATCTTGACGGTGGAGCCTTGGCGGAAGTCATCGGGTGTAAAGAAAAAACCCCAGATCAGCCCGCCAATCAGGCACAGGGCTGCAATGCCAGTGATCCACGGCAAAAGCGTGCCTGATGCCACCATGAACCGTCGCGGGTTCGCGTATTCCCAGATTGAGGTCATGGGCGGAACATATGCGCGGATTCTGCGTGTCACAATGGGGCGTACTGGCGCAAAGCTAGCGCAGATTGACGCGGAGGGCGGCGGCGGCGGCGAAGGGCAAAATTGCGCAGGCACCAAGGGTGATTCCGGCGGTCAGGACCAACGGCGTGGTGGCGTCGAGGCCCTGTGCGCCGCGTGTGGCGGTAAGCGCGCCGAAAATCAGTGTCGGCACGTAAAGGGGCAGGACCAGAAGTGACAAAAGCAGTCCGCCGCGTTTGATTCCCACCGTCAGCGCCGCACCGAAGGTTCCGATCGCTGATAGCGCAGGGGTTCCGGCAAGCAGGGAGGCCACAAGCCACGGGTTAGCCGGGCCGGGAAGGTTCAGAAGCAAGCCGAGGATTGGCGCGGCGGCGACCAGCGGCAGGCCCGTGGTCAGCCAATGGGCCAAGGCTTTCAGAGCAGCGGCGGCCTCAAGGGGCAGGGGGGACGTGGCGATCAGGTCAAGTGTTCCGTCCTCCCAATCAAGCTGAAAAATCCGGTCGAGGGACAGGAGGCAGGCCAGCAGCGCGCCATGCCACAAAAGGCCAGCGGCAATCTCGGCCAAACGGCCGGTTTCCGGCCCAATGCCAAACGGGACCAGGGCGGTGAAGATCAGGAAGAACGCCAGGCTGAGGCCAAAGCCGCCCCCTGCCCGCAATGCAAGCGTGAGGTCGCGCTTGAGCAGGCCGATCACAAGTCGGCCCCGGAAAATGGCTCGGCCCCGGCAAATGGATCGTGTGCAGGCATCCCTTTGGCAATGAAGGGGGTTATTTCGAGGCTGCGCGCGCCCGGAAGGCCAAGGTCAATATGGGTGGCAATAATGGCGCTGCCGCCCTGGGCCAGATGTGCGTTGACCGCGACCGCAAAGCGCGCGGTGTTTTCCGTGTCGAGTGAGACCGTGGGCTCATCAAGTGCCCAGATCGGGCGGCCAGTGACCAACAGGCGGGCCAGGGAGAGACGGCGTTTCTGCCCGGCGGACAGCTCTCCGGCAGGGCGGTCGGCCAAGGGCGCGAGCGCGAAGGTCGTGATCGCGGCAGAGATATCGCGAACGCCGAAAATGTTGGCCCAGAAGGTGAGGTTCTCAGCCACAGTGAGTTGGGTTTTCAGCCCGTCCGCGTGGGCGCCATAGGCAATTGCGCCCTCTGCGTGGGTGATGGTGCCGGTGATCGGCGGCGTAAGGCCCGCAAGGGTGCGCAGAAGCGTGGTTTTGCCCGAACCGTTGGGGCCGCGCAGGATCAGCGCCTCCCCCGCTTTCAGGGAAAAGGACAGGCCCGCAAGGACTTGCGCAGGCCCACGGGCGCAGGCGAGGTTGGTGACGGTCAGTACCATGGGCGATAGCGGTAGCGGGTTTGGCGGAGGCGGGGAAGGGGCTGGAGAACGGCCCACCCATCGACGCCGGTTCCCCAGCCCCGTCCAATGCCGAATTGTCGGGGCATTTTAGGTGGTGGACGTTGGCGGCGCAGAACTGTATACAACGGCATACCAAGCTTGTCGCAGGGACCTTTTGCCCGATTGTTCCCCTGCCAGAACACTGGCAAACCCTGCTCAGACAAATCCAAATTCGCAGCTTTCACCGGACAGGAGCCGCTTTCATGCCCATCACCGTTGGCCACGATACCGCAAAAACCCGCAAGACATTAACCGTGGGGGAGCGCTCGGTCGCCTACTACTCTATCGCTGCCGCTGAAGCGGCTGGTCTTGGGGATTTCTCGCGCCTTCCCGCCGCCCTGAAGGTGGTGCTGGAGAACATGTTGCGTTTTGAGGACGGCAAGACCGTCACGGTTGACGACATTAAAGCGTTCAGCGAATGGGCCACAAAAGGTGGCAAAAACCCCCGTGAGATCGCCTATCGCCCGGCGCGTGTGTTGATGCAGGATTTCACCGGTGTGCCTGCCGTAGTTGACCTTGCGGCGATGCGTGACGGGATCAAGGCCCTTGGCGGTGACCCCCAGAAGATCAACCCGCTGAACCCCGTCGATCTGGTCATCGACCACTCGGTCATGATCGACGAGTTCGGCAATCCACGTGCGTTCCAGATGAATGTGGACCGTGAATACGAGCGGAATATGGAGCGCTATACCTTCCTGAAATGGGGCCAGAGCGCGTTCAACAACTTCCGCGTGGTGCCGCCCGGCACCGGTATTTGCCATCAGGTGAACCTGGAATATCTGTCGCAGACGGTGTGGACGGACACCGACCAGAGCGGCGCCGAAGTGGCCTATCCCGATACGTTGGTTGGCACCGATTCCCACACGACAATGGTCAATGGCGCAGCTGTGCTTGGCTGGGGTGTTGGCGGGATTGAAGCGGAGGCCGCAATGCTGGGTCAGCCGATCTCGATGCTGATCCCCGAGGTTGTGGGGTTTGAGCTGACGGGTGCGATGATGGAAGGCACCACTGGCACGGATCTGGTGTTGAAGGTTGTTGAATTGCTGCGCGCCCGTGGTGTGGTCGGCAAGTTTGTGGAATTCTACGGCGTGGGCCTTGATAACCTGCCGCTGGCGGATCGGGCGACAATTGCCAATATGGCACCGGAGTACGGCGCCACCTGTGGGTTCTTCCCGATCGATGGTGAAACACTGCGTTACCTGCGCACCACGGGTCGGGACGAAGACCGGATTGCACTTGTCGAAGCCTATGCCAAGGAAAACGGCCTCTGGCGCGGCGATGATTACGCACCGGTCTATACAGACACGATGCACCTCGACATGGGGACAATTGTGCCCGCGATCTCCGGCCCCAAGAGGCCGCAGGATTATGTTGCACTGACCGGCGCGAAAGAGGCGTTCACCAAGGAGATGTCCGACACCTTCAAACGCCCGATGGGCAAAGAAGTGGTGGTTGAGGGTGAAGATTACACGATGGAATCGGGCAAAGTTGTGATCGCCTCGATCACCTCCTGCACCAACACCTCGAACCCCTATGTGATGATCGGCGCCGGCCTTGTGGCGCGCAAAGCGGCCGCCCTTGGCCTGAACCGGAAGCCTTGGGTAAAGACCTCGCTGGCGCCCGGAAGCCAGGTGGTCAGTGCCTATCTTGAGGCGGCAGGGTTGCAGGTTGATCTCGATGCTCTCGGGTTTAACCTTGTGGGCTATGGCTGCACCACCTGCATCGGCAACTCCGGCCCGTTACAGGCGGAGATTTCCAAAGCGATCAGCGACGGCGATCTGGTGGCCACCTCGGTCCTGTCGGGCAACCGCAATTTCGAGGGCCGCATCAGCCCGGATGTGCGCGCCAATTACCTCGCTTCGCCGCCGTTGGTGGTGGCCTATGCGCTGGCCGGAACCATGGACATCAACCTAGCGTCAGACCCGATTGCCCAAACGCCGGACGGCAAGGATGTCTACCTGAAAGATATCTGGCCCACGACGCAGGAAATTGCGGAACTGGTGGAACAGACCGTTACCCGCGCCGCGTTCCAGGAGAAATACGCCGAAGTCTTCAAGGGTGATGAAAAGTGGCAAGCCGTCGAAGTGACGGAAGCCGAGACCTACGATTGGCCGGTGAATTCAACCTACATTCAGAACCCGCCTTACTTCCAGGGCATGACCATGGACACCAAAGAGATCGAGAATATCGAAGGCGCAAAAGTGCTGGCGATCCTGGGTGACATGATCACCACGGACCACATCTCCCCCGCCGGTTCGTTCAAGGACACCACGCCGGCAGGGCAGTATCTGATCAATCGTCAGGTGCCGGTGCGGGAGTTCAACTCGTACGGGTCACGTCGCGGCAATCATCAGGTGATGATGCGCGGCACCTTCGCCAACATCCGCATCAAGAACGAGATGCTGGATGGGGTTGAGGGCGGCTATACCCTTGGGCCGGATGGTCAGCAGATGTCAATTTTTGACGCTGCCATGGCACATCAGAAGGACGGCACACCGCTGGTGATCTTCGGCGGTGAGCAATATGGCGCAGGTTCCAGTCGTGACTGGGCGGCGAAAGGCACCAACCTTTTGGGTGTGAAAGCGGTGATTGCGGAATCCTTTGAGCGTATCCACCGCTCCAATCTTGTGGGCATGGGGGTGATCCCGTTTGAGTTCACCAGCGGTGACACCCGCAAGACCCTTGGTTTGAAAGGGGATGAGACGGTGGCGATCCATGGTCTCGATGCTGTGACACCGCTGGCCGAAGTGCCCTGCACAATCACCTATGGGGATGGGTCAACCAAAGACATCACCCTGAGGTGCCGGATCGATACCAGTGTTGAGATTGAGTACATCGAAAATGGCGGCGTGCTGCATTACGTGTTGCGCAACCTTGCGCGCTCATCCGTCGCCGCAGAGTAGGCTGCGTAAGCTGCGCAATCTGCGCGGCAGAGCATAGAAGCGGGGCCACTTCGGAGGCCCCGTTTTGGTATTGAGGCACCAGAGGCTGGCGCTTGGGGTGGCACCGACGGCGGGTGCTGGGTGGTGGGATCCGCCCCGCTCTACGACATCAACCCGACCTGATCGTACTCGGTTCGCACCCAATCCCCGAACGTAATGCCGGTTGCGTCATGGGCTGCGCCGTAAGCGTCGAGCAACTTGTTTACGATGCTCGCGCGGCCCCAAGGGTTGTGGATGTAGCGCAATGCCAACTGGTTGCGCGCCTCGGCCAAGGGGGCACCTTTGAAGGCATGCAGGTAGATTGTGGCGGCCAACCCGGTGCGGTCGGACCCGGATTTGCAGTGGATCACCATCGGTTTGGGCATCTCATGTAACGCGTCGAGCAGGCCCAGAAGTGCCTCACGCCGGGGCAGGATGACGGCCCGCATTTCGACAGCGCGGAACGTCAGACCCAAATCCGCACAAGCTGCGGCCTCAATCCGGCTGGGAACCGAGGTTGCTCCGCGCAGAGACAAAACTGAGGCAGCACCATTCGCCTTAAGCCATGCCAATCGCGCAGGACTTGGGTGATTGTGGCGCCAGACCTCCTCATCGAGCTTATGAAAGTTTGTCCATAACGCGCGCAGGAAGCCGTGGTCCTTCAGCCAATATAGCCGCGCGCGGTCCACGGGAGAGAATGGGGGCAGGGGGGCAGGCTGCGTCATGATGCGGGCGGTATCACGGTCTGTTGTGGGGCGTCCAGCGGGCTTGCGCATCACGCGCCGCCGCGCCAAGCTGGCGGGATGAGAGGATTCCCCGATCTGCCACCGCTGTGGACGCTTGCTTTTATGGGTGTGGCGTGGGGCTTGGCGCGGCTGATTCCGGTGATCCATGCCGCCTCTGGCGTCTTGCAGGGGGCGGGACTGGTGCTGGCGGGCGCTGGCGTTGCGTTGATCGGTTGGTCCGCTTTCTGGTTTTGGCAGAAGAAAACCACAATTGAACCACACCACACCCCCGGCACGCTGATCATTGAGGGCCCCTACAGGCTTAGCCGTAACCCGATTTATCTGGGGATGGTTGCAATCCTTACGGGGCAGGTCTTGTGGCTTGGCGCGGTGTCGCCGGTGATCCTGCCGCCGCTGCTGCTGCTGATCCTGACCATCCGCTTCGCCAAGCCAGAAGAGGCCGCCCTGATTGCCACTTTCGGGGACGAGGGCCAAGCCTACCTGAGCGCGACACGCCGTTGGCTTTGAAACCGCGCCGCGCCGCGCGCCCCCCGATTTTCACGGCCTGTCACATTGTCTCGCAAAGGCTTGA
Organism: Roseicyclus sp.; assembly: GCA_016763475.1. Taxonomy (GTDB): domain Bacteria; phylum Pseudomonadota; class Alphaproteobacteria; order Rhodobacterales; family Rhodobacteraceae; genus Gymnodinialimonas. Next base: position 10,804 of record JAESTV010000145.1, read on the forward strand.
TTGGCCTTCACCGTTGCGATGCACTACCTCTGACTGGCGCGGGGCAAGTGACGGATGACCACCTGATGATACAACGATTTGGTATGATGTGTGCGCTGGCACTGAGCCTGACAGCCTCCCCCGCATTGGCCGACGGCCCGGTGGTGGTAGAGTTGTTTACGTCGCAAGGCTGTAATGCGTGCCCACCTGCGGACGAATTGTTGGGGGAATTGGCCGGGCGTGATGACGTCATCGCCCTGGCGCTTCATGTCGATTATTGGGATTACATCGGCTGGGCGGATACCTTCGGGAACCCAGCCTTCACCGAACGTCAACAAGGCTACAGCCGCGCGGCGCACTCTACGGTTGTGTACACGCCGCAGATGGTTGTCGGGGGGGTCGACCATGTGGCTGGTATTCGCCCGATGGACGTTCTGGATCTGATCGCGGCACACCGTGAGGCGCCCGATCCGGTAGCGGTTGAGGCATCATCCACCGCTGACGGCTGGCGGGTCCGCGCGACTTGGGTTGGCGACGGCGAAGCGCCCGCAATGGTGGTGCAGGTTGTGACCTATTCGCCGATGGAAGAGGTCGAGATTACCCGCGGCGAGAACGCCGGGTTAACGGCTGAATATTACAATATTGTACGCTCCTTGCAGGTCATCTCCGAGTGGTCCGGCGCGTCAGAGTTTGAGGCGCAGGTGATGCCGTCAAACAACATGCCCCATGTGGTGATTGTTCAGGAAAGCGACCATGGCGCGATCCTTGGGGTTGCGCGGCTCGATTAACGCAGCGCTGCCGATATGAGCGCGGCTTTGTCGGCGCGTTCAGGCTTCCAGCGATTGTGCACCCAGAACCATTGCTCAGGCGCTTGGCGAACCCGCGCCGCAAGGCTGTCGTTCAGCGCCGCCGTCATGGTTTCGGGATCACTGTGGGGGATCGGCTCCTCCAGCTCAATTGTGAAATCGATGCCGTTGTCCATTCTTGTGGAATAGATTGGCACCAACAACGCGTTGTATTTCAACGCCATGACTGCCGCAGCGGTTGATGTCGGCGCGGGATGACCCAGAAAGTCAAAGATCTTGCCATCATACAGGTACTGGTCAATCAAGATTGCACCCTGCGCCCCGGATCGCAGGTGTTTCACAAACCCTGCCAAGCCGCGACGATCCCGCGAAAACGCACCGCCGCCGACGCCCTCAATTGTCGCGATGTAATGGTCGTTGAGGTAGAGATTGTTGAGGGGGCGGTACAGCCCCCCCATCTGGTAACCCCGGCCATTCAGCGCCGCGCGAGCAGCCTGATAGTTCCCGAAATGCCCCGAAATAAACAGGATCGGACGCCCTTCGGCGCGCGCGGCCTCTGCTGCACTCCAGCCGGGACCGGTGGGCTGCCAGCCTTTGGCACGTTTGACCTGGTCTGCGGTGGCATAATTTTCCATCACCACACGCCCCACATTGTCGAGCACGGCCCGTGTGATTGCGCTACGTTCGGCGTCAGACATATCCGGGAATATCATCGCGAGGTTGTTGCGGGCCTGGCGTGTGCGGCCTGTCATCGGACCCACGGTCACACGGAATATCCACCCCATACCCGCCACGCGAGCCTTGTGGGGCAGGCGCAGCGCAGTCCAGATCAGGCCCCGCCACAGGCGATCTATAATCCAGTCAGACGGCCGCCGATTGGTATCTTGTCCGGAGTTCGCCATAGTTTCACGCTCCGGGGAGGGTCGGGTCGGGTTGGGTCGGGGCAGCGGCAGATGCCGCACGGGTTTTGCGCTGCCAGACATAAACACCGACCCCCACGATCACAAGCGCACCCGGACGGCCTGCGGCACCTGGGAGCGTTCCATCAGGATTTTGGCCACAGCATCGATGGCCGAAAACAGGAACATCGCGGCCAGCATCAATGAAACACCGCGCGCCGCGGGGGTGCTGTTCACTCGGCGTTTTGGACTGCGGCGGCCTCCAGGGCAGGGCGGAGTTGTTCAAACCGGTAGCCGTGGGACGTAGCCACCTCGATAATCTGATCCACCGGCACGGTCCCGGCAGCGCCAAACGCCCACACAACCGTGCTTCGGTTGCCCGAGGCGCAATAGCCCACAACCGGCCCATCGGAGCCGGCAATTGCATCAGCCTGTTCCTCCACATTGTCCTGGGTCATCGCGTTGCCCTGAAACGGGTTGAACACAAAATTGATGCCGTGGGCCTCAGCTTCGGCCTGCATCGCAGCGGCTTGCAGGGGCGGAGGGTTTTCACTGTCGGGGCGGTTGCAGATCAGGGTTTTCACACCCATTTCGGCCAAGGTGGCGACATCTGCGGGCTCGATTTGAGGGGTGACAGAATACCCTTCGGTGATCTGGCGAAGGTCCATGGGGCAGGCTCCGGTCTTGGTGGCAGTTGCGCGCAACCTGCCCCAATCGCGGAGGAAGGGGAAGGGCGCTGATGGTTCGGTAACGGGTCAGCCCTCACCAAAAGCGGTTCGCGTTCCGTTTGGGGGGCGCATCGGATGTGAAACGCCCGCAACGGAGCGGCTTATTGCCCGAGGGCAATGCCTTCGCGCCGCGGGTCTGCGCCGCCCATCAACCCGTCCGGCGTGATGGCGATGGCGTGCAGGCCAGAGTTGAGGCTGCGGATGTTGACCTCATATCCAAGCGCTTCCAGCGCCTCGCTCAGACCTTCCGCGTCGGTGCCTTCTTCAAGGTCATAGGTGCCGAAGCGGTTGACCGCGTGGGGCAGGGAGATGGCGTCCTGAATGTCCAGACCCCAGTCGTAATGGGCAATGATTGTGGTTGCCACGTAACCGATGATGCGGCTGCCACCCGGAGAGCCGATGGCCAGAATAGGCGCACCATCCTGCATCACAATTGTGGGTGACATGGAGGAGCGCGGGCGTTTTCCGGGTTCCAGCCGGTTGGCAATTGGTACGCCGTTGGAATGGCTGCGAAAGCTGAAATCGGTCAGCTCATTGTTAAGGAGGAACCCACCCGGAGTCATCAGGCGGGACCCAAACCCGTTCTCTATTGTTGTCGTCATGCTCAGCACATTGCCGTAGCTGTCGACGATGGAGATGTGGGAGGTGGACGGAAATTCAATGGATTGGTCATCCGCCCACAGCATCGCGTGGTCCCATGTGGGGGTTCCGGGGCTGACCTCGGGCAGGGCCATGAAACCATCGGTGCGGTCGCCGCCGATCAATTGCGCACGTTCTTCCAGATATGCAGGGTCGATCAAGCCCTCGGTGGGCATCGGCACGTAGTCGCTGTCGGCCATGTAGCGGCCCCGGTCTGCAAATGCGAGGCGTGATGCATCGCCGATGATACGCCAGCTTTCCGGGTCATCTGGCCCGAGGATATCCAGCGCAAATTGTCCCGAGATTCCAAGGATTTGCCCAACCGTCAGGGCGCCTGACGATGGCGGGCCCATGCCGCAGACATCCAGGCCCCGATAGGCGGCGCAGACGGCGGGGCGCTCGACCACCTCGTAGATATCCAGATCACGCATCGACAACACGCCGGGATTGCCCTCTGCGTGGCGCACCGTGGCGATGATACCTTCGGCAATTTCGCCGCTGTATATGGCGTCTGCACCGTGGGCCTGCATCGCGCGCAGGGTGTTTGCATAGGCGAGGTTTTGCAGCAATGTGCCCGCCGCCAGCGGCGCGCCTTCCGGCAGGAAATAGGCCGCGGTGGCAGGAAAGGTGGACAGGCGTTCAGCGTCGTTGGCAATCGACCCCGCCATCCGCGCCGAGACGGAAAACCCGTTGTCGGCCAGTGCGATAGCCGGATCCAACAACCCACCCCAATTGGCCATACCCCAGCGCCGGTGGGCCTCTTCCATCAAGGCGGGTGTGCCCGGTGTGCCGACCGATAACCCGCCGACCACAGCGTCCCAGAAACCCAGAGGCTCACCCTCGGCATCCTGAAACAGCGTCGGTGTGGCAGCCAACGGCGCGGTTTCGCGGCCATCAAGGGTGGTTAGCTCACCACTTGCCGCGTCAAACCAAACCAGAAACGCGCCACCACCAAGGCCCGAGCTTTGCGGCTCCACCAACCCCAGCACCGCTTGCACCGCAACCATCGCATCTGCCGCCGTGCCGCCTGCGGCTAATACGTCGGCCCCAGCCTCTACCGCCAACGGATTGGCGGCCACAACCATCCAGTCCTGCGCCAGCACCGGATCACCGGAATCACGGGCTGCCATGGCGGCTTGGGCGCGATCTGATAGGGCGTAGGCGCTTGTTTCCGTGCCACTTTCCGGAGCGATGGCATCAGCTGCCTGCTGCGCGGCCAGTGGCCCGCCGAGGATCATATATACAAGGGCAACAGGCAATATCGGGCGCATGGGGGGTCTCCTTGGGGCAAGGGGTTCGCCACCAGGATGGACTGTGGTGACGTAAAGTAAAGCACCCGCCGCGTGGTGGGCGCAATCCCGCCGCACTCAGCTAAGGAAAACACCCAAAACCACGGACATCAGGCCCAAGACCGACAGAAACAGCGCCCCCATGTTGATTGCGACGATCTTTTGCAGGCGGATGCGCATTTCGGCATCGTCCAGCCCGGCGCGTTTCACTTTGAACGCGGAAAAGATGCAATACCCCAGCAAACACAGGCCAGTCACCGTTAATACACTGCCGCCTATCACCAACCAACCCATGATCGCTCCCTCAGATTTCCGGCCAGATTTCCGGCGTTACCCGGCGCGACACTAGTGATGTTCACGCCCCTGACAAGTGTTGCGGCGCAAGCCTTGCAGGCCGCGCGCGGCACGGCTACGGAAGGGGCCAATCTGATGCCACCCGAATAGATGAGGCCCGTGCCACCATGACCGACAATCAAGACACCGCCGACCGCCCCGACAGCTACCGCGTCACCGCTGACGAATTGCGCCAGTTCATTGAGCGGTATGAGCGTCTGGAGGCTGAGAAGAAGGACATCGCCGAGCAGCAGAAAGAGGTCATGGCCGAGGCGAAATCACGGGGTTACGACACCAAGGTGATCCGCAAGGTGATTGCTCTGCGCAAACGTGAGCCTGATGACATCGCCGAAGAAGAGGCAGTGTTGGAAATGTACAAAGAAGCGCTTGGGATGCGCTGACCCGGACGAGGGGGCAGTTAGTCCCATTTGGGACCAGATCGTCCCATTTGGGAGTTCAGGCGGTGCGAGATCCTTTCAATTGGGGGGATCTCGGGTGCCGGGCGATCTGCCATTGGTGCCGTCGGGTAAGCCGGTTTCAGAGCACAAGTGTGTACCGGGTTGTTGGCGCGCCTCCCAGCTCCAGGTCCTCAGATTTGATCAATCCGGCTTTAACCAATACCCGCGCAGACGCTGGGTTGGCTGGCCGGGCCAATCCAAAAATGTGACCCTGATCGCAAAGATGGACCCTCGCTAAATCCACCATGGCGCGGGCCATCGCGCTGGCATGGCCCTTGCCCCAATGATCCGGCGCCAAGTGATATGAAAGGTTCAGTCCGGAATATCCGTCAGGTCGTGCCGGGTCAGGCCGGGTCAGGCCGCACAGGCCAATAGACTGGCCGTTGCACAATACCACATACCGTCCGAACCCACACCGCCGCCAATGGGATAAGTCGCGGGCGTGGTGTTCAGCGATTTTCGCGGGTGAGGGCGGGGTTGGGTCCGGTTTATGGGCGTTCATCGCGGGATGGGCCATCAGGGTTTGCACAAACGGCAGGTCGTTTGCCGTGATCCGCCGTCCTTGAAGGTGTCCGGCATCAAAACTCTCGGGTGCGGGCCTCACGGGGCCAGAAGTGTGGCGCCTGGAATTCGCGCAATCACATCCATATCCTCGTCATAACTCTGCGACATTTCGTCGATCAGATCTTCGGTCCAGCCGGGCAGGTTCAGGGTTTCCTCAATCGCTCCTTCAACGGCGTACCGCTCCAGGAAGGCCCCCAACACGCGACGACGCTGGGTCTCGGTCTCGGGCGGGTTTTGGGTCAACCAGGCTTGCATACGGTTGAAACCGTCTTCCTCCATGATCGAGGCCGCCAGATCATCAATGCCGTCCAAATCCGCCTGCGGGCCAATTCCCGCCATCTCCCGCATGATCTCCCCCCACAACAGCGGCGTATCCTCGTTACACCATGTGGTGATCCGGCAATCGGGATGGGCCAGTTGCAGGCGGCGCAGGGTTTCGGACCACGCTACGGCGTGGGGCTGCATATTTTCGGTAAACTCGCCAAAATCCGAGAAGCGGGAGGCCTTGAACAGTGCCGGAATCAGCGTGGCGGGGTCACGCATGCCGATGAAGAACTCCACCTGTGCCTGGGGGAACAGCGCCCGCAGCGCGGTGGCGGAGCGGTCCACCATCGGCCAGATTTGCGCCCCCTGAACCACCAGCCGGTTGATACATACAAAGCGGGAATCCGACAGGATCAGTCGATCCACCTCTGTGTCATCGACAATCGCATCCAGGAGCGCATCCTGCACCTCTTCCGCTGCAGAGCGCCCTTTGAGCGCCCGTGCCGTGTCCCGAATAACCGAGCGATAACGCCCCGGCGGCGGCACAGCTATGCCAGCCTGAGCCAGACGCAGGCGGTTCTTCAGCAACGACACGATCAGTTGATCGCCATCGGTGCATGGCGCGCCGAGATGATAGACAACCTGCATGGCCTGTGCTTGCCTGAATTAGAGTTTTGCACGACCCTATACCGTTGCAGCGGCGCGGTGCAAACCCTGTCGCGCTATCGGGGGGGGCGGTGTCGATATTCAAAGGCCGACAGAATTGACCCTCAGGTGCGCTTTGGCATCTTCGCTTCGGTCAAGGCACGTTGCCGGGAAGAAAACGACCGGTGGCGTGTGCTGTTCAGGCTGGTGATTTCGAACCGCTAACAGTGCCCCAACACCTGATAGCTGCGGCGATAAATGGGGCCAACCTGTGCCACACCTGCGACCAGGTGTACCGATGCCTGTTTTTCACCGTTGCCCGACCCCACAAAACCTTGCTATAGCGCCGCCAGTGGCGTCGGTTCCGATGCCGCCAAGTGCCCCTATAGCTCAGCTGGTAGAGCAACTGATTTGTAACATAAAAAGTGATCTACCCATACTTCCTCATGCTGACCGTAAGCGCTTGAAAACGAATAAATTCTTGCTGGAACCCGACGCATAGTCTTCCATAGAAACCACCTGCAGCGCGGGTGCGTCTAGAGCACGTCCATGTTTACCAGATTCGGGATTCCCAAATTGGCTGATCTGTGATTCCCTGCCTTTGGGCAGATATGGAGGTCACAGATGGGCAAACCACACCCTATAGAGTTGCGTGAGC
>JAESTV010000146.1 GCA_016763475.1 Roseicyclus sp.
GGCGGCTCGGGGGGCGGGACTTCTTCTGCCACGACTGATCCAGTGGTGGGTTGCCCTCGTCGCGGCCACTGCGGGCAAATGCGACAATGATGATCGCAACCAAGACGACCAGAACAATCAGTGCTTCCATTGGATCTCTGCAATATTGCGCAAGCTTATCAACGCAATATCGCTGCAGTTCGTCAAGGGTTGCAACCCCGCCGGAAGGACAGCGTGGTTGCCTAGGATAAAGTTGATTGGTGCTTCTGTCTCTGGTGGTCTCCGATTCGTGCCGCCGCGTCAGATTTCCTTTTCCTGATTGATGCGGGTACCATTCCCGGCGCACTGGGGCCCGCGCACTTGGGGGGCGGCGCACTGGGGAGGCTGTCATGACGCGCTTGAAACTGATGTTTTCCCACACCGGAGTGGCGGCGATGGCGGTTGCCGCACTTGTTGGCATTGTTGTTCTCGCAGCGCAGGCACCATGGTGGGTCTGGTTGCTGATCCCATTGGGGTTTGCGGCTCAGATGCTGAATGAATACAATTTGCATCGGTTCATTTTCCACCTGCCTCCACCCAAGCGCCAATGGGCGTTTGACCTGCTGTATCAGGCCCACTACGGACACCACGATTTCCCAACAAACCATGGTTTGTTCTTCGTTCCGGTTTGGGTGGCGATCCCGGTGCTTGCCTTCAACTTCATTCTGGTCTGGTTGATCGCAACGTTGCTTGGGTTGCCTGCGGCGATCAATATTTCTGTCGCCATTGTGCTGGTAGGCGGTGTCCTGACGTTTATGGGGTACGAGTGGTTCCATATGACGTCCCACCTGAATGTGCCAAAGACGAAGGTCGAACGCTATGTCACGACGTTACACAATCAGCACCACTTTCGGGATTTCTCAAAATGGTTCCATGTCTCTCCCGGTGGTGAAGTGATTGATCGCGTGATGGGCACCGCAATTGATCGGGATGCACTCAAGAAACAGCAGCGCATCGAGTTTATCCGCACATTGGGACTGCGCCCGGATGATCCGCGCCTTGTGGCCGCGCGCACTCGATTTGCCGCCAGGTATGGTTTGTCGCAAGACGAGTTGGCTCGCGCCGCCGTCGCCTGAGTTTGGCCAGAACGCAACCGCTGGACGTTGACATCCGATTGCCGCGCTGGGGGCGGCACCTACATGCCGAAAAACCGCCAAAAAAACCGCGCCGGAGTGCGGCGCGGGTCAGTCTTGATATGCAATTCGTAGGAATTGTCAGCTGGCTGTCGGCCCTGCATCCAGCACATCTTCCAACGTGCGCAGGCCGGTGCGTGGCGACTGGACCAGCACCGACATGTTGCCGGGTTTATGTTCGTTGCGGCGCATTTTCATATGCGCGGCGGGTAGGTCGTCCCATGGGAAGACCTCGGACATACATGGGTCCAGACGCCGTTCCACCATCAGATTGTTGGCCGCAGACGCCTGCTTGAGGTGAGCGAAGTGGCTGCCTTGCAGGCGCTTTTGGTGCATCCACATGTAGCGCACATCGAAGGTGCAGTTGAACCCAGAGGTGCCGGCGCAGATCACCACCATGCCGCCCTTTTTGCAGACCAGTGTGGACACCGGGAACGTCGCCTCGCCGGGGTGCTCGAACACCATATCGACGTTGTTGCCTTTGCCGGTGATATCCCAGATCGCCTTGCCGAACTTGCGGGCCTCTTTGAACCAAACCGCATATTCGGGTGTGTTGACCGTGGGCAATTGCCCCCAACATTTGAAATCTTTGCGATTGATGACACCTTTGGCACCCAGATCCATCACAAACTGGCGTTTGTCTTCGTCCGAGATCACGCCAATGGCGTTGGCCCCGGCGGTGTTGATAAGCTGGATCGCATAAGACCCAAGGCCACCCGACGCGCCCCAGACCAGCACGTTCTGGCCGGGCTTGAGGTCATGAGGTTCGTGCCCAAACAACATCCGGTAGGCGGTGGCGAGGGTCAGGGTGTAGCAGGCGCTTTCTTCCCAGGTCAGGTGTTTGGGGCGCGGCATCAGTTGCTGCGCCTGCACATTGGTGAATTGTACGAAGGAGCCGTCAGGGGTTTCGTAGCCCCAGATCCGTTGGGATGTAGAAAACATCGGATCGCCGCCGTTACATTCCTCATCATCGCCGTCGTCCTGATTGCAGTGGACCACAACTTCGTCACCGACCTTCCAGCGCTTCACCGCTGAGCCAACGGCCCAGACGATGCCCGACGCGTCGGACCCGGCGATATGGTAATCCGCACCATGGCTGTCGAAGGGGCTGATTGGCTGGCCAAGACCGGCCCAAACGCCGTTGTAATTCACCCCAGCCGCCATCACGAGGACAAGCACTTCGTGGCCGTCGAGGACCGGAGTATCGACCACCTCAACCTCAAACGCGGTGTCGGGCTCGCCGTGGCGTTCGCGGCGGATGGTCCACGCATACATCTTCGGGGGCACGTAGCCCATCGGGGGCATCTCACCCATCCCGTAGAGGTCCTTTACCGGCGCGTCATAAGGGGCTGCGGGTGTGTGGGTATCGAGGGCCATTGTGCGCTCCGTCATTTGGGGGTCCTTCGCGTACGGCGATGCCGCGCTGCGGAAATTATGCTGCTGCTGCGAGGAGTAGAATTGGACGCGCAATAATGCAACCCGAAAGTGGTGTAATGCGTAATTTTATGTCGCGAGGGTTAGCTGCGGTATTACCGTTTGTGGGCAAGCCAGGCGCGAACGGTGGCTTCTGCCGTATTGCGCCCTGGGAGGATGCCGTAGACTGGCCCAAGAAAGACAGGGTCGCCGCTGTCCATCACAAGAACAAGAGCATTGGTCCGGTGGCTGGTTTCAACATTCACGCCAGTGGCGTGGGTAAGGTCGGCGGTTTGGTCGATCCGAAAAGGGCTGAGCCACGCATCATGCTTGATCAGTACCTGCCGGGCAGCGCGATCGAATGAGACGCGAAAGGTGCCCGGATTGAGGCAGAGCAACAGGCCGGATGCGATAAGGATCAAACCAAACACACCCGCCTCTAGAAGGGTGAGGACCACACCGAGGCTGAGGATTGCCAGCGCGATGAGGAGTTGAGGCAGGTTGTGCTCAGTCAATTCAAGACGGTTGCGGGTGTTGAGGGCGACCTTCATTCCGCCGCGTCCTCCAGCGCCTCTGCGTCCAGCAGATGCGCCA
>JAESTV010000147.1 GCA_016763475.1 Roseicyclus sp.
AACGCGCCAAGGAAGCACCGGGGCAAGGAGAAAACGAAAAATCGCTCCCTGATCTGATTCTTTGGCGGAATTCGTGTTTAGTATCAGCGTTTTATATGGGTTGGCGCGACAGCGCCTTCCCATGTCACTGACTACATCCCTCCGAAGGTAGAGGCCTCAGGTTCGAATCCTGATGGGTGCGCCACTTTCACCACAAGTCATTGAAATAACGTCTATTTTCCCGCCGAGGATGTCCGGACGTTTTGCGGGTGTCTGGCCCGGCATTGGCAGAGCAATAATAGGTCGATCTGGCACCCACTTCGTCCCATTTGGTACTTTAAGCTCCGGGACGTCCTTTCCGTTGGTTGAAAATGGCCCCCGGCGTTATTCGGCCGCCGTGCGTTTGGGCAAGGTCCAGTTGGGGCGCAGGAAGTGGCAGGTGTAGCCGTTTGGAACCCGCTCCAGATAATCCTGATGCTCAGGCTCGGCTTCCCAAAACGCACTCACCGGATCAAGCTCGGTCACAACCTTACCGGGCCAGAGACCAGAGGCATTCACATCGGCAATTGTATCTTCCGCAACGGCCTTCTGTTCGGCATCCACGTAGTAGATCGCCGAGCGGTAGGCCATTCCGCGATCATTGCCCTGACGGTTGGCCGTGGTGGGATCGTGGATCTGGAAGAAGAATTCCAACAATTGCCGATAGCTGATGCGCGCGGGGTCGAAGATGATTTCGATCCCTTCGGCGTGGGTGCCATGGTTGCGGTAGGTTGCATTTTCCACATCGCCGCCGGTGTAGCCGACACAAGTGCCGTGAACACCCGGCATCTTGCGGATCAGATACTGCATCCCCCAGAAACAGCCGCCCGCAAGGACCGCGCGCTGATGCCCCGGCTCAATAACACTCATGCCACACCCTCCACTTGATTGATGTATGCGCCGTAACCCTCAGCCTCCATCTGGTCACGATGGACAAACCGCAGGGAGGCGGAATTGATGCAGTAGCGCAACCCACCCCGGTCACTGGGACCGTCGGGAAAAACATGGCCCAGATGACTGTCACCATGGGTGGAGCGGACTTCGGTGCGCACCATTCCAAGGGATGCATCACGCAGCTCGTTCACATAAGCCGGTTCAATTGCCTTGGTGAAACTTGGCCAGCCGCAACCGGATTCAAATTTGTCGGCGGAGGCAAACAGCGGCTCACCCGAGACAATATCGACGTAAACCCCCGGCTCCTGGTTGTTAAGCAACTCTCCGGTGCCCGGGCGTTCCGTGGCGTCTTGCTGGGTGACCCGGAATTGCTCCGGCGTCAGGGTGGCAATCACGTCCGGGCTTTTGGTGTATTTGCTCATTGGTGTTCCCCTCATGGCGACTTGCGAGGATATGGGGGCGTTGGGGCAATTGTCCAATGGGGGATGTATTCACAAAAAAACGCCCCGGCGTGAGCGTGGGGCGTCTTGAAACCCGGGGCAATCGGGCAAGGTAGGGCGCGAGGTGAGAGGGAGGCGAGGGGGAGGCTTAACCGCCCCAGCTGCGGACCGGGCCGCAATCTATGTGCACAAAGTTGGAGCGCGAGTAGCGGCCAACACCGCCAGCGTTACAGGCCCGCGCCGCGCTGAACATCTGGCCAACTGAGCGTGACTGCATCCGAAGATCCGCCGCTTCGCCAACCATATGGCGCGAGTTACGTGCAACACCAGATGAGCGGCGGCGCAACAAAGCGTTGGTTTCGGGAGAGCGGTAGCCGGACAGGAGCGTATAAGGCTCGGTTGTTTCCATAAGGTTATGGGTAGCTGCCATGATGTCGACGGCGCTCAGGTTGATGCCGATCACACCATCCGTGCGCCAGTCGCGCATGAAATAATTCACTTCTTCCAGAGCCGGGGCAATGTATTCACCCTCGATCCAGTAGATCATGTTCAGGCTTTCGCCGGCGCGGCCATTGTACATGTTGAGGCGGCGAATATCGCCGGCGCCGCGCAACAGGCCAGTGGCATTTGCCATTACCGGTGCTGCCGCAACGGCGGTGGCTGCGAACGCACGCATTAGCGTACGCCGAGTAAAGGTCGTGTTTGTCATGGGTTATTTGCCCCTTTATTCTGCCCGATCCATTCAGCGCCATGACCGCTTGTCCACGCGGCCCTTGACCAGATTGTGCGCTGCCCCCCACAGGCTTAGTGTGGGGTGAATGACACAATCGAAACTTTTCTGGAAGTCTTGTTACGCCTCACCCCCCATATGTCGCCGAATTTCGGCGATTTTTTGCCGGTTTTGCGGAATTTCGCTGGCAAAGGTACGTCGATGCTGGCGATCACGGCTTTTCGCCCCAGCCGTTACGCAAGGGCGGGAAAACCTCCGTTGCATCAAGGAAACTACACAGAACTACTTACGGAAACGTGAATGGACTCGCGCGGGTGATCACGCGACTGTGTGCCATTGAGGGCTGCACGTGGCGTAGACGGCTGCGCGCGGTGTATAGGAATGGATTTGGCGGGCGCATACGGCGTTTCATTGCGCCGGTTATCAGGGGATGAGTTGATATGTTGAGAATTGCGAAGCTTTCGCTTCTGTCGTTGGCTTTGGCGGGCACCCCAATGGTGTCGGTGATGTTTACACCCACCCAAGCCCACGCGCAGGCGTTCTCGTCGCTGCGTCAGGCAATTGCCGAGGCGTCCTCGACCGAAGAACAGCTGGCCGCATTCTACCGCGAGCGGGATTTCCAGCCGATCTGGACCGCCGCTGATGCGGCTGACCGGCGCAATGCGTTGTTCAGCGCCCTGGCAGAGGCCCGCAACCACGGCCTGCCGACATCTCGTTATGATGCCGACGCCCTGCGCGCCGCGTTTGAGAGCGCCACAAACCCCTACATGATGGGGCAGGCCGACGTTCAGGCCTCGCTTCTGTTCCTGCAATACGCCCGCGACATCCACTCCGGCTTCCTGGAGCCGGGTGATATTGTGGGTGACATCGTCCACACCCTGCCGCGCCGTGATCCGTTGGAGTTGTTCACCGAATTTGTGGACGCAAACCCCTACGAATATATCTCGACCCTGCCGCCGCAGCACCCGGAATACACCCGCCTGATGCGCGCCAAGTTACATCTGGAAGAGTTGATTGATCGCGGCGGTTACGGTGCAACGGTGCAGGCCGGCTCACTTGCGCCCGGTGCCACTGGTGCCTCTGTGGTGCAGCTGCGCAATCGCCTGATGACGATGGGCTATCTCGGACGGTCCGCAACCGCCACCTATGACGCGCGCCTGCAACAGGGTGTGGTGGAGTTTCAGATCGACAACGGCATCACCGCCGATGGCATTGCGGGGGGGGACACAATTCGCGCCGTGAACCGCTCTGCCGGTGAACATCTGTCGGAAGTGATCCTGGCGATGGAGCGTCAGCGTTGGCTGAACTTTGATCGCGGTGATCGTCATGTCTTTGTGAACCTGCCGGAATTCAATTCCCGGGTGATCGATGATGGCGAGGTGACGTTTATCACCCGCTCCGTCATTGGCTCCACCGAAGCTGACCGGCGCACGCCGGAGTTTTCGGACGAGATGGATCATATGGTCATTAACCCGAGCTGGTTTTTGCCGCGCTCTTTGGCGCGCGGGTATATCCCGTCCATCCTGGCCGGAGGAGCGAACCATCTTCAGTTGATGGCCAATGGCCGTGACGTCAGCCGCAGTTCCGTGGATATGTCGCGCTACTCGGTGCGCAACTTCCCGTTCGATCTGCGCCAACCACCTGGCCCACGCAACGCACTTGGCCTTGTGAAATTCATGTTCCCCAACCAGTGGAACATCTACTTGCACGACAGCCCTGACCAGCAATTGATGACCCACGAAGTCCGCGCCTATTCTGCAGGCTGTGTGCGTCTGGATGATCCGTATGAGTTCGCCTATCATCTGCTGGCCCCTCAGGAGAGTGATCCCGTCACCTTCTTCCACACGGTTCTCGACACGCGCCGTGAGACACGCGTGAACCTGGAACAACCGATCCCGGTGCACATTGTCTACTGGACAGCCTGGGTTGATACCGAGGGCCGCCTGAACTTCCGCAACGACATCTATGGCCGCAACGCAGAGCTGCGGCGCGCAATTGAGAACCTTGGGGTGGAGATCAGAGGCGTGAACAGCTAACCCTGTCCCTGCAATTTGCGGGACAGGCGCGGGACAGGCCATGACTGAGCATTCCATCAAAGACATCGCAGCGGCGCTTGGGGCAGAGGCTCTTGGCGCCGTTGATCTTTTGGTGAGCGGCGTGGCGGAGCCTGCGTTTGCCGGGACGGGTGATCTGGCTTTGGCGATGCGGCCTGAATACGCAGAGGGTTTGGCATTGGGTGGCGCACGTGCGGCGGTCATCGGCGCCGGCATGGATTGGCAGGCATTGGGGCTGGAGGCGGCGATCATTGCGCCTCGCCCTCGCTATGCGATGGCAGGGGTGACGGCGGCGATGGACGCGGGGCCTGATATCGCTGCGGGGGTTCACGCGATGGCAGTGATTGATCCGTCCGCGATGATCGGCGAAGGCGCCGCGATTGGCCCGTTTGTGGTGATTGGTGCAGATGTCCGCATCGGCGCGCGGGTGCGGATTGCGTCCCATTGCTCGGTGGGGGCGGGGGCTGTTATTGGCGACGATGCCCTGCTCCATGAAGGGGTGCGCGTGTGTCACCACATCCGCATCGGCAACCGGTTCATTGCACAGCCCGGCGCCGTTCTTGGGGGGGACGGGTTCAGCTTTGTCACGCCACAGAAATCCCGGGTTGAAGCCGCACGTGAAAGCCTTGGCAGCACCGCTGAGGTGGCGACGGAGCAATCGTGGGTTCGGATTCACTCCCTTGGCAGCCTTGTGATTGGTGATGACGTGGAGGTCGGCGCCAACAGCGCCATTGATCGCGGCACCATCACAAACTCGGAAATCGGCGATGGCACCAAGATCGACAACCTTGTGCATATTGGCCACAATTGCCGGATCGGGCGTGATTGTCTGATCTGCGGTCAGACCGGCTTTGCAGGTTCGGTTGATGTGGGTGACCGGGTGGTTCTGGGCGGTAAATGCGGCGTCAGCGACAACATCACCATCGGCTCGGACGTGGTGGCGGCGGGGTCGTCCAAACTGTTCACAAACGTGCCGTCGGGGCGGATGATCATGGGCCATCCGGCGGTGAAGATGGACACTCATGTCGAGATGTACAAAGCGCTGCGCCGCTTGCCCCGGATGAGCCGTGTCGTCGCAAATTTGCAGAAAGCCGTTTTAAACCCCGACAAGACGCCCTAGATCAGCCTCGAGAGCGGGTTGCTTTGAAACGGTGGAAAAGACGATGAACGAAGGCGGTAGGCAATTTGGCGGGCAACTCGGTGGGTGACAGCGTTCAGGACAGGATCATCGCAATCATCGCTGAACAGGCGGTGCTGGAAGTGGGGGATGTTTCGATGACATCAACCCTTGATGATCTTGGGATCGACAGTCTGGGCCTTGTGGAAGCGATCTTCGCCATAGAAGAAGCCTTCGATATTCAGGTCCCGTTTAATGCCAACGAGCCGCAGGCGTCTGAGTTTGATATCTCCTCCGTTGCCGCAATTGTGCGCGCCGTCGAGGGCCTCGTGGCCACCCAGAAAACCTGAATGACCCGCCGCGTTGTGATCACCGGGCAGGGCACGATCAACGCCCTCGGGGTGGACGTGCCCCAAACGCTGGAGGCGTTCCGTGAGGGGCGCTGTGGCATTGGCCCCCTGGAGCTGCGGGATGTTGACCGGCTCAGTGTGAAGATCGGCGGGCAGGTAAAGGGATATGATCCCGAGGCCCTGTTTAACCGCCAGCAAATTGCGCTGTATGACCGGTTCACCCAATTCACCCTGATCGCTGCGAAACAGGCGCTGGACGGCATGAGTTTCTCGGGTGAAGCGGCGGCGCGCGCCGGGGTTGTGCTTGGCACCGCTGGTGGCGGTGTGAACACCTGGGATGAAAACTACCGCTCAGTTTATGAGGAAGGCAAGAACCGGGTTCACCCATTTGTGGTGCCCAAACTGATGAACAACGCAGCGGCATCCCATGTGTCGATGGAATACAACCTGAAGGGGCCGTCGTTTTCCGTGGCCACGGCCTGTGCATCCTCAAACCACGCCATGGGTCAGGCGTTTAACCTGATCCGCTATGGCGGCGCGGATGTGATGGTGACCGGGGGATCGGAGGCGATGTTGTCGTTTGGCGGCATCAAGGCCTGGGAAGGCCTCCGGGTGATGTCCAAAGATGCCTGCCGCCCGTTTTCCGCCAACCGCAACGGCATGGTGCAGGGGGAGGGCGCTGCGGTGTTTGTGTTTGAGGAATACCAACACGCCTGCAATCGCGGGGCCGAGATTTTGGCAGAGGTTGTGGGCTTTGCGATGACCTCAGACGCCGCAGACATCGTGATGCCGTCGCAACAAGGCGCCGCGCGGGCAATTGCGGGGGCGCTGAAAGACGGCGGCCTGAACCCTGGCGACGTGGGGTACATCAACGCCCATGGCACCGGGACAGCGGCAAACGACAAGGTCGAATGCGCCGCGGTGGCCCACGCCTTCGGAGCCCATGCCGATGATCTGATGATCTCGTCCACCAAGTCGATGCACGGCCACCTGATCGGTGGCACGGGTGCAGTGGAGTTGCTGGCCTGTATCATGGCGCTGAAAGACGGCGTGATTGCGCCAACCATTGGCTATGAAGAGCCGGACCCGGAATGTGCGCTGGACGTGGTCCCGAACGAGGCGCGCGACGCGCAGGTGAGCGCGGTTTTGTCCAACGCCTTCGCCTTTGGCGGCCTAAACGCCGTGCTGGCACTGCGCGCCGCGCCCTGAGTGGCCGCGCCCTGAGTGGCCACCCTCTGAATACTTGCGGTATTGATAAAAAAGGCCCGCGCGGAGGTATCCGGCGGGCCTGTTCATAACAATGGAATGCGGCTTACTCAGTGGCTTCGGTGTCCCCCTCAACCGCGTCATCCTCGCCCTCTGCGCCTTCGCCCTCTGCGCCGTCCCCTTCGGGAGCGTCGCCATCAAGTGCGTCCTGCTCGGCAATGAAGGCGCGGATATCAGCCATGCGAAGCTCCAGCGCGGCAAACGCGGCGGTGAACCCACGTAAGGATGCGGTTGTTGGGACCGGCGCGCCTCCCATCTGACCAAGCTCATCCCGCAGCAGCGCAAACAAGACCACCTGCGCGTCAGCACCGCCCTCGAACAAGCTGATATCCTCAGCCGAAAGGGACAGCTGCACAAAGCAGCCGATCTCGCGGCAGAAGGCATAAGGCACGGTTGCGGGTTGATTGTCGTCGATGCGCAACTGCAAGCCCGGGCTCAGCAGCGTATCAAGCGGCGTCAGGATAGTGGCATTGGCGACCGTATCATCGTCCTCACCCTGGAAAAGCGCCGCCGCGATGCGGAATTCCGCAACCGGGTTGCCGTTTTCCTCTTCCAGCAATTGGAACATCTCACACCGATCAGGGGTTTCCAAAACATCAGCGCGGATGCAACGAATCTGCCAGTCGCGGAAAATTTCGGCGATATAGGGCTGTCCCGGTTCCACCTCAGAGCGGTCGGGCAAAACCAATGGCTCGGTTTGTGCCACGGCAAGGCTCGGCAGAATTAGGGCGGGCAAGGTGATGGCTGCAATCAGGCCCAATGTCACAAGCGGTCTAGAGAACGTCATACGAAGCGCTTCCTTTATAGTGTCTGTCAATCGGCCGCTCATGCGCTGGCGTGGATTGGGGCGCGGGCCGTTTCGATCGGTGGCTATCATGGAGAGGGCGGGTCTGTCAGGGGCAAAATCCAGACCTTGCCCAGACCTTGCCCAGACCTTGCAGCGTGGGAGCAGCGCCATACGGACCGAAGCCCGATGATGGTAGCGGGCTGTAAGCGGCGGGGGCTAACATAGCGAAAGGGCCCGTAGTACGGACCCTTTGCGACGTTTCTCTCCCTGTCGGACTGGCCGACTTATGTGGCGGAAGCTATGTGACAGGCGCATATCAGTCAACCGCCCTTTTTGCCGAAATCAAGGATATGAACAGGACCGGCTTTCTTGACCAAATGGCCAAAAAAAACCGCACCCAAGTGGGGCGCGGCCAGTTGACAGGGAGGAAGTCAACACCGCGCCAGATGGCGGGGTGACAAACACAGACTGGCATCAAAAGGTTAAAGATGTATTGGTGTGCGCGAATTGGAGCGTTCCGCGGCAAACCTGTTTCACAGATTTTGGCGTGAAACGACCATAAAACCGAAGTGGTGTGATGTGTTTCGCCTTATCCCGGTCTCAGGGACAGGCAAACCGTATTCACCGGCGCGCACAGGGGGCAGGGGGCAGGGCGATGTCAGATCAGGTCGAAAATGGGATATTTGTGGGTGGCGGCGGGCCGGATTACGCCGAGCCTCAGGTGATGCGACCGGATTACGCAAACCGCCACGGGTTGATTGCGGGGGCCACCGGCACCGGCAAGACCGTGACGCTTCAAATCCTGGCCGAAAGTTTTTCGGCGATGGGTGTGCCGGTCATATTGTCGGACGTGAAAGGTGATTTGTCGGGGTTGGCGCAGGCCGGGTCCGAGGCTTTCAAGCTCCACGGGCCATTCACCGAACGTGCCACCACAATCGGATTCGACACCTACGCCTACCGCGCCTTTCCGGTCACGTTCTGGGACCTCTTCGGTCAGCAAGGTCACCCCGTCCGCACCACCGTCGCCGAGATGGGGCCGCTTTTGCTGTCGCGCCTGTTAGAGTTGTCTGACGCTCAGGAAGGGGTGATGAACATCACCTTTCGCGTCGCCGATGAAGAGGGTTGGGCGCTTCTGGACCTCAAGGACCTGCAAGCGCTGCTTGTGTGGGTCGGGCAGAACCGCAAGACCCTCAGCCTGCGGTATGGCAATGTCTCCACCGCCTCTGTTGGCGCAATCCAGCGCCGCCTGCTGGTCCTGGACACTCAGGGCGGCACCTCGTTCTTTGGCGAACCTGCGCTGGACCTGAGTGATCTGTTCCTGAAAGACGAGGCTGGTGCCGGGCGCATAAACATCATTGCCGCGGACAAGCTGATGCAATCGCCGCGCCTGTATGCAACGTTCCTGTTGTGGCTGCTGTCGGAACTGTTTGAGACCCTGCCCGAGGTCGGGGACCCCGACAAACCGAAGCTGGTGTTCTTCTTCGACGAGGCACATCTGCTGTTTGACGATGCGCCCAAGGCCCTGGTCGACAAGGTCGAACAAGTTGCCCGCCTGATCCGCTCCAAGGGGGTGGGCGTCTATTTCGTGACCCAAAATCCGGCGGATGTGCCGGAAGATATTCTGGGACAACTCGGCAACCGGGTCCAGCACGCGTTGCGCGCCTTCACCGCCAAAGACCGCCGCGACCTGAAACAGGCCGCAGAAAACTACCGCGACAATCCGGATTTCAACATCGAAGATGCAATCCGCGAAGTTGGTGTCGGGGAAGCCGTGACCTCGCTTCTGGAGCGCAAAGGGATCCCCGGAGTTGCCCAACGCACGCTGATTCGCCCCCCATCCTCCCAACTCGGCCCAATTGACCCCGCCACCCGTGCCGCCGTGATTGCCATGTCTCCGGTGGCTGGCAAATACGAAACCGTGCAAGATCGCGACAGCGCCTACGAGATCCTGCAACGGCGCGCCGCGGACGCCGCCCAGGAGGCCGAGCAAGCCGAAGCCCAGGAGGCAGACGCCGCCACCGCCGAACGCGAATATCGCGCCGGTCGGCGATATACCGGCGGGCGTGTCAGCCGCTCCACCTCACACCCCAACCGTAGCGGCACCCCAACCGCAACCGCTCATCCCGCTCCGACAGCATTGGCACCGCCTTCGCCAAAAGCTTCGCCCGCCAGCTTGGCAACCAATCCGGTCGCGCCATGGTGCGGGGTATTCTTGGAGGTCTGTTTCGGGGGCGCTAAGCAACGCCCCGGTTTCATCTTGGCCGAAAAACTCCCCCCGGAGGGCCGCTCAGTCCCGTCCCTCACCTTGCCGTAAACCACAACACCCCGCGCCCGAACGACGTGAGAGCGCCCCGGCATCGTCTCGGAAACGGCATCGCCCCGGCATCGGCATCGCCCCGGCAACGTGATCGCGAAGTCTGGCGCCATCGGGACGCGCGAAGTCCGGCGGGCAACGCAAATCCTGCATCACGCAATGACATCTGCGTCATCTCGCCGCCAAAGGGGCAGATCCGGGTGTGCAATCTCTGGTAACCGCCCCGCACGCGGCTTACACATGCCCCATGATCGTAGAACTCGGACATTTCGCCCTGATCCTCGCTTTCGCGGTGGCAATATTTCAGATGATTGTGCCCATGGTGGGGGCTGCACGGGGCAATGTTGCGTGGATGGCAACTGCGGAACCGGCGGCAAGTGCTCAGTTCCTCCTGACCACACTGTCCTTCGGGGCGCTGACCTATGCGTTTGTGACCTCTGATTTCTCCCTCAGCCTGGTGGTAGCGAACTCACACACCGCCAAACCGCTGCTCTATAAAATTTCCGGTGTTTGGGGCAACCATGAGGGGTCTTTGCTTCTCTGGGTGCTGATCCTGACCCTGTTTGGCGCCTGCGCGGCCTGGTTCGGAAAAGGCCTGCCCCCAACCCTGCGGGCGCGGGTTCTGGCGGTCCAATCCTCCATCACCGTTGCGTTTTATGCGTTTCTCCTCTTTACCTCGAACCCGTTCCTGCGGCTGGTCTCCCCGCCCTTCAACGGGCAGGATCTGAACCCGCTGCTGCAAGACCCCGGCCTCGCGTTCCATCCGCCGTTCCTTTATCTTGGCTATGTTGGCCTGAGCATGGCGTTTTCCTTTGCTGTCGCCGCGTTGATCGAGGGCCGTGTCGACGCCGCATGGGGCCGTTGGGTGCGACCGTGGACATTAGCCGCCTGGGTGTTCCTGACCATTGGCATCGGCCTTGGATCGTGGTGGGCGTATTATGAGCTTGGCTGGGGTGGGTTCTGGTTCTGGGACCCGGTAGAGAATGCATCGTTCATGCCGTGGTTGATCTCGATTGCCCTGCTGCATTCGGCCATTGTGGTGGAGAAACGTGAGGCGCTCAAAAGCTGGACCATTCTGCTGGCGATTCTGGCGTTTGGGTTTTCGCTGATCGGGACCTTTATCGTGCGATCCGGCGTGTTGACCTCGGTCCATGCTTTCGCCAACGACCCCGAACGCGGCTTTTTCATCTTGATGATCATCGCGATCTTCATGGGCGGGGCGCTGCTGCTGTTTGCGTTTCGCGCAGGCAGCATGGAGGCCAAGGGGGTTTTCTCAACCGTCAGCCGCGAAAGCGGGTTGATCGTGAACAACCTCCTGCTGGCGGTGTCGTGTTTCGTGGTCTTCATCGGCACCATCTGGCCATTGATTGCAGAGCTGTTCTTTGATCGGACCCTCTCGGTCGGGCCGCCGTTTTTTGATGCCGCCTTCACTCCGTTTGTCTTCGGGCTTGCCATTGTGCTGCCGGTTGCCGCGATGATGCCGTGGAAGCGCGCAAAACTTGGCAAGCCGATGCGGGCACTGATGCCGGCCGCTGTCCTTGCTATCGCGGTGGGTCTGCTCACGTGGGCCATCTACACTGGCCGCACCGCCATTGCGCCGATCGGCGTCGGTTTGGCAGTTTGGCTGGTGGCAGGGGCCGTAACGGATGTGTGGTCGCGCACCGGGCGCGGTGTACTTTTCGCTCGTCTTGGCCGCCTGATGCGCCTGCCTCGTGCCGATTGGGGCAAGGCAATTGCCCACGCCGGTTTTGGGGTAACGATGTTTGGTGTTGTGACCCTGACCGGGTATCAGGTCGAGGATATCCGCGTGGCGCAGTTTGGCGAACGGTATATTGTCGGGGCCTACGAAGTGGAGCTGGTTGGTGTTGAGGAAAACGTCCGAGGCCCGAATTACCTGAGCACCATTGCGTCTGTTGTGGTCCGAAACCCCGAGACCGGCGCGGAGATCGCAACCCTCTCACCGGAGCGGCGCATCTACCCGGTTGCGGGTATGCCAACCACGGAAGCCGGGATCAATGGTGGCTTCACACGTGATGTCTACATCACCCTTGGTGATCCGCAACTTGGCGGTGGATGGGCGTTACGGGTCTGGATAAAACCCTTTGCCAACTGGATCTGGGGTGGCACCATAATCATGGCGTTGGGTGGCCTGCTGAGCCTCAGTGACCGGCGCTACAGGATGGCGGCAGGGGCGGCAAAGCAACCGGCTGTTGGCGGCGGGGTGCCTGCGGAATGAAGCGGCTGGCGTTGATATTTTGCCTTGTCTTGAGCCTGCCCGCTTATGGGGTGCAGCCAGATGAGGTGTTGGACAACCCGGCGCTGGAAGAACGCGCGCGTGATATCTCGGCCGAGTTACGGTGCCTTGTGTGCCGCAACGAGAGCATCAACGAGTCAAACGCCGAATTGGCCCGCGACTTGCGCCTTTTGGTGCGTGAGAGGTTGGTTGCGGGGGACACAGACGTTGAGACCGTTGCCTATATCGTTGCGCGATACGGCGAATATGTTCTGCTGCGGCCAACGTTTAACGGATCCACAATTGCGTTGTGGCTGGCGGGACCGTTGCTGTTGTTGGCGGGGTTGGGGTTATCGATGACCTACATTCGGGGGCGCTCAACCGCTGCGGCCCCGGCGGAGGTGGCCCTGACGCGGATGAGCAGGCGCGGCTGGATGAAATCTTGTCAGATGACCAACCTTCCTGACGTATTGCGCCCCTTTGGGGGGGCGCGTTGCTGACCCTGTCGCGCCCGGTTGGCGCGCGTTCCTGACCAATAGCGCCCGGTTGGCGCGCGTTCCTGACCAATAGCACCCGGTTGGCGCGCGTTCCTGACCAATAACGCCCGGTTGGGCTGAACCGTCATGACGTATTGCATCCCTCCGGGGTGAACATTCCCGACCTATCGCGCCCCTTTGGGGGGCTGACGCCGCGTTTGGGCTTTTCTGAACCGAACGGTTTGTTATGGTTGCCCAAATGCCGGCGCGGCAATGACTCCGTCTGAACCTGCGTCCGCTCTGGCCATCTGATTTCATGCGCAAGGTGGTCCGAAAACCGGTTCCCGTTTTTCGGCCTGCGCTCTAGGGAGACGACCCCATGGACTACGAGACACTCACCTTTGAGAACCGCGACGGTCTGGTGATCCTCACCCTCAACCGACCAAAGGTGATGAATGCGCTTAACACTCAGATGCGCGCGGAGCTCACCCATGCCGTGAGTGTTGCGGGCCGTGAGGCGCGGGTTGTGGTGCTGACGGGAACCGGAGACCGGGCGTTTTGCTCGGGGCAGGACCTGGGTGACCGGGTCAATGCGGCCAATATCAACCTGGAGCGCACCTTGCGCGACGAATATATTCCGATGCTGATGGCCATTGTTGATTGCCCGGTGCCGGTGATTGCGGCGGTGAATGGCACTGCGGCGGGGGCGGGGGCAAACCTTGCACTGGTCTGTGACGTGGTGATTGCGGCGGAAAGAGCCTCGTTCATTCAGGCGTTCAGCCGGATTGGCCTGATCCCCGACGCCGGTGGCACCTGGATGTTGCCCCGTACAATTGGCCTGCAGCGCGCCATGGGGGCGGCGCTGTTCGCCGAGAAGATCAGCGCCGCCCAGGCGGCGGAGTGGGGGATGATCTGGGAGATGGTCCCGGACGCCGACTTCGAGACCCAGTGGATGGCACGGGCACTGCATTTGGCAACCGGCCCGACGGAAGCGTTCAAACGGATCAAACAGGTGATGCGCGCCAGTTTTGGCAATGGCCTGGAAGAGCAGTTGCTTCTTGAGGGGCAGATGCAGGGCCAATGTGGCAAGTCCCGCGACTTCAAGGAAGGTGTGATAGCGTTTCTTGAAAAGCGGCCAGCGGTGTTTGAGGGGCGCTGACGGATTCGGACGCGGCCACCGCACGCCCCCCTGTAAGTCCCCAGTAAGCCCCGCTGTGGGGAGCCATTGGTGTGCGGCCATTGTCGGTGACAAGGGATTTTTGTGGTCGCCTTTGGCGATGGACGTTTGCGTGGTCGCCTTTGGCGATGGACGTTTGCGTGGTCGCCTTTGGCGGCGGACGTTTTGTGGTCGCCTTTGGCGGCGGACGTTTTGTGGTCGCCTTTGGCGGCGG
>JAESTV010000148.1 GCA_016763475.1 Roseicyclus sp.
ACGCCCTGGCGCAGGTGCGATTGGAGGCCTATGCCGACGATGCCGCCCGCCTGCCGATGGCGCAGTTTGCCGCCGCCGCAAAGGATGCGGGATATGACCCGGCGCACCTGCTGCCGCTGGCCGGTGGCGATGTGGCGCTGGTGCTGCGCCGGATGGCGAGCCTGCCGGTGGAATCGGGCGCGCCTGAACGCGGGCTGGCAATTTGTGACGTATCGGGTGCGTTGCTGCATCGACGACGATTGGCCGGGTTTGCTATCCCGCGGGTGGCCTCGGGGTGCCCCCTATGGCCGCTCTACCGGGTGTTGGGGCGTGTGGGGCAGGCGGATATGGCCGTGATCGAGATGCCCCACGGCACCCGGTTTCGGGCCTGGGCTGTGGCGCAACCCGTCGGGGTGGCGGGGTTCGGTGTGGTGCCGGTGGTGCAGGCCACGATGTTGGTGATGCCCATGGAGATGGACGCGCCGGGGGGGGAGGTGATTGCAGGGGGTCCGGGGTGTGAGACTTGCCCGAGGCAGGGGTGCCCGGCGCGCCGGTAAAGAACCGGGCTTGAATGCAGGCCCTCCCGTGATCGTCTGTGTCTGCGCCCTGTCGGGTGCTGACCCATCCGATCTTTGGGCATGGCCGACGCGGCCACTGGCCTGCGGCCAGATATCCGCGTCGGCGGTTGCGCTTCATTGGCCACGCCACTCGGGGCGGGAGCGGGGCGAGCGAGGCGGCGAGAGTGAGACGGCGAGAGTGAGGCCGAGAGCCGGGAGGGCGAGGGCGGGGAGGGCGCAGGGAGGGCGAGGGCGAGCGCAGGGAGGCGAGCGCAGGAGGGCGCTCTGCCCTTGGCCAAATCTCTTTGTGACACATGTTTCAATCGAAGCCATTGCGCGGGAGGGAGGCAATATGCACACTCTCCGAACCAGACTTGGGGCGCGAGGAGACGACCTTGAGGGGAGGGCTGGTTATGACAGCACACGCAGATGAGACGCCGGAAGCGGCCACAGCCACAGCCACAACCACAACCATGGCCACAACCAGGGCGGGGCGGATACTGATTGTGGAGGATGAGAGTAACATTCTGGAGGCGCTCAGCTTTATCCTGAGCCGTGCCGGATGGGACGTGCGCGGCCACGGCAAGGGTGAGAGTGCCCTGGCTGAGGTTGCGCGCCTGTCCCCCGATATTCTGGTCCTTGATGTCATGTTACCTGGGCGCTCGGGTTTTGATATCTTGCGCGAATTGCGGGCGGACACGGCGACAGCACAGCTGCCGGTCCTGATGCTGACCGCAAAAGGACAGGCCAAGGACCGGGAACTCGCCATGGCCCTGGGGGCCAATGCGTTCCTGACCAAGCCATTCTCAAACACCGAACTCCTGGAGGTTGTGGCTCAGATGAGTTCGGCGCCCCACGCACCCGGCGGTGCCGGTGAGGAAGGCTGATCCGCCATGGCCCGCCGATTGTTTCTGGAGCGCCGCACCTACCGCCAAAGCCGTTTGCGGGACGCGGCGCGCCTGTTGCCGATCCTTGGCGTGATCCTGATATTCGGGCCAATTTTCATCCGCGATGACGGCGGTGGCGCACCAACTTTGGCCGGTGAACTGGTCTATTATTTCGCGATCTGGCTGGGGCTGATTGCCCTGTCTGCACTGATGAGCCGTGCGATGATTGGGGCTGCTTCGCCCGACCCGAAACCCGACCCGAACCCGAACCCCGACCTGAAAACCGGCACTAAGCCAGAGCCAAAGGCACCTGACCCGTCAACGCCGCACGGGGACAGCTGAGATGCTAAGCTTCGACGCCCTTGTTGTGGTCTGCATCCTCTATGTGATGGGGCTGTTTGCCGTCGCCTTTCTGGCCGAGAAAAGCGCGCAACAGGGTGGCGCCAAATGGCTGAATTCACCGATCACCTACACCTTGAGCCTGTCGATCTATGCTACGGCATGGACCTTTTACGGCGCCGTTGGATCAGCGGCGCGGTCGGGGCTGGAATTTCTGACGATCTACCTTGGGCCAACGCTGGTGTTCGTGGGCTGGTATTGGGTGTTGCGCAAGATGGTGCGGATTGGACGGGCACAGCGGATCACCTCCATTGCCGATATGATCTCCAGCCGCTACGGAAAATCCGGCGGCCTGGCGGCGCTGGTCACACTCCTTGCGGTGCTCGGCACCACTCCGTACATCGCGTTGCAGTTGCAATCGGTCACTTTGTCGTTCTCGGTCTTTGCGCAACCCGGTGCCTTTGGCTCTCCCGATAGTGACGCCACGGCGGCATGGATTGCGGGCGGGATGGCGCTTTTCACCATTATCTTTGGCACCCGTTCCCTTGATCTGAATGAACGCCACCCCGGTGTCGTCAGTGCCATCGCGCTTGAGGCGATTGTGAAGCTGGCCGCAATCCTGGCTGTGGGCATTTTTGTGGTTTGGGGTGTTGCGGATGGTCCCGGAGACATGTTGGCGCGGATTGAGGAAAGTGCGATTGCCCATGAACCCCTGAACGGGGCGCGCTGGCTCGGGCTGACGGTGTTGTCGGGGGCCGCGATCCTGTGTCTGCCGCGGATGTTTCAGGTGCTGGTGGTGGAGAACTCGGACGAACGCCACCTGTCCGTCGCCGGGTGGGCGTTTCCCCTGTACCTCCTGCTGATCTCGCTATTTGTGGTGCCCATCGCTGTCACCGGGATGAGTTTGCCGGGCACCGGCGATAACCCGGACCTCTATGTGTTGACGGTGCCCCTGTCACAGGGTCAGGACGGGTTGGCGATGCTGGTGTTTCTGGGCGGGTTTTCGGCGGCAACCTCGATGGTGATTGTGGCGGCCCTGGCGCTCAGCACCATGGTCTCCAACCACATCGTTGTGCCGCTGTGGCTGCGCGTGGCGCGCCAGGAAAACCCGATGACGGGGGACATGCGCCGGGTCGCCTTGATCGCGCGTCGGATATCGATAGCGGGCGTGCTGTTTCTGGGGCTGATGTATTATCGCCAATCCGGGGGCACGGCGGAACTTGCCTCCATCGGGCTGATCTCATTTCTGGGGGTTGCGCAGGTGCTGCCGGCGTTGCTTGGCGGTATCTCGTGGCGTGGGGCGACACGGGTGGGGGCCGCTTTGGGCATAGGCGCCGGTTTTGTGATCTGGGGGTGGTTGCTGTTGCTGCCCAATATTGCGGAAACCGGTGGCCTGATCTATCCGATCCTGTCGGAAGGCCCCTTTGGCATTGCTTGGCTGTCACCGCAAACGCCCCTTGGTTTGCAGGCCACGGACCCATTGCTGACGGCGATGGTGTTGTCTTTGGGGGTGAACACGCTGCTCTTTATCCTCGGGTCATTGTTCAGCTTTCCATCCCCGTTGGAACGGCTTCAAGGGGCGCAATTTGTGAATGTGTTTGAACATTCGCAGCCGCTGATGGGCTGGCGCGGGGCCGTGGGCACAGCGGATGATCTGCTGATTATGGCGCAGCGGGTCATGGGCACGGGTCGCGCCGGGCGGCTCTTCGCGAATGCCGCGCGCACCCAGGGGCGGGACGGCAATTTGCCGGAACCCACACCTGATTTTCTGGAGCATCTGGAGAAGGAACTGGCGGGCTCTGTGGGGGCGGCAACAGCGCACGCCATGGTGGCACAGATAACCGGGGCCGCGTCCGTGTCGGTGGGAGACCTGTTGGCCGTGGCGGATGAAACCGCGCAGATCATGGAATATTCCAGCCAGCTGGAGACCAAGTCCGAAGAACTTGTCCAATCCGCCCGCCGCCTGCGCGAAGTCAACACCAAGCTGACGGAATTGTCGGTGCAGAAGGATGCGTTCCTGACCCAGATATCCCACGAATTGCGGACCCCGATGACCTCCATCCGCGCGTTCTCCGAAATCCTGATGCAGGCGGATCCCGTGGACGCCGCCGCGCGCACGCGCTTCAGCCGGATCATCCATGACGAATCCCAGCGCCTGACACGATTGTTGGATGATCTGCTGGACCTGAGTGTGCTGGAAAACGGGCGGGTGACGCTGAATATGGCAGAGGTCACGCTGGGTGATGTGATGGATCGCGCGCTCAATGCCGCAGGTGCAGAGACCCAGGAGGGGATTGTGATCCACCGCGACCCGGCGGCTGAGGCGGTGACGTTGTGGACTGACGCCGACCGGTTGGCGCAGGTGTTCATCAATCTGATCTCCAACGCGCAGAAATATTGTGACGCGGACAAACCTGAGTTGACGATCACTGTATTTGCACCGGGAAGTGGGCCGGGAAGTGGGCCGGGAAGTGGGCCGGGGAATGGGCCGGGAAGTGGGCCGGGAAGTGGGCCGGGGAATGGGCCGGGGAATGGGCCAGAATTGCTGGTGGATTTCGCCGACAACGGGTCAGGCATTCCAGCCCGCCAAGAGGCCTTGATATTTGAGAAATTCTCCCGCCTTGAAACCGCGCACGGCGCACCGGGCGCGGGGCTTGGCTTGGCGATCAGCCTAGAGGTGATGGAGCGTTTGGGAGGAGAGCTCAGCTTCCTGCCGGGGCCGGGCGGTGCGCGGTTCCGAGTGCGGCTGCCGGGGCTGGTGAGGCAGGCGGCGTAAGGGTTTCTTAACCGCTTTCGTGCGAAACCTTCGCGCACAAGTGATCCACGTGACCCGCCAGAAGGCCATTTCACCGCGATGTCTGACACTGACCCTAGACCTGTTTTGGCCCGCATCATCGCGGCCCACCAAGGCGCTGGCCCCGGCCAGGCCCAGATGGTTCCGGGCCTGCAGTCGGGGCTGACCCGTGCTATCCGTCGCGCCGCGCAACCATTTGCAGGGCTAACCCCGGAAGTCGGTGAGGTCACGGTGACCCGTGATGCCGGTTTGCAGGACGGTGTTGACGCTTTGCCAGACCACGGGTTGCTGGCCGCAATTGAGGATGGCGAAGGCCGGCGCGGGTTGATTGCCATGGATCATCCGCTGGTTGATGCGTTGATTGAGGTGCAGGCCACCGGCCGCGTCGAAGATGTGGACCTGCCTCCACGTGTGGTCACCCGCATTGATGAAGCGCTGTGCCGTGATTTTCTGGATCTGATGTTTGGCGCTTTCGCCAAAGAAACCGCGGATCAGGTTGGCCGTGATTGGCCGGACCGGCTGACCTACGGCAGCCAGATTTCGGACCGGGCGCAGTTAAACCTGCTGCTGCCTGACCGGGGCTATCATTTGCTGAAGGCGTCGGTAACGGCGGGGGGGCGCAAGACCGGTGATCTGGTGATGTTGCTGCCTGTAGATGCAGCCATTGCGCGGCGCCATGCGGCTGCGTCCGCCACGGCAACTGGCGAACCGGCGAATTGGGGGGTGCAAATGTTGTCCGCCCTGCGCCCGGCGCCAATGGCACTCGACGCTGTTTTGTTGCGGATCACCATGCCGCTGGGCCAGGTGGAGGCGTTGGTTGAGGGGGAGCTGGTCCCGTTTGATCGCGCCGATTTGGGCGCAGTCACGTTGGAAGGGGAAGGCGGCTATATTCTTGCCCGTGGTGGGCTTGGGCAACTTGGCGGGCGGCGTGCGGTGCGCCTGAGTTCCCCAAGTTCCCCAAGTGCTGCAAGTGTAGCGGGGATATCAAACGCTGGCCAAGCTGGCCCGGCCCCGAACGCCCCGAACACCCGGCAGCCCTCCCAGCCCGGTCCGAACCCGGCTCCGAACCCGGCTCCGATGGCACCTGCACCCTTACCTCAGGGCGGGGCAAATCCGGGCGTTGCACCTGTTGCATCGGGCAATTTGCCGGATCTCGCCACAGGCGGGATTGATCCAGGCACCCCGATGGCGACGCCTGAAACCGGTGATCCGTCTGGTCTGCCCACCGGGGGCCGCCCGGATATGCCGATGGCGGAGCAATCCCGCAATGTGCCGATGCGTTAAGGTCGCCGCGCGCCGCGACACTTGCCGCGACACTTAGTGCCTTCCCCACGTATCCCACCAGGCTCTGCCGTGCCTCCGGCAGCTCCCGGCACCAGTCCCCACCGCCCCATTTCCGCCCCATTTGTCTAAAATCTGCCCGATTTGGGGCAGATTGTTTCCAAACTATCACCAAACAAACGACCCACCTACATCCACTTTCTGCCGCGCTTTCACGGGATAACTGTCCTGTCACGGCACCAAAGACCGGGACGCGTTACTAGAAAAGACAGTTTGGCAAGCAAGGGTCACGATAGCCCCATGCAGGAGAAGTCCCATGATGAAGCAGCGTTTTATCCCCGCCCTCATTCTCGCAGCCGCCCTTACGGTGTCCGGCTGCGCAGGCATAAATGACGTGTCACGTGACGTCGGTATTGATGTTCTGCCGGTGGCAAACTCTATCGAAATCCACGATTGGGATGTTGTTGGTGTCGAAGTGAACGTGCCACGCACATTAACCTCGTCCGAGGCCAATACCATCAAGCCCCGTGCCGATATCGTGTGGCGTGAAGACCCGATCGGGGATCGTCACGCCCAGGTTGACGCCCTTATCACCGCCGCTGTTGAGCCTGCGTTTGACGCCATGAGCGGCTCAATTCCGGTGATTGTGTCCCTCGACGTGACCCGGTTCCACGCCCAAACCCAGCGGGTGCGCTACACCTTTGGTGGCGCACATGAAGTTGAGTTTGTGATGACAGTGCGCCACGCCGAAACCGGCGAGATCCTGTCTGGCCCCAGCGATATTGACCTGACGTTTGATGCCCTTGGTGGTGATGACGCCGTGGCCGCCGATGCCCGCGGTGAGACCCAGGGGGTTCGCATCACCCAGCGACTCGTGAATTGGGTGAACGCAGAATTCATTGGCCCGGCGCCCGCGCCGCTGTTTGCTGACGCCAGCTGAGCCTTTTGCACCGCGCCACCTTTCACAGCAGCAAAGAACCCGCTAGAGGGGGCGCCATGACAGCGCCCCCTTTTCCCATCCTCCGCCTTAAACCCAAGGCTGACGCCCGCAATATCCGCCATGGCCATCCCTGGGCCTGGGCGGATGACCTGGTTTTGGACCGCCGCTCCAAAGCCGTACCTGCGGGTGCCCTGGCTCTGTTGGAGGATGCCGAAAGGCAACCCATGGGCATTGGCATTGCCACCGTAAACGCGCGCATTGGCCTGCGTGTCCTGGATCGCGCGCCTGATGCGGTGATTGACGTCAACTGGTTGCGCGCCAAGATCACCCGTGCCTTTGCCCTGCGCGATGTGTTCTACGACGCCCCATTTTACCGTCTGATCCATGCCGAGGGGGATGGTTTGCCCGGCCTGATTGTGGACCGCTTCGGCGATACCTTGGTGATGCAGCCCAACGCAATCTGGCTGGAGGAACGCCTCGATGATCTGGCGGCCTTGCTGCTTGAGGTGACGGGCTGCACAAACCTGATCAAGAACGGCACCTCCCGCGCCCGTGCCTTGGAGGAATTGCCCGAAGAGATGCTGACCCTGGCAGGCACTGCACCTGACGCTCCGATCGAAGTGCCGATGAATGGCGCGATTTATCTGGCCGATGTTATGGCTGGCCAGAAGACCGGCTTGTTTTACGACCAACGGCCAAACCACGCCCTTGTGGCGGGGCTGTCCAAAGGCGCCCGTGTGCTCGACATCTTTTCTCATGTGGGCGGGTTTGGCTTGGCGGCGCTGGCGGCAGGTGCGGACAGTGCGCTGGCCGTTGACGCATCCGAACCGGCGCTTGCGCTGGCCGGGCAGGGCGCTTCAGCCATGGGGTGCGCCGATCGGTTCTCCACCCGTATGGGTGACGCTTTCGCTGTGATGGAGGCGCTGGCAGCGGAGGGTGCACGGTTTGATATTGTTGTGGCCGACCCACCCGCCTTCGCGCCGTCCAAACAGGCGCTCGACAAAGGCCTGCGTGCGTATGAACGTGTGGCACGGTTGGCGGCCTCACTGGTTGTCGAGGGTGGCACCCTGATGGTGTGCTCGTGTTCCCATGCGGCTGATCTCAGTAAATTCCGCGCCTCGTGCCTGCGCGGCATCGGACGGGCGGGGCGTGAGCCTCGTTTGATCCACACCGGCTTTGCCGGGCCGGACCATCCTGTTCATCCCAGCCTGAGCGACACCGGCTATCTCAAGGCGTTGGCGTTCCGCATATGATCGCGCGCCCATGCCCCCAACGCTCACCATCCCTGTGCCCATACCCCCAGCAATCCTGACCCCGCCAACCCTGGCTCCAGCAGGATGATCGCGGTTCTGGACGCCTGCGTCCTTTATCCAACCGTCATGCGCCAGATCATTCTGGGCTGCGCAGAACGGGGCTTGTTCACAGCGCTCTGGTCCGAGCGCCTGCTGGAGGAATGGACCCGCGCCGCGGCGCGCAACGGCGGTGCCCGCGATGAACAGATCGCACGGGCAGAGGCCGCTTCCGCCAATGTGCGCTTCCCCACTGCGCTTGCCGAACAAGGTGACGAGGCGCCGCTCTGGCTGCCTGACCCCGGCGATATTCACGTGCTGGCCACCGCGATCAAAAGCCGCGCCGATACAATCATCACCCTGAACCTGCGCGATTTTCCAGCGCGCGAGTTGTCGAGCCACGGCCTGAAAGCGCTACCCCCGGATGGGGTGCTTATGGCGCTCTGGCTCAAAAACCCTGACGCCGTCACGCAAGCCGTCACTCAAACCCACACTGAGGCTGAGCGCCTCTCCGGCCAAACCCTGCCCCTGCGCGCGCTCCTCAAACGCGCCCGCCTGCCGCGCCTGGGCAAAGCCCTCAGCACCTGACAGGTCTGCCCGCCTTTGACTGGTGGCCGCCTTTATCTGATGTCCGCCTTCATCTGGCCAAAAATACCTCGGGGGTTTGGGGGCTGGCCCCCAATTACCACCACCCCCTCACTCCGTCGGCAATTCCGAGCGCCACCGCGCCTCCATCGCCTCAATCGCTGCAATCCGGTCCGAGGTCCTCGGGTGGCTCATCAACCAAGCCGGCGCGCCGCCACCCCTGAGGCCCGCCAACCCCTCCAGCTTTTCAAACAGCGCGATTTGTGGTGCCGTCCCCAACCCGGCTGACACCATCAAAGACGTTGCATAAGCATCCGCTTCATACTCATCCTGACGGCTCAATCGCGCCGCCAACATTGACGCCACCATCCCGGCAATCCACGGTCCGACCCCCGGAATGAACCGTCCCAAAACGCTTGCCAACACGGCACGAATGGCGTTTTGCCCAGAGAAATCAATCATCCGCCGCCGCGAATGGCCAAGTGCCACATGGCCCAACTCGTGGGCAATCACGCTTGCCAGCTCCTCAGCAGATACTTCACCCGCCACATATCGGTTGTAAAACCCGCGGGTCAGGAAAATGCGCCCATCAGATGCGGCAAGGCCGTTGATGGCATCCACCTCATACAGGTTCACCCGGATCCGATCGACGCCGAGGACCTTTGCAAACTTGTTGGTGATGGCGCGCAACGGCGCATCCGCCAACTCGGTTGAGCGCGCGTCCAGGTCGCGTTTGGTGCGCCAGGACGAGAACAGATACATCACCAGGCCATAACCCACGGCCAGCAGAATGGGGGTCAGCTTCAACATGCCCTGAATATGGGGCCGGGCCAGCACCCCTGCAATACGTTCCGTCTCATACCTGCAACAAACCTGTATCGTGGCGTGACAGCCGCTCCACCCCATCGGCGCCGACCAGAACCGTATGGCCAAGGCTCATCGCAAGGCCCGCGTCGCTGTCCATCAGGATCATATGCAGGAAAAACGCCTGCCCCTCGTGCATGATTGTGGGGTTTCCCGCGTAAAACATCGGGAACTCGACCCAGATCGGGTTGTAGGCAATGCCCATCCCGTAGCCGCAGGCCTGAAGCCGGGCATGGCCAAATCCGTGGGCGTCGAAAACACGGGCATGGGCATCGTAGACGTCTGACATCATGTGCCCCGGACGGATCGCAGCTTCACATGCCGCCAATGCCTCTGCACATGCGGCGTGCATGTTGCGCTGTTGATCCGATGGCTCGCCCACAACCACCGTGCGCATTGCCGCCGCGTGGTATCGCGCCGCACTGCCGGACCATTCCAACGTCAGCTGGTCGCGCCGGTCCAGATGCCTGCGCCCGGCGTAGGATCGGCACAGCAGCGCATTGGGGCCGGAGCCGATGATTGTCTCGTTGCCCGCAGGTTCCCCCCCCATCGACAGGATTGCGCTTTGCATCGCGGCGTGGATATCGCCCTCAAACGCCCCCGGCGCGGCCAATTCCAGCGCCGCATCCAGGGCGGCATCGGTCATCTCAGCGGCGCGCCGGATCTGCGCAACTTCCGCCGCGCTCTTCAAACGCCGCAGATCCCGGATCAGATCAGAGGCTTCAATCAGGCCGGGCAGGGCGCGGTCCACTGCCAAGCCATTGAAATGGCTTAACCCCGCCGTGTGGGTCTCAACCCCGATACGGCGTCCCGCCAACCCCATATCCGCGATCATCCGTGCCAGATCAGCCGCCGGTTCAGCCCCCAGATGTTCAGGCCAGACATGGATATGCTCGTGGGGAATGACCGATGTGTTCTGGGCCTGGCGCAGATCGGGCAGGCGGGTGAGCAGATCAATGCGACCCTCCCGGTCCAGCACCATGGCCTGAAACATGGCGAAGCCGAAGGTGTCATACCCGGTCAGCCAATAATGGCTTTCCGGGGCAAAAAGCACGATGGCGTCAAGATCGGCCTCGTGCAGGGCGGCAACCGCGCGGGTGGTGCGCGCGGCATATTCCTCGGGCGCGAAATTGATCATGATGTGCTCCTTTCAGGTGCGGTGCGGCTGGACAGGCGTCGCCATAACAAGACCCCCAGGCCGATGGTGAAAAGCCCCGCCACAAGAAACCCGGACGTGCTGCTCAGAAGTGATGACAAAGCCTCGATCCGGTCGCCGAACAGGTAGCCAAGGCCAAGATAGCCGCTGACCCAGATCGCCTCACCCGCCATGTCCCATAGGGAAAACCGCAGCCACTTCATGCCGACACTTCCCGCGACGAAATTCACGTAGGGGCCAAGGGGGGCAAACAACCAGGTCGAAAAGAACACGCCAATCCCGCCATGTCGATCGACTGATCTCTCCGCCTTTTCCAAAAACTTGGCGCGGGCGGGGCGGCGGGCAAGGCGGCTCAAAAGCGGCGCTCCGCCGGTTCGCCCGATCCAGTATCCGGTTTGGTCCCCCAAAACCGCAGCCCCCCACGCGGCAACCCACACCGATGCGGCCGTCAGGTCACCCGCCGCCACAAACGCACCCGCCGATAACATCACAAGGGACGTCGGGATCGGCACCAGAAGGCAAGACAGGTACGCAGAGATCGCGACGATCAACACCCCGTAGATAGAGACAAGCGACAGCACCGAATCCATCATTGGGTGTCGTCGCGGTACAGGATGATGGCCGCCTCAATCTCGGCGCTAAGTGTGCTGAGCGGGATGCCGCGCTCGGCAGCGATATCCTGCAACCGGGGGTGCCACCCAGAATCCGGCGTGACGTCAACGACGTCCCGGAGCAACTCCCGCGGGACACCCCAGGACATGGCGACATAGCCGGGGGTCATCCAGCCCTCGATCACCTGATCATTGTGGCTCGGATCGGCCCAATAGATTGCGCTCGAGATCATCCGCGCGCCGAACAACAGGGTCAGCACCAATGCCAGCGCGAACCCACTCATCAGCCACGGTGCCTTGGCCCATGCGGCTTTGAACCGGGAAATCATCGCCCGAGATCCCGTATGCCGCGATCCAATCCCTCTAACGTCATCGGCACCATACGCCCCTCAAAAATCTCACCAATCATCTGGGTTGATTGAGTATACCGCCAGTGGCCCTCAGGCGTCGGATTGATCCACATGTGGTCAGGCCATTGGGCGCGGGCGCGTTGCAGCCAGGTGCTGCCCGGTTCTTCATTCCAATGTTCATTGGCCCCGCCGGCAAAGGCAACCTCATAAGGTGACATCGCCGCGTCCCCCACAAATATACATTTGTAATCAGAGCCGTAGGTGTTCATCACCTCAAACGTCGGGATCGTTTCGGACCATCGGCGGCGGTTGTCACGCCAGACACTCTCATACAGGCAATTGTGGAAATAGAAATATTCGAGGTGTTTGAACTCGGCCTTTGCCGCCGAAAACAGCTCCTCCACCACTTTCACGTGATCGTCCATCGAGCCACCTACATCGAGGAACAAGATCACCTTCACCGCATTGCGCCGCTCGGGCCGTGTCTTGACGTCCAGCCAGCCTTGCTCTGCCGTGGCGCGGATTGTGCCGTCCAGATCCAGCTCCTCCGCCGCCCCATCCCGCGCCCAGCGGCGCAGGCGTTTCAAGGCCACCTTGATGTTGCGGGTGCCAAGTTCAACGTCACCGTCCAGGTTCCTGAAATCCCGCTTGTCCCAGACCTTCACGGCGCGACGATGCCGGGATTCATGTTGGCCGATCCGCACCCCTTCGGGGTTGTAGCCATACGCCCCAAACGGCGATGTGCCCGCTGTCCCGATCCATTTTGAGCCACCCTGATGGCGGCTGTCCTGTTGCTTCAGGCGGTCGCGCAACGTCTCCATCAGCTTGTCAAACCCACCCAGCGCCTCAATTTCGGCGCGTTCTTCTTCCGACAGATGCGTCTCAGCCAGCTTTTCCAGCCATTCCTGCGGGATCTCCGTAGCCTCCAGCACATCCTCGGCGCTGATCTGCTCCAAGCCGCCAAAGGCCTGGGCGAAGGCTTGGTCAAACCGGTCGAGGTGGCGTTCATCTTTCACCATCGCGGTGCGGGCGAGGTAGTAGAATCCGTCCACATCATAAGTGACCAACCCCCTGGAGACCCCCTCAAGGAACGCCAGATACTCCCGCAGGGATACCGGGATACGGGCGGCGCGCAAGGTCTGGAAGAAGGGTAAGAACATCGGTTCGCCTCACGCGTTTCGAGAGAAACCAGGGTCGCCAATTCAGCTCGAAACGTCCACTACAGTATCATGTCCTGAGCAATTCGCCGAATTGTTGTGGCCCAACAACACGTCGAAACGCCGTGGTTAAGCCGGCACAGGGATCACAAACATGACGACGGTGCCGAGCAGGAACCCGATCACCGCAAAAACCGCGCCGTATTGGGCCAGATCCAGCCGGTTGCCGCCGCGGCGCCACGCAAGGCCGATGCCAATCACCACACCAAAAGCCGCGCCTATGAAATTCAACATGAAGTGCTCCGCTGGCCGAAAGCCGCTTAACCGCCGGGCGACAGCGCCGCGACTTCGTTCAGCCGCGCATTCACGGCCGCGCCTGAGCCGAAGCCATAGCGGCCCCACGCCAGGCTATCAAGCCGCACTGAGCGGGCTTCGGATGGGCGGCCCGTGTCCTCCAGCGCTTCGGCGCGGATCATCAGCAACGTCGACAACAGCGAGGCGTTCTGGGCCCGGGTCGCCGCCGGAAGGGCGCGTTCTGTCAGGCGCAACACCTCTTCGGTGCGCCCGGCGCTTAACGCAAAAGCCGCCAGTTGCATGTCCACATGGGCGGATTGGATGCCATTGGGCGCCACTTGCTCGAAGATGACCGAGGCGGCCTGGAACGCTGCAATCGAGGATTCCACATCGCGGCTGAGGGTCAGGCGGCCAAGGGCGAAATAGCTGAAGGCGAGGCGTGAGTCGCTCCACCGCTGTTGCTGGGCCAAACGCACCGCGCGCTGAGCGGCGGTGATGCGGGCGGCGTCAGACGACCCCGGCCCAAGGGCCGCTTCGATGGAGGTGATCCACGGGCGTGGCGTGTTTGATCCACGCCCCCCGGCAACTGAACCGCCACTTGGGTTGATCTGTGACAACACGCCGGGAAGGCGGGCGCGCACTTCGGCACGTGTCATGCCCGATTGCAGGGCATCGCTGTAGTAGGTCCGCAGGATCAGCATATCAAATCCGGTCAGGACCGCGTTGAAATTGTCATCGTTAAAGACGCTGTCTGGAAGGCGATATAGGTCGTTCAACGGTCCCAACGCTTGGGCAATCTCTTCGTGCAGACAATCGCGCACCTCTTGCGGCGACACGTCAGACGGGATGAAAACCGCCACCTGTTCGCGGGTTTCCAGGGTTGTCCAATCCAGGGTCCGCCCGGCCCGGTTGCGGCGGAATTCGGCCCAGGAACTGACTCGCGGCACCACAAAACAGGCGGCTTGCGGCACAATCCGCTGCATGCGCGCCCGTGGCATGGTCTCAATTGTGATCGACGCAGGGCCAGAGCTGACCCTGGTGATGTCGATGCCGGCCTCCCGGCGCAGTCGCCCCAACAACAGATCCAGATCATTGCTCAATGATGCAGGCGCACCAGCGGCCACGGCAATGGTCACCGGGCCTTCAAACCGACTGATCCGCTCGATCACCCGGCCTGATTCCATCTGGAAGCTAAGGTCGAGGAAATCCGCCGCAATTGAGGTGTTGGAGCGTGAAGGCGCGGGCACACGGGGCGCGCCAAACGTGTTCATCGGCGGCAAGGCGGCAGGTAGGGCCGCCGCGCGCCGCTCAGCCACATCTGCGCCGGTTGACGGCGTACATGCCGCCAGAAGCAGGGCAAGAACGGGGGCGATGATCTTGGGGATCTGGGTCAGGAAACGGGACAAATGCAACGCCTTCACGTTCTGGAGTATTTCATGAAATCAGTGGGCTGCGCGATATGGTTGTAAAGGGCACGCGCCGGGGTGTTGTCGGTTTGGGTCAACCAGTAGACGGAGCCGCGGCCGTTTGCATCCGCGTCCGCGTAAACGGCCTCGATCAATGCACCTGCAACACCCCGGCCCCGAGCCGTTGGTACGGTAAAGAGGTCTTGCAGATAGGTAACAGGTGCGTCCTGCCAGCCATGGGCATGGACAATTGTGTGAACCAATCCCAAGGCAAACTCCCCATCCCACGCGATCCAGGCGCTCATATCCGTGCGCGCCGGGTCGGTATAGCGCGCGAAGCTCAGATCATAGAGGCCATCTGGCCGCTCAGTTCCATAAAACGCCAGGTATTGCCGCCACACCGCGCCCCACTCGGCACGATCCTGCCGCTCAAGGGGGCGAATGTCGTAGGAATTCGTCAAGGTTGGACCTGCCTTAGGCTGGGGGCGGAGACTTCCACACATTGCCGCGCAATTATGGCAGGAATCAGGTCGCCGGGAAGGGGATGTGGCGCGATTGTACAATTCCCGTTGCGTGATCATCATGGGCCCCGCCGGGGCGGCTTACCATGCGCCCCTCGGATAGTGACGACGCCACGCGGACCTACCGCTGAGCGCGCGCCATGAATGCCAACCTTTCAAACAACGAAACGTCTTGTTCGTTCTTCAACAGCGCCCCGTGCAGCTTTGGCAGGGCAGACGCCCCGTCACGGCGCAAATCCTCAGGCTGCAAGTCCTCGGCCAACAACAGCTTCAACCAATCCAAGACCTCCGAGGTTGAAGGTTTCTTCTTCAAACCTTGTTGATCCCGGATCTCGTAAAACTGTGTTAACGCGGTTGTCAGCAACGCCGGTTTGATCCCCGGATGATGCACCTCGACAATCTTCTTCATCACCTCGATGTCCGGGAATCGGATGTAGTGAAAGAAGCAGCGCCGCAAAAACGCATCCGGCAGCTCTTTCTCGTTGTTGGAGGTGATGATCACAATCGGCCGCACCCGCGCCTTCACCACTTCGCCGGTTTCGTAGACAAAGAACTCCATCTGGTCGAGCTCTTGCAGAAGATCGTTGGGAAACTCGATATCCGCCTTGTCGACCTCATCAATCAAAAGCACACATTTGTCATCTCGTTCAAAGGCTTGCCACAGTTTGCCTTTGCGGATGTAATTGCCGATGTCGTGGACGCGCTCTTCCCCCAACTGGCTGTCTCGCAGGCGGGAGACAGCGTCATATTCATATAGCCCCTGCTGCGCGCGGGTGGTGGATTTGATGTGCCACTCAATAATCGGCAACCCCAGCGCCGCCGCCACCTGCCGCGCCAACTCAGTCTTGCCGGTTCCGGGCTCACCTTTCACCAGCAATGGCCGCTCCAACGTAACGGCGGCATTCACCGCAACGGTCAAATCTTCGGTGGCCACATAATCGGCAGTGCCGTCAAATCTCATGGGGAGCGCTTTCTTTCGGGGGGCATAGATCGGTTCGCATTTTGGCTACCTCACTCACTATCTAGGTGACAAGTCATCTTGGCAGGTGTAATCGACCGCCAAGGGCTGCATGGACTGGCAAAGGCAAGACACCATGAACGAAACCAGCCCCTCTGAGGGGAGCATTATGAAAGCAGAGATTTTCCTGCCAGATGATTATCGTCCCGCCGAGGGCGAACCATTTATGAATGACCTTCAGGTGGAGTACTTCCGCAGGAAGCTACAAAACTGGAGGGATGAGTTGCTGGACGAAAGCCGCTCAACCGTGACCACACTTCAGGACGGCACCCGAAACATCCCTGATGTGACCGATCGGGCATCCGAAGAGACCGACCGCGCGTTGGAATTGCGCACGCGGGATCGGCAGCGCAAGCTGATCGCTAAAATCGACCAGGCCCTGCGCCGGGTGGAAGAAGGTGAATTCGGCTATTGTAGCGTGACCGGCGAGCCGATTTCGTTGAAGCGGCTGGATGCACGTCCAATTGCAACCCTGAGCCTTGAGGCCCAGGAACGCCACGAGCGCCGCGAAAAGGTCCACCGCGACGACTGAGCGCTTGGCGTTGCGAACAAAATGTGGGCACCCATCGCGGGTGCCCTTTTTTGTGGAACGTGGTGCGGGGAAGGGGAGGCGGCGATGCTGATTGACAAACATGTGACGGTAATTGGCGGCGGTATCGGCGGCTTGGCGGCGGCTTTGGCCTGCGCCCGCCACGGCGCACAGGTCACGGTGCTGGAACAAGCCCCCGAGATTGTCGAGGTTGGAGCAGGCCTGCAGATTTCTCCCAACGGGTGGGTGGTGTTACAGGCGTTGGGGCTGGCCGATGACGTCGCGGCCCATGCCACCTGCGGGCAGGCGGTGCGCCTGCGCGATTTCCGCCGCGGGG
Source organism: Roseicyclus sp. (assembly GCA_016763475.1). Taxonomy (GTDB): domain Bacteria; phylum Pseudomonadota; class Alphaproteobacteria; order Rhodobacterales; family Rhodobacteraceae; genus Gymnodinialimonas. The sequence goes on from JAESTV010000148.1 coordinate 16,895, forward strand.
CGGAGGTTTTTTCGATGCAACTGCATGCGCCATTCCACTTCGTGCATCGCGCCGACCTGATCGACACCCTGCATCGGGGCGCGCTCGACGCCGGAGTCCAGATCCGCCTTGGGGTTTCGGTCACGCAGGTTGAGGCTCAGGAAAATGCGGTGCGCCTGACTCTGGCCGACGAAACCGAGGAGGTCCACGCCTTTGTCCTCGCCGCTGACGGTCTCCATTCCGCCGCGCGCCGCCACCTTAACCCGCGCTCCAAACCGTTCTTCACCGGCCAGGTCGCCTGGCGCGCGTTGGTCTCAACCGAGCCACTTGCGCCCGAAGCTCATGTCTTCATGGGCCCCGGCCGTCACCTTGTGCGCTACCCTCTGCGCGGCGGCGCTCTGAGCAACATCGTGGCTGTTGAGGAACGGGATTCCTGGGCAACAGAGGATTGGGCCCGCACCGATGACCCCCGCAACCTACGCGCCGCCTTCACCGATTTTTGCCCCGAAGTCAGGGATTTGCTGGCCGAAGTTGAAGCACCCGGGATCTGGGGCCTGTTCCGCCATCCGGTTGCACAGCGTTGGCATAACGGCCCGCTGGCACTTCTGGGTGACGCAGCCCATCCAACGCTCCCGTTCCTGGCCCAGGGCGCCAATATGGCGCTGGAAGATGCCTGGGTTCTGGCGGAATGCCTTGCCGGAGTTCCTGACGAAGGCCAGGCGTTGCACCGCTATCAGGACTTGCGCAAATCCCGCACCGCGCGGATTGTGGAAGCCGCCAACAGCAACGCCGCCAATTACCACCTGCGCCCCGGCCCCTACCGTGCCGCCGCCCACACCGCCTTACGTGTCGCCGCCCGCATTGCGCCACACAGTGTCACCAACCGCTTCAACTGGCTCTACAATCACGACGTAACCGGTGGATAAAACGCTCCGGGGATCAAAACACCTCCCGGCGGTCCTTCATCTGGCCAGAAATACCTCGGGAGAGGCGAAGCCGGGGGGAGAGGCGAAGCACCCAGTCAATTGAAGCTGGACCTCATCAGTTGAGTGTTGCGGACCTCTCCGCAATCGCTCTCGCTGCAACCGTCATCTTCTGGTTATGAGTCCTGCCCCGAGGTGAGGACGATGTCGCACACGAATTCTTTCTCAGAACGGGTACTTTCACACGTTCAGGGTCGCCCAGGGCGGGCGCATTGTTTAATGGGCACCTCGAAAAATTGCGCCTGATCTGAGCACGCTGTAGAATCGCGCCATGATGCAGCGGAGGGATGGCGACCATGGCACAGATGGGTTTCTTTGAT
>JAESTV010000149.1 GCA_016763475.1 Roseicyclus sp.
AACGGTTGATCACGTGCAAACCATGCCGGATCACAGTGACCATGGGGGCTGAAAATCGGAAGGTCACAGACCTCTGAAAAAAGGGCGCGTGTGATGGCCCGGGTCGTCGGATCGGGGGGGAACAGGCGGTCGGGATGGATCAGGCTCATGGGTGTACCAATGTTTGGCAGATCGGCAGGTTTCGATCCAGAGGAAGGCAGACACGCTGCCCGGTTCGGTCCGCGTGATAGATCGCAGTGACAAGTTCAATTGCGTTTGCGCCGTCCTCAAACATGACCGCTTGGCTGGTGGGGGCACAGCCGTCGAGGGTTGTTGCTACTGACGCCAGAAAACCAGCAAAACCCGCCGGTCTCGTGACCCCAATTGCGTGCATCACAATCGCGTCCACGGCCGTCTGTCTGGCCGGGTCTCGGGCGGTGAATGTCCAGGTGTCTTCAGCAGGGGTGTAGGGCAGCCGCCCGCTTTCCACGGTCATATGTTCATAGACAAGCCGCATGCGGGAGGTGTCATCAGCAGCACCCAAAGTGACCGAAGACGTCACCAGAGCGCCGTTCTTCATTCGCAGAGAAATTGCAGCGCAATCCTCGGTTTCGATCGGGTTTATCATTGTGCCAAGCATCGCCGAGACCTCGGCAACCGGGCCAAAACAATGGCTAATCAGGTCGTGGATATGGATCGCATGGCTAAGGACCGCGCCGCCCATTTCATGTGCCCAGGTGCCGCGCCACGGGGTGGCATAATACGCAGCGTCGCGGTTCCAGTGGGTCTCCAGAGATGCCACACGCGGCGCACCCAACAGGCCAGCTTGCCCCAGCGCGCCTAACGCGGCAAACCCGGGGCCAAAGCGATACTGGAACACGGGAAAAACCTTGCGCCCGCTTGACCCGGCCACCGCCTGGCGCACTTTGTCCACATCCGCAACCGACCCGGCAAGGGGCTTTTCGCAGATGACATGTTTGCCAGCGGCAAGGGCATCGCAGGTCACCGCCACATGCAGTCCGGGCGGCAGGCAGATATCCACAACCTCCACCATCGGATCGGCCAGGATGGCGGCAATATCGCCGACCGCCATAGCGCCCGGCACCCGCGCCGCCTGCGCCTGCGCAACATCCGGGTTCAGGTCGCAGATATGGGTCACGGTAAAGCGACCCCCAAGCGAAATGTAGCCATCCAGATGCTGCGCCCCGATACCGCCCCCCAAAATGGCCACGTGATGGCTCATGTCAGATGACCAAGACGGGTCGCCTGTGCCTGCGCCTTCAGGGCCAGCTCCATGACTTTGAAGCAATGGCTTTGTGCCATTGCCGTTTCCGTCCGGTTTCGCACGTCATCAATCAACAACTCAAAATAAGGCAACGGTGCGTTTGAGGCGTCGATGTATTCGCAGCGGGAACCGTTGACCAGGAACACATGATCCGTGCCGTCACGCCCGGCCACATCCACATATTTGCGCAACTCGATATACCCGTCAGTGCCAAGGATCGTCAGGCGCCCGTCACCCCACGTCGGCAGCGCATCAGGTGTGTACCAATCCACCCGGATATAACCTTGCCCTTTGTCGCCACGGATCAAGATCTCGCCGTAATCCTGAAGGCCGGGGTCAGTGGGATTGGCAAAATTGCCGACACTGGAGGTGACGATCTCGGCGTCAGTGCAGCCACTGAAAAACAGGAATTGGTCGATCTGGTGGGACGCAAGGTCAGTGAGGATACCGCCATACATCTCCTCCTGAAAAAACCACTCGGGCCGGGTGTCGCGGTTCAGGCGATGGGGTCCCATGCCGATGCTCTGCACAAACTGCCCAATTGCGCCTTCACGCACCAACTCAGCGGCGCAGGTCACAGCGGGAACCTCAAAACGTTCCGAAAAATCAATGGACCAGATGCGGTTTGTTTCTGCGACAACCACCCGGATCTGATCAAGCTGTGCCAGGGTTGTGCAGCCCGGTTTGTCGGTCATCACATCTTTGCCCGCGCGCATCACCTCAATCGCACGTTCTGCACGCCGCGCCGGGACATCGGCAATCAGGATCATGTCAATCTCGGGATCGTCCAGCAGCGTCCGCCGGTCAGCAACCCGCGTTACATCGGGGAAGCGGCTTTGAAAGCCCTCAACCGGCTGCGGCTCCCCTTCGGTCCACCAGCCTTTGGCAACGCAGCCCCGTTGTTGCATCTCGGCCAACTGGCCGAAAATATGCCGATGATCGATACCGATGATGCCAAGTGTCAGTGGTTTCATGGAATATTCCAGTTCAGTTAAAGATCGACACGTGTGCCTTGAGTTGAAGAGCGCTCAAGCGCCGAGATCAGGCGGTGAACCTCCAGGGCGGCGGCCCCGGTTGCAGCAGGCGGGCGCCCCGATGACACAGCGCTGGCAAAGTCCGCGATCAGGTCCCGGTGCCAGTCAAATGGAAACGCCATCGGGTCCGCCCCGCCGCCTGTCCCGGCGCTGGTCCCAAAGGTTTCGTTGGTGCCATCCCGCCAAGCCACCTGCAGCACACCCGATTTCAGAACCACACTGGCGTGATCACAATCCAACCGGATAGATTCCGCACCACCGGGGAATTGCGCAGTGCTGGCGGACAAAACGCCCACCGCGCCATTTCCAAACACCATAGCACCCGCCACAAAATCCTCGGCTTCCATCTGGTGGAATGGCGTGGTGGCGCTGAGCGCCTGAACCGACTTGACCGGGCCACACAACGACAACATCAGATCAAGAGTGTGGATCGCCTGGCTGATCAACACCCCACCACCATCACGGGCATAGGTGCCGCGCCCCGGTTCGTCATAATAGGATTGGTCGCGCCACCACGGCACGTCTAGTGCCACCACGCGGATCGAACCAAGGGTGCCATCCGCGATCAGCGCGGCCAGCCTCTGCGAGGCCTCGCGAAATCTGTGCTGGAACACAACGCCAAGCTGTACACCCGCATCGGCGCATATCGACACGATGCGCTCAGCGTTTTCCAGGTTCCGCTCAAGTGGCTTTTCGCTCAGGACGTGTTTGCCGTGGGTCGCGAACAGGCGCACATAATCCTCACGTGCGTTTGGTGGGGTGATCAGCAATACGCCGTCAACATCAGGATCTGCGGCCAATGCCTCGGCGCTGTTCGCTGCGGGAAAGCCGAACTCTGCCGCGAAGGCTTCGCGCCGTTTGCGGTTGCGCGAATAGACACCCCGCACCTCAATCTGATCGCTCAGTTCCCTTAGCGCCCGAGCGTGGGGCAAAGCCGCCATGCCGCAGCCAACAACCGCCATGCGAAATCGTTCTGCCATCAGTAAATGCCGTTCACAATCGCGGCGCCATCAGCGCCAAACACGTGCATCTGTGACCGATCCAGCGCCAAATGCAGCGTATCGCCCTTTTGCTTGTTCAATTGACCCATGTGATGGACCGTCAGATCCGCGACACCGCCACCGGAGCAATAAAGGTAGGTCTCGCCGCCCAATTGTTCGGCAAATTCAACCGTCACCGTCAGATCGGCACTATCTTGATGGGTGATCGTGATGTGCTCCGGGCGGATGCCGCAGGTCACCTTGTCCCCCGGCGCAATCCCGGCAAGTTCGGGAAGCGCAATGCGGTGTGTGCCCGAGACCAGATCAATGCCGCCTTGTTCGGAACGTTCGGCCTGTGCGCTCAACAAATTCATTCTCGGCGATCCGATGAACCCGGCGACAAACGCATTGGACGGCGTATTGTAGAGATCCAGCGGCTTGCCGATCTGTTCAACATTGCCACCCTGCAACACCACAATCTTGTCAGCCAATGTCATCGCCTCGGTCTGGTCATGGGTCACATAGATCATCGTACCGCCAATCTTCGCGTGCAGCGCCGCCAGCTCTTTGCGCATCGTCACGCGCAATTCCGCGTCCAGATTGGACAGCGGCTCATCAAACAGGAACGCCTTGGGGTTGCGCACAATGGCACGGCCGATGGCGACGCGCTGCCGTTGGCCGCCTGACAGGGCCTTTGGCCTGCGATCAAGCAGCTCGGTGATCTGAAGCAGCGCCGCCGCATCGCGCACCTGTTGGTTGATCTCGGCCTTTGGCATCTTGGTGTTTTCAAGGCCAAACGCCATGTTCTTATAGACCGACATATGCGGGTAAAGGGCGTAAGACTGGAACACCATCGCCAAACCACGATCCGATGCCGCGATATCATTCACCACCACGCCGTCAATTTCGACCTCTCCTGAAGTGACCTCCTCAAGGCCCGCAATGATCCGCAGAAGCGTGGATTTTCCGCAGCCCGACGGGCCAACGAACACAACAAATTCGCCGCTTTCAGCAACCAGATCAATGCCGTGAATGACCTCGACATCACCGTAGGCTTTGCGAACCTGCTTAAGTCTGATTTCCGTCATGGGCGGTCCTTTGTTCTATTGGCTGCGCATTTTTGCGGCCAGACGAGGGTCGGCCTTTTGCATTCGTAACGGGGGCATTCCACGCAATATCTGACTGATATCGTCCAACATCATCTCGCGGATACGCGCGTAGGACGGGTGCAGCCCACCGGCCAGATGGGATGAAAACAGGACGTTTGGAGTGTGGCGCATCACGTCATCTTTTGTCACCGGCTCTTCGGGGAAAACATCGACGGCAGCGCGGAATTGCCCTGCACCTGCAAGAGCCAGAAAGGCGTTGAAATCGACAATCTCGGCGCGGCTGGCAAGGATGACGGTTGCATCTTCGCGGATGCTGAGCAGCCGGCTGCGGTTAAGGCCGCCCTCATTGTCCGTCGTCACGCCTGCCAAAAGGAACAGGAATTGTGGGTCAGACAGCGCTGCCTCCAGGCTGACCGGCTCAACCCCTTCTGCGCGCAGGTAGCCATCAGACAGCCAGGGATCATGCACCATGATCCGGCACCCGAACGGGCGCAGTAACGGGGCCAGCGCCCGGCCAAGGTTGCCATATCCAACAAACGCCACGTCGGCATCAAACAAGCTGTAGGCATCACCGTTCCCGTTAATGCCGTAAGCCTCACCACTTGCGCGAAACAGCGGGTCCGCCTTGTGTAAGCCGCGCGCCAGTGTGATCGCCTGCGCCACACAATATTCGGCCACCGCAGGGGCCATGGCAGGGGCCGCTGACAAAACCTGAATCCCACGAGCATGGGCAAGCGCGTAATCAATATTGGGTTCCCAGTTTGCTTTGACGTTCAGGATGCCCCGCAAGTTGGGCGCGCGATCCAAACGGTCTTTGGGCATCGCTGTCTGGCCGACGATGATACTTACGTCCGGCAGAAGTTCATCCACCATTACATCGGGCATTCGGCTGCCAAAATGGGTGACAACGCGCCCCATTTTTGCCAGCGCCGCCGCCGTATCCGGAGTGTAAACCATCATCTCGGTTCTCGGGAACGGATCGAACAGGATAAGGGGATTGGCAGGCATTATTTCATTCCTGAACTGGCAATGCCGGTGGTGATGAATTTTTGCAGGAACGCGAAGACCAGGACGACCGGGATCAAGGTCACCACAGTCATCGCTAGAATGTAGTGCCACTGCACATTCAACTCGCCCTGAAACGCGTTCAGGCCAACTTGCAGCGTGTAGACCTCTGACCGGCTAAGGACAATCAACGGCCACAAGAACTCGTTCCAGCGCCACATGATCGAGAAGATCGCCAGCACCGCAATTGCGGGCAGGGCCAAGGGCATCACAACTCGCCAATAGATCTGCCATTCACTGGCCTTGTCCATACGCGCGGCCTCGATCAGGTCTTTCGGGATCGTCAGCATGTATTGGCGCAGCAAGAACACACCCGTGGGGGTCGCGGCGCCGGGAAGGATGACCGCCCAGAGCGAATTGACCATACCCATGGATGTGACCACCAAATACATCGGCACCAGAATGACGGTGATCGGGATCATCAAGGTGCCGATCACAAACAACATGATCGCATTGCGGCCCCGGAATTCATAAATCGACAACCCATAGGCGGCCATCGAGTTGATCAGCAGCGTCACAATTGTGGCGGCGGTTGTCACAATGACCGAGTTCCACAGGTAGCTCATGAAATTGAACCGCTCCAGCGGGCCGGAATAATTCTCCCACGCCATGCGGACCTCGCGGATCGGCTCGTTTTGCGTGATCGGAACGCTGAAAGTCTGGTCCGGGTCGTTGGGGTCCAGCATCGTGGCGACGATACCGATCCGGCGCACCTGCGCCAGCTCCCTGACGCTGCCATCCTCCATCGTTGTGCTGAACATCAACAAGGGGTCGTCATATCCGGGCACCTCGACCGATATCTGCCCCAGCGGCAACAGGGTCGGCGGGAACTCAAGCAGCCCCGCAGGTGTTTTGAAAGACGACAAGGCCAGCCACACCACAGGTGCGAACATCAGCAAGACGCCAAGACCAAGGTAGACGTAGGAAAACACGTCGCTCCAATGCAGCTTGCTGCGGCCGCGTTTCGCCGTGATAAGGCGGCCAACCGATCGGGGCTGCTCTGCGCTATCAGACATCATTTTTCCTCCTTACCGCAGCCAATTGCGCCAAAGTCAGCACAAACAGCACCAGCCCCAGAACCACCGACGCGGCGGATGCGAGGCCAAAGTTCTGAACACTGCTCGCGAACCCTGTGGTGTAGATGTATTGGACGATGAATTGGGTGGCCGTGCCCGGGCCGCCGCCTGTGAGCACAAACACCTCATCAAAGACCTGCACACCCTTGATCAGCGCCAGCACCACAACCACCAACAGGTTCGGCCACAAAAGCGGCAGAGTGATCCGCCAGAACACTCGCTCAGGTGAGGTGCCGTCCATTTCAGCGGCCTCGTAAAGGTCAGGCGGGATCGCTTGCAGCCCGGCCAACAGGATCAACATGTAAAATCCCATTTGGGACCATATCGACACGAAGATCGCCCAGAACATGGCCCATTCGGGGCTAATGAAAAACAAGATACGCTCCAGCCCGATGGACACCAGGAAGGCGTTGAGGATCCCGTCACGCAGCAAGATCCACTTCCAGATCAGCGCAACAACAACCGGAGACAGCAGCACCGGAAAGAAGAAAACAGCGCGGAAGAACCCGCGGGCCCGGATCTTGCGGTTCAATATCAGGGCCGTGACCAGTGACAGCGCCACAAGGCTGCTGACCTGAAGGACCACAAATGTCATCGTATTGAAGATCGCCTTCCAGAACCTGTCTTCCCGGCAGGACTGGGGATCCAGATAATTTCCGCAATCGAACAGGAATTCATACTGCTCGGTGCCGGTATAGACGCGCTCGGACAGGAAAATATTGGTGCCGCCCGTAAACGAGAAGGAGAAATTGATAAAAAGCGGCACAACGACAAAGACGCCAAAAAACGCAAGGTTTGGCAGCAAGAAGATATAAGGCATGGCCTTGAGGCCGCCGATCTTCTGGACAAACCGAAAAGGGGCCTCGAACAGGCGGAAGAACAAGACCACGGGTATAGCCGCGATTGCTGTCAGCCTGTCAGAAAGCGAGGTGTTGGCGTTTTTTTCAGGCATTGGTCAAACCCAATTGCGGTGCAAAATTGGCCTCGGCCCCACGGATCGGGGGCCAAGACCGGTGCTTGGGATCAGTTGTCGCGGGCTTGTTCGGCCAGCTGCTGCTCAACATCCTGGGTCATGCGATCAAACGCCTGTTCCAGGGTCAATTCCCCAACAATCGCTTCTCCCAAACGAGAGATAAGCGCGTTAAACATGACGCGGTTGTTGGGATAACCCTGCAAGTCAAACGCAGTGGGTGAGATGCCGGGCACCGCGCCTGCAAAGGTTTCCAATGCATGACGCGCGCGGGGGTCTTCGGTTGCAAATTCAACCCCGCCTGCCGCCAGACCAATGTGGCCTGGGATAAACAGCGTCTGGCCATAGAATTCGGCCAATACCGCCTCACTCGACAGGTACTCCATCAGAATGCCAACCTCTTCGGGATGCTCAGTCCCTGACAGGGCAACCAGCGCCGCACCACCGGGCATGCCGGTACACGCAGCCGACCCACAAGGGGCCGGAACCGCCCACCAGTCAAATGCATCGCCGATGGTTTCGGCAAATTGCGGGATCTGCCAGGAGCCGGACATATACATGACCACCTGAGCGTTGGCGAAATCCTCGTTTGCGCCCAGATAGGTGGACCCGGACACAGACCCCCAAAGCTCGGGGCTCATCGTGCCGTCCTGATGCCAATCATAGAGCATCGTGGCCATGTCCATCAGGCCCTGATCAACCAGCGCCGGGTTGCCGTCGGCGTCAAACATCTGCGCACCCATGGAAATTGCCGGGCCAGCGACCCGGTGACCAGAGCGGTCCCACGCCATCGGAATCGGGATATCCAGCGCTGCGGCGACTTCGTTGACGGCGGCGGCCCAGTCGCTCCAGGTGGCACCCTCACCGGGCATGTCCACGCCAGCTTGTTCAAACAACGTCCGGTTCACATAGGGGCCGGTCACGGTCAGCTGGGTCATGAACCCGGAAATGGCGCTATCGTTGCCGGTTGGCCGTAACCATTCGAGGAACGGGCCAAAGTTTGCTTCCCAGTAATCCGGGTTGGACACATAGGGTGTCAGATCCAGATAATACTCACTCAAGCCACCAAGGTCGGTGACACGCGCCAGATCGGGGCCATGGCCGGCGGCAAGCTGAACTGGCAAACCTTCCAGGATGGCGGCATACGGCACCTCATCGAGCGTTACGGTAATGTCGGGGTGAGCGGCCTCAAACCCATCCAGCAAGCCGCGCATGACTTCGCCTTCGTTGCCGTCATTGTACCACGTCATCCGCAATTCGGTCTGGGCACTGGCCGAGGTCGCAAGAACACTCATCGCCAGTGCGCTTCCCATCAGCGCAATTGTCAATTTCGTTGTCATTTCGCTTCTCCCTATTGAAAATGTTTCTCCCAGCCAGGTGTGCTCGGGTTCATTTCCAGAACCGAATTCACATGCGCACACATGGCCTGCTCGGCCCCGTCTGCATCCCCCGCCAAAATCAGGCGGATGATATCTTTGTGGTCGCGGAACGCCCGTTTTGAGCGAAACGGGATCCCTGCCATCAATTTGTAGCGCTGCCGGTCAACATGGCCTTTGACAGACTGGATTGCGGCCCAGACGTTTGGCAGCCCCGCAAGTTCCGCCAATTTGGCGTGAAATTTCTCGTCGAGGCTGAAGAACGAGGCGTAATCGTCGGCCTCGGCGGCGGCCTCCTGTTCCGCGAAAGAGCGCGCCAGAAGCTGTTGGTCAAACCCGCGCTCCGCAAGGCGGCGAACCACTGCGGTTTCAAGCGCCGCGCGCATCACAACTGCCTCTTCCATCCGCGCCGCATCAAGCTGTGCGACAACGGATCCAACCTGCGGTCTGGTAACGATCATCCCCTCTTTGGCCAATTGTTGCAGGGCCGCGCGCAGCGGCGTGCGCGAGATTTTCAAGCGAAGCGCCAGCGTGCTTTCCCCAATCGGCGCACCGGGCGGCATCCGGTTGTCGACGATACGCTGGCGCAGGATTCCGTAAACCTGTGGGGCAATCGGAAATATCCGATCAATCTCATCGGGATCAAGCACATCGTAGATTTCAACCGTGGATACGGACGTCACGTTGTTCATCTGACTGCCTCCGCGTTACGGGTCGCGATCAATGCAGCCGCGACGCCCCGGATCTCGGCCAGGCCTTTCAGCCGGCCCACGGCGGGGTATCCCGGCTGAGTGTCAACTTGCAGATCGCTCAGGATGGATTGCCCATGATCCGGGCGCATCGGGATCACCGAATCTGCGCGCCCATCGGCGTGACGCCGGGCCTCCTCATCCAGCAGTGCCGCGATCACGCCAACCATATCGGTCTGCCCCGCAAGGTGTTCGTCTTCAAAAAACGAGCATGGCACGGTGTCCCGGTCGCGCCGCACGTTGCGCAGATGCACAAAGTTGATCTGCGGCCCGAAGTCACGTGCGATGGCCACGCAATCATTATCAGGGTGCGCGCCAAACGATCCGGTGCAGAAGGTCATGCCAATTGCGGGGCTATCCACTTGCGCCAACACGTGGCGGTAATCTGCGGCCACGGACATCACACGGGGCAGTCCCAAAAGCGAAAATGGCGGGTCATCCGGATGACAACTCAGGCGCATCCCCAGACCTTCTGCAACCGGGGCGATCTCGGACAGGAAATCAATCAGGTTCTGGCGCAGACGGGTGCCATCGAGGTTTGAATAAGCGGCCAGCCTGCCGCGCAATTCCTCAAGGGTCCACGAATCCACTGTGCCTGGCAGACCGGCCGCGATGTTGCGGGCCAACTTCTTTTTCATGGTGTCGTCTAATGCCGAATAGCGGCGTTTGGCGGCCTCGCGCACGTCGTCGCTATGGCAAGCCTCGGCACCGTCGCGGCGCAAGATGAAAAGGTCAAAGACCGCGAAATCGACGTGATCAAAGCGCATGGTTGTGCCGCCATGGGGCAATGGCAAGTGAAGGTCGGTTCGGGTCCAGTCCAGAACCGGCATGAAATTGTAGCAGATGTTGGTGATACCCTGGCGCGCCAGCGCCTTGAGCGAGTGGGCGTAGGCATCAACATGGGCGCGCCATTCCCCTGTCTGGGTCTTGATGTCTTCCGAGACAGGAAGGCTTTCAACCACTTCCCATTCCAGGCCTGTCTGAGTGCCATCAGCCCGGTGCGAAACCTCATGGCGTCGTTGCGCGATCGCTTCTTCGGGCCACGCGACCCCTGCCGGAATATGGTGAAGCGCAGTCACAACGCCCTGCGCACCGGCCTGCCGGATATCATCCAGACTGACGTTATCGCAGGGCCCAAACCATCTCCACAGCTCTCGCACTTTGCACACCTACCCAGGACCTTCGATGCACTAGTATACTAGTGTACTGATTCCCGCAAACAGCTGCCACCTTGGCTGGTGTGGACCGGTTCAGCTTGCTGTCACGCCAATTCCCGGCGCAGAAAATCCAGAACCGCCTGACGCATCGCAGGGGTTTCCTCATGGGCGGCGTCCGGGTCTATGTGGAAACTCAGCCCATTGGTGCCGCCATACGCAGCCACAAGATCACGCCTGCCGATTGAGAAGGCGGCCTCTGGTGTCGACCAATCCTGCAAGCCGACGCAAATCTGCAACGGGCGTGGCGCGGCAAGCCCTGCAATTTCCCCGGTGCGGGCAATCGGAAGCAACCCCGGCACAGACATATAAATCCCGTGTCCATCATGGGCGCCCAATTCAACAAGCGTTTCGAGATCCGCAAAAGAACATAAGGCAGAGGCGGCGCGAATCCTTTCATCAAGGGCCGCCAGCCACCACGCCAACGTGCTGCCCATCGAAAACCCAAGCGCGCCTATCTTGTCGGGGAGCACAGCCCGATGACCCGCAAGATACCCGACACCAGCCATTTGCTCTGCCAGCATTTGGCCAAACAATGTCTTGCCGCGCCACAAATGGGTCTTGGCACGCTCAGATTCGCCGGGATGGTGACGCGCGCCAAAACACGGCATTTCGATGCACAACGCAGCGATACCAGAGGCCACCAAATCGCGCGCATAGGCCCCCTGTAACGACGGACGCCCAGCGACAAGTTCATCCCGCCCCATGGTGTAGCGGTTGCCGTGGGCGTGGCAGTAAACCAACGCTGGAACCGGCCCCTTGCCCTCAGGTGGGCGCAGGAAAAACGCTGGGATTTTTTCGCGGTTGGCATCGGTAAACAGAAGATCCTCCACCACCCATCCGTGACACTCCGATGAGCCCAGAACGGTGACGGAGGCAAACCCTTGCCCCGGAAATCCCGGCCCCAAAAGGCCCGCAATTTTTGCGCGTGTTGTCATGGCCGTTTCCCCGAAAACAGCGGCATCAAAACTGGCCTTCGATATCGGACCGTCTCGGGATTGGGGTGATGGCCCCAAAACCACTGACGGTTTTGGCCGCCACCAGTGCGGCCCGGCGCGCGGCGATCACCGGGTCACCGGTTTCCAGGTAATACGCCAGGAACGCTCCGGCAAAGCTGTCACCTGCGCCGGTGGAATCCACCGGGGTTGAGGCCGCCGGTGCGATGGCAACCGGCCCCTCGCCGTGATCCAGTATCGCCCCTTCAGCCCCACGCTTCAGAACCACAATCTTCGCACCTTTAGCCCGGAAATATTGGAGAAGCGCCGCGGTGTCAGCCAGCCCCGTAAGCGTTTCCGCTTCGTCATCACTTGGCAGCACAATGACAGCCAGCGGCAAAAACGCTCCAATTGTGGCGCGCGCTTGCTCCAACGACCACAGATTCAGCCTCAGATTGGTGTCGTAGGACACCAGGGTCCCATTGGCGCGGGCGATCTCTGCCGCACGGATCACAGCAGCGCACATCGACGGGCTGATGGCCTGGCTCAACGCGGAGACATGCAGGATGCGCGCGGCGGCGATCACCTCCTCCGGCAGATCACCCGGCCCATAAAGGCTGGCAGCTGAGCCACGGCGCGCATACCAGAATTGCCGCCCTGAGGTGTCGGGACGGACAAAATAGACGCCAGTTGGCGCGTCCGGGTGGGTTTGAACATGGGTATGATCAACCCCCTCCTTGGTCCAGAGCCTCCGCAACCCGCGCCCAAACGGGTCGTCACCCACAGCGCTCAGATATCCCACAGAGGCGCCTTGACGTGCCGCAGCCACCAGCGCATTCGACGTGTCACCTCCAAACCCCTGTTGGTAAAGCGGCGCTGACCCGCCATCACCCGGCTTTTCGACAAATTCAGCCAATGGTTCACCTAAGGCGAGGATATCAACGGGCAATTTGTTCATCTCCTGATTTGCGCTTCGCCAGAAGCCGCCGGTTTTCTGGCTTCGCTCCATACATCCGCTGCGCATGTGGGGTCGATCAAAACGGCAGTGCCCGACATCAAAGGACAGTCCAATCCTTGGCTCTTGGGAAAGCTGACAGGTAAGCGCCAGCTGTGGCCCCCACAAAGCCATTCTGAAATAACGGGAAAGGATCAAACAAAAGACACTCGAAACGCGACGCTTGCATCACAGGCAATGCGCCGCACAATACAATCAACCAGATGAGCCGGGCACTCTCTTAGCTCGGGCCGCCTTTGGACCAAAAAACTCTGCCGGCGCACGTTCGATCGGCAGGTCGCGGAGATCCAAATCCGAGCCGCGATTCTCAGCCATTGCCCGGAAACGTATGCTCACATGCGTGAGGGGGGCTTCACAATGTTTGGTATACCACAAACAGAGGCCGTAGGATAAGTCCGACAGCGGGAAGGGGAAGCCCAGCCTCATGTTGATTTGTGCGACAAGACCCCAGACCATCCAAGTGCGGACAGGACCATCGGGAGGAAACCAACCTTGAAACTATTTAGCCTGTTCATGTTGTTCGGCATCGACCTTAAGAAGATGGTCCGCTCCATCGCGGCGCTTCCCGGGTTCTTTTCTGACTACAAACGGCTGAAGGCTGAGTTGGCATCTGATGAAGGCGCCATGAAGATCGGGCGACTTTACCCGGTTCTTTTGGACAAGACGGATTCCTCCGGCACCGCCACTGGACATTACTTCCATCAGGATCTTTTGGTCGCACAAAAGGTGTTTGGTTCAGGCGCTGACCGGGTTGTTGATATCGGCTCACGGGTGGATGGGTTTGTGGCCCATGTGGCGGCATTCAGGAAGATTGAGGTGGTCGATATCCGTGATCTGCATTCTGATCATGACAACATTGATTTCTTGCAATGTGATTTCATGGACAAAGGATCGACGCAACAGCTCGGGCAATCTGACCTGGTCACATGCCTTCATGTGTTGGAGCATTTCGGGTTGGGGCGTTATGGTGATCCGATTGTGACCGATGGCCATATCCGCGGGTTGCGCAATCTGGAGCGACTTGTTTCCGATGGCGGCAGGCTGATTGTCAGCGTACCAATCGGACGTCCCCGCATAGAGTTTAACGCCCACAGGATTTTTTCTAGTGGGGCGCTTGCGTCACTGATCTCGGACGATTTTGCGCTTGCCGATTTCGCGTTTGTTGATGATCATGGCGACCTGCACACCGGTGTCGATCTGGCTGCGCATCAGGCGGAGTTGGACAAGATGCACTTCGGTTGCGGGATTTACGATTTTCGCAGGACGCCACCGGGCGGGGGGCAGGCCATCAGAGGAGCCGGGAGGGCAGCAGGCGCAGAGGCCGGTCAGCCGGTCCTTAGCCGCCCCGATCAAACACTCCGCCACCCTTCAGAGGCCGGAAAGATATGACTGCGATGCTTGTAAATATCCTCTACAAACTTGAGCGGGTCCTCTCGTTACTTCAGGGCAAGGGCTGGGGCGCAGGCACAACCGCCCGCGAGTTTCGGCAATTGCAAAAGGTTCTGGGGCCCGCGCGGCACGGTATCTTTGTCGATATTGGTGGGCATCGCGGCACGTATTCAGAGCAGATCCTGGCCCAGGCACCCGCCGCCCGGATCGTGCTGTTTGAGCCGTCTGCTGTAAACCACCGCTTCCTGGCCGAGAAATTCAAAGGCTCGGCTGTGACGGTAGAACCATTTGCCGTGTCCGATACGGCCGGGGACATGATCCTGCACGCCAACAGCGAAGGGTCGAGCCTTGCAAGTCTGAACAAGCGCAACCTCGACCATATTGGCCTGGATTTTGAGCACGAAGAATCGGTGACCGCGATCCGATTTGAGGATTACTGGAAAGAACAACTGGGCGGCCAACCAATTGATGCCTGCAAGATAGATGTTGAAGGCCACGAATTGAGTGTTCTGGAAGGCTTTGGTGAGGCCATCAAAAGCGTATCAGTTGTTCAATTTGAATTCGGCGGCACCAATATTGATAGCCGCACCTATCTTAGGGACTTCTGGCTCTTTTTCGAGAGGCACGGTTTTGATCTTTACCGCATTACACCTTTCGGACCGCACAAACTGAATCGGTACCGCGAAGGAGAAGAGAATTTTTCGATCACGAATTTCCTAGCCCGCAACCGTCGCCTTGATGACGCAACTTAACCTCTAGAGGCGGCAGTGTGACTGAATCGCAGGGTTGTCCCAACCACCAAACGGCGCCCACCGCGGAGCAACGGTTCCCCTACCATTGCGCTGTGCTTAGTGTTCCGGATCTGGGTGTCGCACGTGCGCCGGGGCCGGGGCTTGGCAATTTATTGTTCCCCATTGCGCGTGCTTTGGTCGGCCAACAGGCCATGGGCGGGACGTTTGTGTTTCCGACCATGCGGCAAGTGAAGATTGGGCCCTATCTGCGATTTGAGCGAGACAAGCGGACTTACGGTGACACCCTGCGGCGACGATCACCGGGCGAAACCGCCACATGGGTCAAAGCCGCGTTTTTGCCGAAGACCGGCGAAGGTGCAGCGACGCGCTCGGCCAAAGCAATTGCTTATGCCGGTATGGCGGATCAGTTTCACAGCTTGCCCGACGACCCGTCTTTGATCCGAGACTTCCTGTTGCGCGCGTCTCGTCGACCAATGGCCAAGCAAAGCTATGATATCGCAATCCACTTTCGGAAAGGTGACTTTGCGGCCCCCGCCCAAGGTCATTCCGGGCAAAGCGTCCAGCTTCCGATTGAATGGTACCGTGCGGCCTACACAAAAGCCCGCGATTGGTTGGGCAAGGACAACCCGAGTGTTGTCTTGTTCACGGACGCTGATCCGCCCGCAACGGCCGCCGAATTGGGTATCGAGGCGGTACAGTTTGAACCGCCCGGCAATGCCCTGACGTCCCTTGTGGCGATGTCGCGGGCAAAGGTGTTGATCCCGTCGCGGTCGACCTTCTCGCTTTGGGCGCAATACCTGGGGCAAAGCACGACGTTCTGGCCAGAAGGGTTCGATTTGCAAACCTATAAGCGCGTCGACCCTGTTGTCGATTTGGTGGTCTAGTTGATGTTGCAGCGCATCTTCAGCACGGCGGCGGCCCCAATTCGGAAAATGACCCGAGGTTTGTCTTATTTCGGCGTCATGTCTCTGGCTGAGAGCCTCGTGGCCGTGGTGAGCTATTTCGTCGCTTTGCGGATGCTTATCCAACAATTTGGTCTTGAAGCTGCCGGGTTGTGGTCGCTGACCATGGGATTCGTCACGCTGATCCGGGTCTTGGACCTGACTGGTGCGGCAGGCCTGGCACGTATGGTGGCGCTGGCGGGGGATAACCGACGCAAGGCCGCCGAATATATTGATACGCTCAGCATGATTGTGCTGGTGGTCTATACGACATTCGTAGTGGTCACCTTCGTGCCTTTGCAGAGCCTTCTGGTGTCTTTCGTCGAGCCGCAGATGCAAGACGCTGGGCGGGCGTTGTTTGCCATCGCCATGGTGGCTTTACCTATCAATCTTGTGAGCAGCGCACAATTGAGTGCCGTGGATGGCATCGGGCGCGCAGATATTCGGGCGATTATCAATCAGGTTTCGATGGTTCTGTTTCTTGTTCTGACGTGGTTCCTGCTTCCGCGTTACGGGGTCGTCGGAATGGCCTTCGCGCAGATCGCTCAACATGTCACGGCACTTGTGGCCTCACGGGTTTTTCTGGCCAGATCACTGCCGCCGCTGCGGCTTGTGCCAATGGCCTTCTCAAAAGCGGCTGCAAAGGAAACGCTGACCTTTGGCGCCAAACTGCAATTGTCTGCGATCCCGATGGCCATCTTTGATCCGGTAACCCGGATATTGTTGGGGCGGATGGCCGGGTTGGAGTTTTTGGCGCAGTACGACATTGCTTACAAACTTGCTGCGTATACTCGTAATTTGGTGCGCTCGTATCTAACGCCAATGTTGCCCCAGTTTTCGAAAATGTCGATGTCGGATGTTGAAGCCGGGCGCCGTTTGCTGACAGAGACAAGTGTTGCGATCGCGCGGGTGGTGTCGCTGCTGTTCACAGGCCTGATAGCGGCAAGCCCGTTGTTCAGCTTGTTCATGCTGTCCACGATCTCGGCCGAATTTATCCTCTTTACCGCAGTGCTGTCGCTTGGCTGGGGGCTGACTACCCTTTGGCTGGTCACGCAACTATACGCGCGCGCATTTAATGTGCTGCGATGGAGCATTATTGGCCAATGGGGAATGCTGGCGCTTGCGGTTCCGTTGATCAGCGCAACCTCCAACTATCTGGGCGACATCTACTTGCCGATGGCCTTGGCTGGCCTTGTGCTGATCGGCCATCTGCTTGCCTTCGTGGGAGAAGTGCGAACTTTGAAACTTACACCTTTCGATTCGAGTCGGTCATCGCTGCCATGGATCGCCGGCTTCGCGGGTTTTGCGGTGATTGTGATACTCGTCACGTTGACACAGATTGAAGTCTGATACGTGTTCCAATACAGGGGTTTCTGGCCCCGACCTCCGCACGATGATTGCTGACATAAACGGAGACCGAATAATGTCCCCCGAGATGCGATCCATCCATGTTCTGCAACCGGCTATCCCAACCTATCGCCACGATTTCTTCGAGCGGCTGTCGCGGGCCTTTCCGGACCGTTTTTTTGTCCATGCGTCGCAGCAAGACCTGGGGGCTTTGACCGCAACTTCAAACACGTTTTCCTGGCAACGGGCACTTGGTCCCATAAAATCCATAGCGCCCGGCGTATCGTGGCAAGTGGGCGCCGTTGGTTTGCCGATTAGGCGGGGTGATATCCTGATCCTGTCCGGGGCACCAAGGACGTTGAGCAATATCATTCTGATGTTGCGTGCAAGGTTCATCGGCGCTCACGTGGTCTGGTGGGGCCACTACCTGAGCCCCAATAGCCCGTTCTGGCGCAGAACCTTGAGAATACTACTGATGCGAGCCGCCCAAGGCGTACTTCTCTACACTGACGCCGAAATTGCGGCCTATAGGCAGAGTTGGCTGGGGCGGCGCGACACCCGGCCACTACAGGCATTGAACAACGGGCTAAATATTGATCCGATTGATCAACACCGCGAGGCTTATGACGCCAATAATCGCCCCAAAGACATGCTGTTCATCGGGCGGTTGAGCGAGAAGGCCCGGATCGACGTGGCGATTGAAGCGCTTGCGGATGACAGGCTTTCGGATGTGCGGCTTCAGGTCATCGGCGAAGGTGAAACTGAGGCCACTGCGCGCCAATTGGCCGACCATTTGGGGGTGGCAGGTCGCATTGTCTGGAATGGAGCCTTAACCGATGAGGCCGAGATTGGGTCCATCGCCAACCGATGCAGGGTCTTCCTCTATCCGGGGGATGTCGGCCTTAGCCTGATCCACGGCTTGGCCTACGGGTTGCCTGCTGTTGTCCATGATGACACCGCCAGCCATATGCCCGAGATCGCCGCGTTTGAGGCTGGTGTAAATGGGCGGACCTTCCGACGCGGTGACGCGGACGACCTTGCCGGCGCGGTTGACAGCGTGATTCACGACGCGCCATATCTGGCAAGATTGTCCGAGAGCGCATTGATGACAGTCTCAAGCGGATACAACACGGAGAACATGACCAAGCGGTTTCTGGAGATGATCGCTGCCGTCCTCACCATGCCATGATAGGATTTTTTGTAAGTCGCACATTCTTCTGGCTCGTGGTTCTTGGAATGTACCTGAATTTGTTGCTTTCTTCGGACGCCCCACGTGCGGCACCATTTTACGCAATAAACTTTGCGATTGTTGTTTTCTCAACCGTCGCGCTAGTAGGCAGTAGCTCCCCAAGCTACTCAAGTTACCGTAGCGTCAGCATGTTTTCTCTCATTTTGTTCGGAGTAACGCCATTATTCGAGTTTCAGGGAGGGCTTACCTATCAGTACCACGACCTCAGCATTTTCGATGAATATGCCGCTACATCTGCAATCGTATTACTCGGAATGGTATGTTTTTTTCTTGGCTACAAAATAAAGCCAAAACCAAAACCAATAAATCACAAATTCTTGATCAAGAATCCTATTTTTCTTGTCTTGTATTCTGCTCTGTGTGGATTTTTGATACTTAGCTATAATTCATTTTCTTTGATCTCATTATTTGTACGTGGCGGAGATTTCGATCAAACTGTCGGCGGCTCGCCCTTCGACGCCATGTTTCTTGTGGTGATTTTTCCTGTACCAATGTGTGCGTTAATGGCGTACCTTGCGTTTAGTGAGCGCCGGGACCCCACAATTCTGTGGCTTTTGGTGCTTTTGGCGCTGTTCTTCAACTTCCCTACGGGGATGCCGCGGTTTTTAAGTGCAGCGCTATATCTGAGCGCGATATTCTTGTACAAACCATCGCTGTTTCGCTCAAAGTTGACGCTTCCCGTATCCTCTTTTTTCGCGATTTTTATTATTTTCCCTTTCATCGGATCTTTCCGAAACTTGACGTCCTTCAGCAATATTGAGATTTTCTTTGGGTATGATATTCTTACTGCAGGCGCGTTTGACTCTTTTCAGAACTTTGTACTGACTCGTGAATTTATCGACGTGAGCTATGGATACCAGGCGCTTGGGGCGCTTTTGTTTTTTGTACCAAGGGCATTCTGGCCGGGAAAGCCCGTGGATTCTGGCACGTTGCTTGGAACAGAGGTCGGGTTCCCGCATTTGAATATCGCGCTGAATTTTCTGGGCGAAGGGTATATTAATTTCGGAATACTTGGCGTCTTGCTCTTTGGGTTAGCACTTGGAGTTTTTTGCTCCAGGCTGGACAATAAGTTGGAGCGTTCTGAATTCTGGTACCCGTCCGCCTATTTGTTTGCGGTAGCTTTCCCGGCCCTCTCATTTTTTGTTATGCGTGGGGGGCTGCTCAGTGCGGTGGCTTACTGTTCGGGGCTGTTTGTGTGCTTTGTGGTGATAAGCGCTTTGTTTGTCCGGCGGGCGCGTTTGTAAGTTTCGGCCCGGGTTGAAATCTTACCACCCGCTTTCCGCATTGCCACACATATTTCCCGCTGTTAGGGAACACTCGACATGAGAACGCTCGCCAGAAACATCCTTCCGACGTCGCTCTATAAGGCGCTTCAGGCCCGTAAGCACCTGCGCGAGTGGGCTGGCCGTGGCTACTCGGATCACTCACCTCAATTCATTAAAGAGGGGTTGTTTCTGCGCTATGGCGTGGAGGGTGCGCCTTGGATCGAGACCGGGACGTATCTGGGCACCACAACCCGATTCTTGGCCAAGTCCTTTCCGCACGTCTACACCGTTGAGCCAAGTGACAAGTTCTACCGAGAGGCCGTTGCGCAATTTGAAGGTCAGAACGTCGAGGTGATTAACGCCCCGAGCGAGAAGGCGTTGCCAGAGCTTTTGCCGCGCCTCAATGGGTCCCTCAACTTCTGGCTTGATGGACATTACTCGGCAGGTGAAACCTACAAAGGTGAAACGGAATGCCCGGTAGAGCCGGAACTGGCTGCCATCGCGGCCAATCTCGACCACCTGGATGACGTCTCGATCCTGATCGACGATGTGCGCCTGTTCTTTCATGATGTGAGCATTCATTCGGATTATCCGTCACTTGACTATCTGGTGGATTGGGCGCGCGCGAATGACTTTGTGTGGCAGATCGAACATGACATCTTCATCATGAAGCGGGTGCGCTGAGCCTGCCCAAACCCACGATCCGGAGGGCTTTTGATGAGGATTGCGCTGTTAACCGGTGATCTCAGCCGCAAAGGCGCGGGCGTTAGGGAAGTTGTCGAAGGATTATCCGTCGGGTTGTCTGGCCTTGGTCACACGGTTGAGGTGTTCGGACTTGAGACATCGGAATGGATCAACGGCGACGAACTGGTTTGGAACGGCACACAGGCCCATGCCTGTCAGGTCCGCGGACCTGCGTCTCTGGGGTACGCGCCGGATATGTTTGCCCGTTTGCGTGCGTTTGATCCTGACGTGGTGCATGTTCACGGCATTTGGCAATATCCCAGTCGTGTGGCTTTGCAATGGCACGCGGCAACAGGGCGACCAATCTTCACTAGCCCCCACGGGATGTTGCACCCAATGGCTCTGGCGCAAGCCAGGGCAAAGAAATGGTTGGTACGGCGACTATATGTTGATGCATTGATCAACAGGTCTGCCGCCCTGGTCGGCGCGACGTCCGAAGAGGTTGAGCATATCGCAGCCTTCCGTGGGCGGGGCTCCATTGTCGAGCGCCCCAACGGGGTTGTCTTGCCGCCTGATGCTGGCCCTTTGCGTGCGCCCGCGCCGTGGCAGGGCGAGTTGTCGGACGAGGCCCCGGTTATGCTGTTCCTTGGGCGGTTTCATCATACCAAGAACCTCGATGCCCTGTTGGATGCATGGGCCTTCTTGCATCAAGCCGGGCAACTTCACGACTGGCAACTGGCCATCGCCGGATGGGGGGCGGCGGAGGCTGAGGCCCACGTCCGCACCAAGGCCGAGCGGATCATCGCAAAGGGCGCCCGGATCGCCCTGACGGGGCCCTTGTTCGGGGCTGACAAACACGCGGCCCTGCAAAATGCATCTGGATTTATCCTGCCGTCTCTGAACGAATCTTTCGCCATTTCGGTGCTTGAGGCGTGGGGGGCGAAATTGCCCACACTGCTTAGCGCCGCTTGTAATATGGGGTTTGCGGTCGAAGGTGGGGCGGCGTTCGAAGTGCGGACAATGCCGGGGGATCTTGCTGCTGATATACGGACGTTTCTTAGCCTCGAACTCGCAGCGCGACGTAAGATGGGGCTGCGTGGGTATGATCTGGTCCACCAGAGATTCAGTTGGCCTGTCGTTGCCAAATTATACGAAGGGCTTTACGAGGGCGGGGATGGCGATGTGCTATCGGGATGAACCTGTTTTGGGGTTAATGACGGAGCCACATCAATGTCAGTGATCCTTGGTCTCAACGCGTTTCACCCAGACGCCGCTGCCTGCCTGGTGATGGATGGAAAACTTGTCGGAGCGGTGGCTGAAGAACGCCTGGGTGAGCGTAACAAGCACACCATGGCATTCCCCGAAAACGCCATTCGGTGGCTATTGGATCATTCCGGTGTGCGCCTGCGTGACGTGACGGATATCGCCATTGCCCGCGATACCTCTGCCAACCGGACAGCCAAGCTTGCCCATCTGGTGCGTAACGCGTCCACTGCCGCGTCCACCGTTCAGAAATTTCTGACCCGCAGTACGGACACCCGCAAGACACTCAACAACCTTGCCGAGATCTGTGACGCGGACCCATCGTTGGTGCGCTACGAGGTCCATCACGTCGAACATCACCTCGCTCATATTGCCAGCGCTTTTTATGTCTCACCGTTTGAGAGTGAGACGGCGGGGTTGTCCTATGACGGCTCTGGCGATTTCGCGAGTGTCATGGCAGCGCGGTGCGAAGGCAACAAAATCGAGGTTCTGGACCGGGTGACGTTGCCCCACAGTCTGGGGCATTTCTACACCGCTATGTGCCAGTTCATTGGCTTTGATCTGTTCGGTGAGGAATACAAGGTCATGGTGCTTGCGCCTTATGGCGCGGATAACTTTGCAGACGAGTTGGCGCAGATCATTCAGCTTGATCCCAACGGTTGGTTCACCCTGAACTCCAAGTACGTTGATGTCGCAAAAGGGATCTCGGGCGCGGATTTCACCGACGATGGCATGATGCGGATGGGCCGGATTTACACGGCTGCGATGGAACGGTTGCTGGGGCCGTCCCGCCAGCCCGGGACAGAGGTCACCCAGCGTGAGATGGACATTGCCCGCGCCACCCAGGCCCGGTTTGAGCAAGCGGCAGGCCAATGTGTGGCCCGGCTGGGTCAGCAGGTTCCGCTGGCCAATCTGGCGATGGCGGGGGGCTGTGCGTTGAATGGGGTAATGAATGCACGCATCCAGCGTGATTTCCCGGTGGAGAATGTCTATCTGCAGTCCGCCGCGTCCGACGACGGCACTGCAATTGGGGCCGCGTTTCATTGCTGGCACGCCAAACATGACCGCACCGAGCGGTTTGAGATGCGCCATTCTCTTTGGGGCCCGGAGTACGGTGAGCATGACATTCAAGCTGCGCTGGAGCAATTCGGCCTGACCTATCGCCGATGTGAGAGCGAGCAGGTGCTTCTGGACATAACCGCTGATTTCATCGTCGAGGGCGCGGTCCTTGGCTGGTATCAGGGCCGCAGCGAATGGGGACCGCGCGCCCTTGGAAACCGCTCGATCCTGGCCAATCCGGCGATTGCCGACATGAAGGGCACGATCAACACCAAGATCAAGAAGCGCGAAAGTTTCCGCCCCTTCGCCCCATCCGTTTTGCGCGAAGAGGTTGGCCGGTTTTTCGAACAGGACATCGAAAGCCCGTTCATGATGCATGTGGTCAAGTTCAAGCCGGAGTGGCGCGAGATGTTCCCCGCCGTCACCCATGTGGACGGCACAGGCCGCCTGCAATCGGTTGAGGAGGAGAATAATCCCCTCTATTTCCGCCTGCTTCAGGCGCTGAAAGCGCGGACGGGATACGGCATCGTGTTGAATACCAGCTTCAACGAGAACGAACCCGTCGTGGACCGACCTGAACAGGCCATAGCCTGCTTCAACCGGACCGATATGGATGTGCTGGTGTTGGGGCGCTATGTCGTGACGAAACCCGGTTACGCAGGTTCTGGCGAGGCTCACGCCGCGCACCCGGCACAGCCATGAAGCTATCGGTCATCATGGTGGCGTATAATTCGGAAACCACGGTTGCGCGCTCGGTCCGCTCCTTCCTGGAACAGGACTATGCCGACAAAGAATTGATCGTGGTTGACGGGGCATCAACAGATCGGACCTGTGACATTATCGCTGAGGTGGCAGACAACGCCGGGATGGCGGGCGCGAGCATTTCGGTTGTGAGTGAGCCAGACACCGGGATCTACGATGGATTGAACAAAGGTATCGGGCGGGCCACTGGGGGCATCATCGGTTTGTTGCATTCCAACGATGTATTCGCATCGACTGGAATCCTCTCGCGGGTGGCGTCGGCGTTTGAGGGATGTGACCTCGACGCAGTTTATGCGGATGTTGAGTTTTTTCCGGAACATGCCCCCGAAAAGACCACGCGCCGGTACCGCTCGGGAAAATTCTCGCCGGCGCAATTGGGCCACGGCATTTTGCCGGCCCATCCGACCTTGTTCCTGAAAAGCGATGTCTTCGAGCGCTTCGGTCGCTACGACACCAGCTACAAGATTTCCGGTGATTTTGAGTTTGTGGCCCGAATTTTCAAAGATGATAGTTTGGCTTACCGTCACTTCGACGAAGTGTGGACACGCATGCAGACTGGCGGTGCCAGTACGTCAGGCATCCGGAGTAAGGTAACGCTGAATGTCGAAACCTTGCGGGCGTGCCGGACCTTGGGCATTAAAAGCAATATGGCGAAACTGATGGTGAAATATTTGCGCAAGTTGCCGGAATTCCTACCGGCTGGGTGGCGGTGACAGTGTGACAATGTGTGTCTTATCGGTGGCAGCGGCTTTGTCAGCAGTGCCATGGCCCATCGCTTGCACCGGAACGAGGTCCCACTTTCGATCCTCGACCAGCGGCCAAACCCGGCTTGCTCGGACGTTTACATCGAAGCGGGCGTCACCAAACCTGATACAATCAGGGGCCGTACTGAAAGGCCGTACTGATGGGTCGTGTATTGTCCATTTGGCTGCGGTGCACCGCGATGATGTCAGGCCAATCTCCCGCGATGATGAGGCCAACGTGGGCGGTACGAGGGCCCTGTGTCGAGAAGCCACCACGTCAGGGATCAACCGGATTGTATTTGCCAGTTCGGTCGCATTCGTGTCAAGAAGTTCACTGAAAACACGTCCTTCAAGTCGTCACTCTCGCACGAACATCAGTTCAAGCCCAAAGTCGCATTGGAAGATGGATTGAGGGCAACAATTGAGGCTGAATTTCCGGATCCAGCACCAGACCTCGTGACGTTTGAGACTGAATGAAAAAGCCGAAGGGTCTTCCTAGATGAAAAAAGCACTGATCACCGGGATTACCGGACAAGACGGCTCGTATTTGGCCGAGCTTCTTCTGGGGAAGGGGTATGAAGTGCATGGTATCAAGCGCCGGGCATCCTCGTTCAACACCCAGCGGATCGACCATCTTTATCAGGATCCTCATGAGAATCCGAACCTGCGGCTGCATTATGGCGATCTGACAGATGCTTCCAACCTGATCCGCATTTTGAGTGAGGTCCGGCCTGACGAAGTCTACAATCTGGGCGCTCAGTCCCATGTTGCGGTCAGCTTCGAGGCCCCGGAATACACGGCCGATGTTGATGCACTTGGCGCGTTGAGGCTTCTTGAGGGCATCCGTTTCTTGGGTCTTGAGAAAACCACCCGGTTTTACCAGGCCTCCACGTCTGAGCTTTTCGGCCTGGTCCAGGAGTCTCCCCAGACTGAAACGACGCCGTTTTACCCCCGCTCGCCCTACGCGGTGGCGAAACTTTATTCCTACTGGATCACGATCAACTATCGGGAAGCCTATGGCATGTTTGCCTGCAACGGCATCTTGTTTAACCACGAAAGCCCGCGTCGCGGAGAGACCTTCGTTACGCGCAAGATTACCCGCGGTCTGGCCAATGTCGCGGTGGGCCTGGAATCCTGTATTTACATGGGGAATATCGACGCGCTCCGCGATTGGGGCCATGCAAAAGATTATGTACGGATGCAGTGGATGATGCTGCAACAGGACACGCCGGATGATTTTGTGATCGCAACCGGCAAGCAATATTCGGTGCGGCATTTCTTCGAGATGGCTGCCGCTGAGTTGGGGCTGACCCTGCGTTACGAAGGCTCCGGTGTGGACGAGGTTGGTATCATCGACACCATAGAAGGTGACCTGACGCCGGCCCTTTCGCCGGGTGACGTGATCTTGCGGATTGATCCGCGTTACTTCCGTCCGGCGGAAGTTGAAACCCTGCTTGGCGACCCGTCAAAGGCGAAAGCGAAACTCGGGTGGACGCCGGAAATCACCGTGGCTCAGATGTGTTCGGAGATGGTGAAAGAGGATCTGCGGGTTGCGGAGCGCCATGCGCTGCTGAAGGCGCATCAACTAGAAATTCCGGTATCAATTGGTGACTGAAATGCGCATTTTTGTTGCGGGACATGGCGGTATGGTTGGCGGTGCGATCACGCGCCGGATTGCGCGGGACATGCCGACCGCTGAGGTTGTGACCCGAACCCGGAGGCAGCTTGATCTGACCGATCAGGCTGCGGTGCGGGAGTTTTTTCAAACCGAAAAGCTGGATACCGTCATTCTGGCGGCGGCAAAGGTGGGCGGCATACTTGCCAACAACACGTACCCCGCCGACTTCATCTACGAAAACCTGATCTTACAGGCCAATGTCATCCATCAGGCTCATAGCGCTGGCATCGAGCGACTGTTATCTCTGGGAAGCTCGTGCATCTACCCGCGTGAAGCGGGACAGCCGATGCGAGAAGACGCGCTGCTGACCGGCGTGTTGGAGCCAACAAATGAGCCGTATGCGGTGGCCAAGATCGCCGGGATCAAGCTGTGCGAAAGCTACAACCGGCAGTTTGGCCGCGATTATCGCAGCGTGATGCCGACGAACCTGTACGGGCCGGGGGACAACTTCCACCCCGAAAACAGCCATGTGGTTCCTGCCCTGATGCGCCGCCTGCACGAAGCCAAGGCAGAGGCGGCTGCGTCCGTCACGATCTGGGGGACAGGCAAGCCACGCCGGGAGTTCCTGCATGTCGATGATATGGCTGCCGCGTCGCTGTTTGTAATGGACCTGGAAGCGGACACCTATCGCGCCAACACCCAGCCGATGCTAAGCCACATCAATCTGGGCACCGGTGTCGATCTGGAGATTGTCGAACTTGCGCGCACAATTGCGGATGTCGTGGGGTACACCGGAGCGATCAGAACCGACCCATCCAAACCTGATGGAGCTCCGCGCAAATTGATGGATGTTGATCGTTTGCGGGACATGGGCTGGCAGGCGCAGATTCCACTGCGTGACGGGTTGGTGCAGACCTACGCCTGGTATCTGGACAATCTTGAGACGAGGCGCGGCTGATTGGACAAGCCGCCTGAAAACCGCACCCGCTACAGTGCCCGGGCACCGTCAGGCACCGCCAGGCAATTGGCGCTGAGGGGCCATCGGCGCCAATTGAAACCCGGACAAGAAACCTAATCCTGCGAGACCGATATTTTGGTATGAAGGTGCCTATGACCGACCCTAAACCAAAACCGCGACTGCTCCTTCTGGGGGCATCGGGGCGCGTTGGCCGCCTGGTTGCACGATTCTTGGATGCGGGCGCAAATGGCGTGATTGATCTGGTGCAGCAACGCCGTTCGGGCGGGCAGGGGCGAGGTGAACTTGTTTGGGGGCCTTTGGACGGGCCCGATGGATTGCTTCGATATCTGAATGGCCAAGCACCTTTCGATGCCTTCATTGTGCTCAGTGGAATCACGCCCCATTCCGGCGGCCTTTTGGATGACACTCAAAAACTCGCCGATGCCTGCCTTGAGGCCGCCCATGTAACCGGCACGCAAAGGGTCCTTTTGGCCTCGTCCTCTGCGGTCTATGATGTCCAGTCAGCCGGACCGATCGCGGAACAGGCTGCCCTGACGCTAACAAACCCCTACGGGGTTGCGAAAATTCAAATGGAGCAGGCCTGCGCGCGGTGGCGCGAGAAGGGCTTGGAGATCTGTTGTTTGCGGATCGGAAATGTGGCCGGAGCAGATCAACTTTTGATTAATGTTGAATTGGCACGTCGGAGCGCGCCCGCGAATTCACCTAACAAGATCAGGCTGGACGTGTTCGACAATGGCCGTGGCCCACAACGGTCCTACATCGGCCCGCAAACGTTGGCAGCGGTGCTTCAGGCTTTGGCGACCACCCCTCGCGGGTTACCGGAAACCCTAAATATCGCGGCCCCGCAGCCGATTTGGATGGATGATCTTCTGATTGCGGCTGGCTGCGCCTTCGACGCCGTGTCTGTAGCCGGACCTCATCAATTCATTACGCTGAATTGTGACCAACTTACGCAGTTCTATCCGTTTCGCCCTGAGGAGAGCCTTCCTGAAACCATGGTTAAGCAATGGCAGGAAACATTATGATACGGCGGGCCCCAAAACGGCTGTTTGATATCCTTTTTTCTGTGTGCCTTGGGCTGATCCTTGGACCAATCATCCTTCTGATTGCTCTCGCAATCCTGCTGCTTGACGGTCGCCCTATTTTTTACGTCTCCGAGCGCATGAAGAGCCCGACAGTGCCGATCAACCTTTACAAGTTTCGGACAATGTCGGCTGATCTGAATGACAGTGGTGTGTCTGGTGGGGACAAATCGAAACGCATCACCCGGGTGGGGCGTTACGTTCGTGCCAGCCGCATGGATGAATTGCCTCAGCTATGGAATATCCTGCGCGGGGATATCAGCTTTGTTGGCCCCAGGCCGCCTTTGCGCCAATATGTCGAAGGTTTTCCTGAACTCTACGAGGGTGTGTTGCGCTCAAAGCCGGGTGTCACCGGATTGGCATCGCTGTATTTTCACAGTCACGAAGAAGGCCTCCTCAAGGCATGTTCGACCCAACTGGAGACGGACACGGTTTATCGTCGCCGATGTATCCCGCGCAAAGCAAAAATTGACCTCATCTACCAACGGCACTCCTCGCTCTGCTTTGATCTAGTGATCATTGCAAGAACGGTACTCAAAGTGTTGCGCTGAGCCGCGGCACTCCGCTCATTTCCAATTGCGAGGGCGATTGTTTTGGACTGCACCGTTTCCCTTGATGTGTGGCGTCGAGCCAGTCACCGATGCGCAATGTGCCGGAGGTTTGGCGGGTTCTGCCACACCCTGCCGCCGCACCCTAAGGTCTGCCTGCCGCCTCCGCCTCACTCCTTGGTGTAGTAGCCTTTTGCGTATCCGTCGTAGCCGTATTGTCCTGCGTATCCGTAGTTTTTCATTTTGCGCTGG
>JAESTV010000150.1 GCA_016763475.1 Roseicyclus sp.
TGCTCAGTTGGATCGTCGTGCCCGGCATCAGCCCGCCCCCGGCCCCGTTAAACGCCAGGAATGGCTTCACCCCCGGCATGATTGTAGAGACCTGCGCGCCCGGTGAGGCGATCGCACAGGAGATCGGACGCCGGATCGCAACCCATGGCGGCGCGGCGCTGATTGTGGATTACGGCGACGCGGCAAGCGCGGGGGATACGTTTCAGGCGCTGTCAGGCCACGCCTTTGCCGACCCGCTGGACGCTCCGGGTGAGGCAGACCTGACCGCCCATGTCGCGTTTTCACCGCTTGCACAGGCGGCGATGCCCGCGCTCGCCTCCGCCCTCACCCCACAGGGGGTGTTCTTGGAACGGCTCGGGATCACGGCACGGGCGCAGGCTTTGGCGCGCACCCTCAGCGGAGCAGCGCTTGCGGCCCACGTCACGGCGCACCGGCGCTTGACGCATCCTCAGGAAATGGGAACCCTGTTCAAGGTGATGGCGCTGACCCCGCCGGACGCGCCGTTACCCCCTGTATTGGCCCCCCCTGTTTTGGAGCCTCCTGCCAAGGGTGGTGCCTGACCTGGGGCCGCCCTGACAAGGAGCCGCCTGCCAAGGAGCCGAGCCAATGACACCCATCACCCAAGGCCTGTCACCCATTTCGTCTGATCTGTTGACCGGCGTGCAGCACGGGTTTTTCACCCGGATCGGCGGGGCATCAACCGGCGTGTTTGCAGGGCTGAATTGCGGCCAAGGGTCTTCGGATCAGACAGAGGTTGTGGCGATGAACCGCGCCCGGGTTGCGGAGGTGATGGGGGTGGCGGATCTGGTGGGAGTCCATCAGGTGCACTCGGCGGAGGCGGTGATTGTAGACGGCCCATTGGCTGAGCGCCCGCGCGCGGACGCCTTGGTCACCGCCACACCGGGGATCGCGTTGATTATCCTGACCGCTGATTGCCAGCCGGTGTTATTTGCCGACCCACATGCCCAAGTGATTGGCGCCGCCCACGCCGGGTGGCGCGGGGCGCTGGACGGCGTGCTGGAGGCGACGCTGGACGCAATGGAGGCGCTTGGGGCAGCCCGTGGCCGGGTGCGCGCGGTCATCGGCCCCTCGATCAGCCAACGCGCTTACGAGGTTGGGCAGGAATTTCTGGAGCGTTTCATCGACGACGACCCCAACAATTCGCGGTTCTTTGTGAACGGGGCCGATGGCAAGTATCAGTTCAACCTGACAGGTTACGGCCTTGCCCGCCTGCGCGCTGCCGGTGTGGCAGAAGCTGAGTGGACCGGCGATTGCACCTACTTCGACGCCAAGCGGTTCTACTCCTTCCGTCGTGCCACACATCTGGGTGAGGCCGACTATGGCCGGTTGATCGCTGCGATTCGGCTTTAAGGGCGGTGAGACGGCCTGATTGGTTCCGAATTGGACACAATGGCGGCACCCGGTGCCTCAAGATCCGCACAATTCGACACGTGTTTTACGACAAGCCGTTTGAAATAAGCTGATTGCGCCCCGGCCTGCGCCACAAAATTGCCCAGAAGATTTACCGCGTGTTAGCGATTTTGCCTCAAGACTGCCTGAAAGCCGAAGCAAATTAGCTGCAATGAAAAGAACAGCTTTCGGCACAAGGAACAGGCATATGAAAACGCGTCGCTGGATGAAAACTATCCTGGAAGAAGCGAAGAAAGAGCAGATTGATATGCCGTGGTCACGCAATGTGCGTGCATCCCGGCGCGCGGAGAAACCGCGTCAGCTCACGGCCGCTGAATAAGGCGGAAGACCCCGGACGAAGACCCCGAGGACCCCAGATACAATTGCTTACAGGAAGGCGGCCAGAACGGCCGCCTTTCGCGCGTTTACTGGGTTCCATTTGTGAGGCTAGCGAACCGCGCGGGGCCAACAGGAACACGCCCTAAGGAAACAGATCAAAGCTCACATCCAGCGCATCAATCAGCGGCTCAAGCTCAGCCTCATGGCGCCGCCATCCGGCCACGGCGGCGGTGCCGATGGGTTGGCGCGCCTGAGCGAAACTGAGGGTCTGAATGCGGCGGCCTGTGGCCTCAGGTGCCAGGCAAGCACTATCCCACGGCAAACTCACCGCCTGAAGCAACGCACGAATATGCGGCTCCGGCGCAGCGGTCAGCGCTTCATATTCCACCACATGCACCCGGTCGGGCAGCGCCTGTTGCCAGAACTCTGTGATTGCGTCGTGCAGCCGGATGTATTTCCCCATCGCCCCCAAGTCATAGGCGTAGCGGTGCAGACCCTCGGGGAACATGTTGCGGTAAAGCGACAAGCCGACGTCACGGGGATCACGTTTGACCAACACAAAATGTGCCCCCGGAAGCGCGCGGGCGGCGTGGCCGATACGGGAGAAGGTTGCGATGGCCTTGTCGACAATGATCGACCTGTGCCCAATGCGACGCCGGGCGGCGGTAAGGTAACGGGTGCCAGCCTGTGCCAGTTGCTCAGGCGAAACCGCGCCGTGCCGCAGTGCCTCCATTGTGGGCGCGAGAGCGCGGCCAAGGAACGGCATCTCACCACCTGCCGCCACCTCCGGGTGCGCGGCAAGGATTGTCTCAATCAACGTGGTGCCAGAACGCGGCAGGCCGGTGACAAAAATC
The DNA here is from genome assembly GCA_016763475.1 of Roseicyclus sp. Taxonomy (GTDB): domain Bacteria; phylum Pseudomonadota; class Alphaproteobacteria; order Rhodobacterales; family Rhodobacteraceae; genus Gymnodinialimonas. The sequence continues at coordinate 2,604 of JAESTV010000150.1, forward strand.
ACCGGGTCTTTGGGGCCTGTGGCGGGCAGGTCTTTCAGGTGTGCCCAATCGGCGGCCAGCGCCCGAACCTCCGCCAGGTCTGCGCCGAAACCGTAGGGGTAGGTATTTGATATCAGCCGGTTGGCCACTTCCAGGTGCGGAAAGACGGCGGCGGGCTCACCCTGGTCACCTTTGGCTTTTGCGGCGGCGAAATGTAGGGCGGCGCGGTCGGGGGCCTTCAGGTCCGGGCGTGAGAGGGCAGCTTCAAGGCGCGCCAGGAGCGGGTCATCAGGCGTGATTTTGCGCCCATTCATGTAGGCGCGAAAGGCCTCACCATGGGTGGGGTTTGCGTTAATGGCGGCTTGCAAGGCCTCTTCGGCGGCGGCGAAATCCCCGGCAGATTGGTGCAGCTGCGCGCGGTGGGTCAGCAGGTCGGCGGTGGGCTGGGTGAGGGCCGCGTCGATCAACGCCTCGGCTCCGCTTATGTCACCCGCTTCCTCCGCCGCAGCGGCAAGGGAACGGTAAAGCGGTGCGCGCGCGGCACCTGCAAGGGCGGCGCTTTTGGCGACCGCCATTGCCTTGCTCCCCTGCCCGGTTTGGGCAAGTGATAAAGCCAACGCGGTCGGCCAACGCGGCCCCGTTGCCTTGCCCTTGGACAACAGCGCCACGGCGTCTTCCGGGCGCGCCGTGTCGCACAACAGGCGTGCGCGCAGCAGCGTGGCGTCGGGGGTGTCGAGGTCTTGCAACGCATCCAACGCCTTGGCCGGGCGGGCCGCTGCCCCATAGGCGCGGGCAAGGGCCAAACGCGCGGGGGCGTGGGCCGGGTCACGGGTCGTTGCAGCTTCCAGCGGGGGAATCGCGGCTTTGCCGAGGGCCAGCCGCGCCTCTCCCAGCACATAGACCGGCCAGAAAGCGGCAGGGGCCAGGTGCGCCAGCCGCGCGGCGGCAGCTTCAGCTTGCTTGGCCTGACCGTTCTTGAGGGATGTAAGGATCGGGCGAACATCGGCTTCGGAGCCAAGCGGGACCTTGGCGCGCTGCGCCTCCTTCTCCAGCTTCACACGGGAAGCACCGCGCAGAACCCCGTGTAACCCCTGCCAGATTGCGGCCTCTTGCGGTTTCAGCTTCAACGCGGCGCGGAACGTCACCTCGGCTTGCTGCGCATCGGTGCCCGACAGGCACCGGCCACGTTGAAACAGGACCTCCGGGATATCAGGTTTCACCGCAAGGATGCGGTCATAGATATCCAGCGCGTCACCGATCCGGCCTGCGTGTTGCGCAGCCAGCCCGTCCCGGTAGAGCGCAGTCAGATCAACGGGGGGGGCATTTCGCGCGGGCATGGCGGCGTCAGGCGGTTTGGGCCAAACGGTCTTCCATCACCTCAAACGGCACACCCGGCGTGTCTTTCGCACCCCGGATCACCAGCGAGGTACGGACCGATGCAACGTTGGGAGCGGAGGTCAGCTCTCCGGTCAGAAACGACTGGAACGACGACAGATCAGGCGCCACACACTTGAGGATAAAGTCGATCTCACCATTGAGCATGTGGCATTCGCGGACCAGCGGCCAGCCGTTACACAGGTCTTCAAACGCCACCAGATCGGCCTCCGCCTGAGAGGCCAGCCCAACCATGGCGAAGACTTGCACCTCGAAGCCCAGTTGCCGGGCGTCCACATCGGCATGATAGCCTCTGATATACCCCGCCTCTTCCAGGGAGCGCACCCGGCGCAGACACGGCGGCGCAGAGATTCCGACGCGTTTTGCCAACTCCACGTTTGTCATGCGACCGTCACCTTGCAGTTCGGCCAGAATCTTCCGGTCGATGGGATCGAGTTTTGCATGTTGCATGGAAAGGTCCCTGAGTGCTCGGTTTTCATATGAACCGCTGCGTCCGGCCCTTGCGCAACTTTATTTCACGAGTGCGCAAGAAATGAAATAGGGCACGTGCGGGAGAGCGAGATTTCGCAGACAGATCATCGACCCGCACAGGGGTTTAATAACCGCGCGAGCGGGGATATATGCGGTGCACCTTTTCCCCTGCCGCCACAGGAAGCCCCCACAGGAAGCCCCCATGTCCGAGACCCGACACACCCGCCTATTGATCATCGGCTCCGGCCCCGCCGGTTATACCGCCGGCGTCTATGCCAGCCGCGCGATGCTGGAACCTATTTTGGTTCAGGGCATCCAGCCCGGCGGGCAGTTGACGATCACCACAGATGTGGAAAACTGGCCCGGTGATGCCAGTGTGATGGGCCCGGACCTGATGGTGCGGATGGAAGCCCATGCCAAGGAAACCGGGACCGAGGTTATCGGCGATCATATCCAATCCCTTGATCTGTCGGTGCGCCCGTTCCGGGCTGAGGGGGACAGCGGCACAACCTATACGGCGGACGCTGTGGTTTTGGCCACGGGCGCCCAGGCCAAGTGGTTGGGCCTGCCCAGCGAGGAGCATTTCAAAGGCTTCGGCGTGTCCGCTTGCGCCACCTGTGATGGCTTCTTTTATCGCGGCGCGGAGATTGTGGTTGTGGGCGGCGGCAATACGGCTGTGGAGGAGGCGCTGTTCCTGACCAAATTCGCCTCCAAGGTCACGCTGATCCACCGCCGCGACAGCCTGCGGGCTGAGAAGATCATGCAGCAGCGTTTGTTCAAAAACCCGAAGGTTGAGGTTCTGTGGGATCACTCCATCGACGAGGTCATCGGCAGCAGTGATCCCCGTGGGGTTGAAGGGGTCCGGGCGCGCCATGTGAAAACCGGCGAAGTGACTGAGATCCCTTGTAAAGGCTTCTTCGTCGCCATCGGACACGCGCCTGCAACCGAGTTGGTCAAAGACCAGCTGGAGATGCACAACGGCGGCTATGTGAAAGTGCAACCGGGCACCACAAAGACCTCGATCCCCGGTGTCTTTGCGGCGGGTGATCTGACCGATCACGTCTATCGCCAAGCGGTGACAAGCGCCGGCATGGGCTGTATGGCGGCGCTGGATGCCGAGAAGTTTCTGGCCGCAATGGACGGTGAGGACATCCCCGAGGCGGGGGCCTATGCGGCCCCGGCATCTGGCCCGGTTTCTAGCCCGGAATCTGCGGCAGAATAGCGCCGCAAAACTTTAGCGCCGACTTAACCTTTATGCTGCATTAAAACCGCACTCGCTTTGGCGTGGCTGATCAGCCACGTTTGCGAAACAGTGCGTTTTCGGCGTCTTTCCTCTTCCCTGAAGGGGGCAGATGTGAAATGCGTTCAATATTGAACAAACTTGAGCCAACCCAAATATGCCACCCCTGACCACACCCAACTTGCCGGAAGATGACCAGCTTTTCCGCCTTCTGCGCCAGCTTGATACTGCGCCGGATGCGTCCCAGCGGGTGACGGCTGAGGCGTTGGGTATCAGTCTTGGGCGGCTTAACACCCAATTGCGCGCCGTGACCGGCGCCGGGTTTGTCCAGATCACCGACAGTCCGGGACCGGACCGCCGCCACCGCGTCGCCTATGCCCTCACCTCCCGTGGGGCTGCACAAAAGGCGCGGCTGGTCGACAAGTTCCTGGCCCGCAAATTCGACGAATATAACGCGCTTCACGCCGAACTGACCGGCACATCAAACAAACTTATCCCCCCGAAGAACAGGACGACACCCATGGCACCCCCGCTCCACACCCCGATCCCCGAACTCTACGTCTCTTATGATTCCGCCCAGAAGCTGAAGGCTGAAGCGGGGGACCTGCCGTCGTGGGACCTGAGCGCCCGGCAGGTGTGTGATCTGGAGCTGTTGATGAACGGCGGCTTCAACCCGCTGAAAGGGTTCATGGGGCAGGAAGACTACGACGGTGTGGTGGAGAATATGCGCCTGGCGGACGGCGCGCTGTGGCCGATGCCGATCACCCTGGACGTGACCGAGGCGTTTGCAGGAACAATTGAGGAGGGCCAGGACATTGCCCTGCGTGATGGCGAAGGGGTGATCCTTGCGATCCTGTCGATCAGCGACAAGTGGACACCCGATAAAGCAAACGAAGCGGTAAAGGTTTACGGGGCAGATGACAGCGCACATCCGGCGGTGAACTACCTGCACAACACCGCAGGCCCGATTTATCTGGGCGGCGCGGTCATCGGCCTCCAGCAGCCCATGCACTACGATTTCCGGGCGCGCCGCGACACACCCAACGAGTTGCGCGCGTTCTTCCGCAAGCTTGGCTGGCGCAAGATTGTGGCCTTCCAGACCCGCAACCCCCTGCACCGCGCCCATCAGGAACTGACCTTCCGCGCCGCCAAAGAGGCGCAAGCGAACCTGCTGATCCACCCGGTTGTGGGCCTGACCAAACCCGGCGATGTGGATCACTTCACACGTGTGCGTTGCTATGAGGCGGTGCTGGATCAGTACCCCGCCGCGACCACAACCATGAGCCTTCTGAACCTTGCAATGCGGATGGCCGGCCCGCGTGAAGCGGTCTGGCACGGGCTGATCCGCAAAAACCACGGCTGCACCCATTTCATCGTCGGGCGTGACCACGCGGGACCGGGCAAGAACTCGGCCGGTGACGATTTTTACGGCCCCTACGATGCCCAGGACCTGTTCCGGGAGCATCAAGACGAAATGGGCATCGAGATGGTCGATTTCAAAAACATGGTCTACGTGCAGGAACGGGCGCAATATGAGCCCCTTGATGAAGTTGCGGACCGTGACAACGTCACCATCCTGAGCATCTCGGGCACCGAGCTGCGCCGCCGTCTGCGCGAAGGCTTGGAGATTCCCGAATGGTTCTCGTTCCCTGAGGTGGTGCAAGAGCTGCGCCGCACCTCGCCGCCCCGTTCAAACCAGGGTTTCTCGGTGTTTTTCACCGGCCTGAGCGGCTCCGGAAAATCGACAATTGCCAATGCGATCATGGTCAAGCTGATGGAGCAGGGCGGCCGCCCGGTGACATTGCTGGATGGCGATCTGGTGCGGAAACACCTGTCGAGCGAGCTGGGGTTCAGCAAGGAACACCGCGATATCAACATCCGCCGCATCGGCTATGTGGCCTCGGAAATCACCAAAAACGGCGGCATCGCCATCTGCGCGCCGATTGCGCCCTACACCGCCACCCGGCGAGCCGTACGGGAGATGGTCCAGAATTTCGGCGCGTTCATCGAGATCCACGTGGCGACCTCGCTTGAAGAATGTGAACGCCGTGACCGCAAGGGCCTGTATAAGCTGGCGCGGGAAGGCAAGATCAAGGAATTCACCGGGATTTCCGATCCTTACGAGGAACCAACTGAGGCCGAGCTGGTTTTGGATACCGAAGGTATGGACGTCGATTACTGCGCCCAGCAGGTGCTGCTGAAGCTGGAAAGCATGGGGCTGATCGCGGCTTAGGCTCAATGGGCTCGGGGCAGTAAATGTCCGCTTCGAGCCCAATGTGTCGAATTTTTGCGATGCAGCTAAAGTCTGCTATCACGGTAGAGGCAAAAACGTTCAACAACCACTTGGGTTTTGAACGGGGTTTATGGCAGCA
>JAESTV010000151.1 GCA_016763475.1 Roseicyclus sp.
AGCGAGGTATTTAGACCTCAGGTGATATGGGGGCATTGAGCAGTGGGATGTGTTTATATCTTGGTCCGGAAGCGTACTGGAGGCGGGCGCGGCCCATCTTTGGCGGACTTGCCAAATTCGGCGTGTCTTTTGGCACTTCGCAGGCCGCTGCGATCTGTCCGTGCCAGCCTGGCTGGACCATGGCCCCGGAGAGGGGTGAGGTTGGCCAGGCTGGCACGGACGAGAAAAGCCCGCCGGAGGGCGGGCTTTTCCAGATCGACACCGCGTGAGCGGCGCGGCGATCAGTTCGGGATGTCGCTGGTGATGCCTTCGACGTAGAAGTCCATTCCTGCAAGGGTTCCATCATCAGCCGTTTCGCCGTCTGCCAGCCATGCGGTGCCGTCCTGACGGTTGATCGGGCCGGTGAACGGGTGGTACTCACCGCCGCCGATGGCGTCGATCATGGCTTGGGCAGAGACGCGGACGTCTTCTGGAATAGCGTCGCTCATTTCACCGATCACAACCATACCGGTGCTGAAGCCGTCCCATGTATCCGCTTGTTCCCAGGTGCCTTCCATCGCCATTCCCACACGTTCAATGTAGTAGGGCGCCCAATCGTCGATGATCGAGGCCACACGGGGGATGGGGGCGAATTGCGCCATGTCGGAGGCTTGTCCAAACGAGATGATGCCAGCTTCCTGGGCTGCGGCCTGCGGCGCGGTCGAATCTGTGTGCTGCATGATCACGTCAGCGCCTGCGTCGATCAGCGCCTGGGCGGCGGCCCCTTCTTCGGCCGGGTCAAACCACGAATAGACCCAGACAATCCGCATCTCTACGTCCGGGTTTACGGCACGGGCATGCAGGAAAGCAGAGTTGATGCCCCGGATCACTTCAGGGATCGGGAAAGAGGCGATGTACCCGATGATATTGCTTTCGGTCATATTCCCGGCAATGTGGCCAAGAACGGCGCGGCCCTCGTAAAACCGGGCCGAATACGTGGACACGTTGGAATGTTCACGCAAATATCCGGTGGCATGTTCGAAATACACATCGGGGAACTGGCCGGCGACGGCGTTTGTCGCCTCCATGTAGCCAAATGACGTGGTGAAGATCATGTCCGCGCCGCCAAGAACCATGGTCTGGATCGCGCGTTCTGCATCAGCGCCTTCTGCCACGTTCTCAAGAAACACGGTCTCAACCGCGTCGCCATAGGCTTCTTCGACGGCAAGACGGCCCTGGTCATGCTCATAGGTCCAGCCAAAGTCACCCGTTGGGCCGACATAGATGAAGCCGATCTGGAATGGGTCGTGGCTGTCAGCAAGTGCACCGCCGGCAAGGCCAGTTGCCAAAGCAGCACTGGCCAGAAGTTTGGTTGTGAGTTTCATGTTTGATCCCCTTTGTTGGATTTTTGGTTTTCGAGTTCGGTTTGGTCGTTTTCTGCTGCCTTGGCCTGCATCAGTGCTGCGGTAATCAGGCCCGCAGGCACAGCGATAATGCCGATGCCAATCAGCATAACCAATCCGGTGAACATACGTCCGCCGGTGGTGATGGGGTAGACATCGCCGTAACCTACAGTGGTGAAGGTCGAAATTGCCCACCACAGGCTTTCGGGGATGGAGGAAAAGCCCTCTGGTTGTGCCTCATGCTCAAAGTGGTAGATCCCCACAGAGGCCAGAAAAAGCGCCACGCAGGCGATGAAGAAGAAGATGCCAAATTCGACTTTGGAGCGGTTGAGCGCGAACCCGATACGGTCCAGAGCGCGATTGGCTCTGAAGAGCTTCAGCAGCCGCAGGATCCGCAGCAGGCGCAGGGCGCGAATGGTGGCGAAGTCCGGCAGCAGGAACAGGACTGCGGGCACCACGGCGATGAAGTCGATGATGCCCCAAAAACTAAAGGCGTAGGTCAGGGTGTTTTCACTACAGATCAGGCGAAGCACGTATTCCACAAGGAAAATGCCAAGGATCACAAACTCGGCCTTCACCAGGAATGCGTTGGTGCGCGGCGGCAGATCGGGCATGGTTTCCAGCGCGATGACAATAGCGGAGACGCAGATCAGCCCATAGATCGCCAGGGCCACGCCGCGCCCGAAGCGCACGCTGGTGCCGTCAAGGATCTCGATGATATCTGCGCGCCCCATGGTCCCCCTACCCGCTTGCGTGGAAGGTTTTGCCAAGGGCGGCAGGGGCATTCAGGGCGGCTTTGGCGCGGTCCGAGGACATCAGGACCAGCACAAAGATGGTCACCAGGTAAGGTGAGGCATCCAGCAGCGCCACGGGCACGTTGATCTCGGTGGTTTGCAAGCGTAGTTGCAGCGCCGCGATGCCGCCAAACAGCCAGGCCCCAAACAGCACCCGTCCCGGTTTCCATGCGGCAAAAACCACCAGTGCCAGCGCGATCCATCCGGCGCCTGCGGTCATGCCCTGCACCCAGTTTTCCACGTAGATCAGCGACAGGAACGCACCGCCAAGGCCCGCCATGGCGCCGCCAAACAGGATCGCCATGCAGCGAATGCGGATCACTTTGTAGCCAAGCGCATGGGCCGCGTCGTGGTTTTCGCCCACGGCACGGATAATCAGGCCGGTGCGGGTGTGTTTGAGGACATACCAAACCGCAAAGATCGCTGCGATTGCGATGTAGGTGACTAGGTCATGGCCAAGCGCGATGGGGCCGATGATGGGGATGGTGCGCAGCGCCTCGGGCAGGGGTTTGGCAACATCGGGGATCGGTTGGCCCTCGTATCCGACACCAAGCAACGCCGCGAGGCCAAGGCCAAAGAGGGTCAGCGCTAGGCCGGTGGCGACCTGGTTCGACATCAGGAACTGGGTGAGGACGGCGAAGATCGCGGCCATCGCCGCGCCGCCCGCCATACCTGCGATGAACGCAAGCGTCGGGGAGCCGGTCTGGTTGGCAACGATGAAGCCGCAAACCGCGCCCATAATCATCATGCCTTCAACCCCGAGGTTGAGGACACCGGATTTCTCCACGACAAGTTCCCCGAGGGCCGCCAGAAGGACCGGGGTGGAGATGGTGACAAGAGCCACAATCAGGGTGATTGGATCAATCATGGCAGCAGCCCTACTATTGTTGTGCGTGCACGCTCGGAGGCGTCGGTCCAGCCTTGCCAGATGGACAGGACGACCACTGCGAAGAGGCCAAACCAGAACGGAACCTGCCGCAGCCAGGCCAACACGGTCGGACGCGGCACGCGGCGCCAACCAAGAACGCGGTGTGCCAGAAGCAAGAGAACGTAGCGGCGAAAGATCAGGTAAAACAGGCCAAGCACGCAGAGGGCTGCGATCAGCCAGGCGCCCACAATTACCACGTCGGCCAAAACTACAAGGGTGAACCCGGTCGCGGCCCCAATCGCAAGGGCGTTGCCGTGCCTATCCAAAGCGGCCACCATCATGCCGCACCCCCGCGCCCGAACCGAACCCGATAATTCGACAACACATCAAGCGCCAGCAGGAAGAACAGCAACATGCCCTGGAACGCCTGGATCGCGGGGCCGGGGACTTGCAGGAGCAGTTGCGCCAGTTCGCCGCCGATATAGGTCAGCGCCATCAGCAGGCCCGCAAACAGAATGCCGACGGGATGCAGACGGCCCAGGAATGCCACGATGATTGCGGTGAAGCCGTAACCGACGTTGAAGTCGATGGTGATCTGGCCTGCGGGGCCGGACACCTCAAACAAACCCGCCACACCGGCCAATGCGCCAGAGACGCCAAGGCACAGGACAACCATCAGCGCCGGGCTGACCCCTGAGAATTTGGCGGCGCGGGGGGCCTGGCCCGCCAGTTTGATCTGGTAGCCAAGCAGGTGTTTCTGGAACAACACATAGGCGGCGATGACAGCCGCCATGGCCGCAAAAATGCCGACGTGGGCCAGATCAAAAAACCCGCCAAGCACGTCGAGACCTTCCAGCGGGATTGGGTTTTCAGTGCCCGCATGGCGCGAAAGGTTGCGCGAGCCGGGGAAACCCTGGCCATCCGGATTGCGCAGCCAACTGGTTGCGGCAGAGGCAAGGATGGCCTCGGCCACGTAAACCAGCAGCAGCGACACGAGGATCTCGTTGGTGTTGGCTTTGATCTTCAGAAGCGCCGGGATCATCGCCCAGAGGGTGCCGCCAAGAAGGCCGGCAATGACCATGCCGGGGAAGATCAGCGGGCTTTCCGAGGGGTAAAAGGAAAGGCCGAAGGCAGCGCCACAGAGCGCGCCGATGATGTACTGACCTTCGGCGCCGATGTTCCAGATACCGGCGCGGAAACCCAGCGACAGGCCGATGGCAATGAGGATCAGGGGGCCAGCTTTCACCAGAAGCTGGGGCCGGGAGAAGGCAGCGAAGCGTTCGCTGAACAGCGGATCCCAGAAGATCACCCGGATAACCTCAAACGGGTCTTTGCCAAGGGCTGCAAACATCAACCCGCCAGCGATCATTGTCAGGATCACCGCGATGATTGGGGTTGATAATGCCCATGCACGTGATGGCGTGGGGCGTTTTTCCAGACGGATCATATGTGGGCCTCTTCCATACCGTGGGCGCCGCCAAGCATGAGACCGATTTCTTCCATCGATAGATCACGTGCGGGGCGGGGGTCGCTGAGGCGGCCCTCATTCAGGGCGCAGAACCGATCCGAAATCTCCAGCAATTCGTCGAGGTCCTGGGAGATCACAATCACCCCCGTGCCCCCCTCAGCGAGGTCAAGAAGCGCCTGCCGGATGTCAGCGGCGGCAGACGCATCCACCCCCCATGTCGGCTGGTTCACGATCAGAACCTCGGGGTCTTGCAAGATCTCTCGTCCGATCACAAACTTCTGCAAATTGCCCCCGGACAGCGCCCGTGCGGCGGTGGCATTTCCGGGGGTGCGAACGTCGAATTTCTCAATGATATCATCGGCAAAGGCGCGGGCGCGGGTCCAGCTGATGAAGCCGTTTTTTGCGAGCTTCTTGCGGGCTTGCCCGGTCAGGACTGCGTTTTCCGTCAGGCTCATATCCGGCGCGGCGGCATGGCCGAGGCGTTCTTCGGGCGCCGACAAAAGCCCGGCATTGCGCCGGGAATTGGGGTTGTCGGTGCTGATATCGACGTCTTTGAACGTAATTGAGCCTGCGGGTGCTCTGCGTTCACCCGAGATCACGGCCAGCAATTCATCCTGCCCGTTGCCAGCAACGCCACCGATGCCAAGAACCTCCCCGGCGCGGACCTCCAAAAAGACCTCCTTGAGGGAGGTTCCAAAGGGGCTGGCGGCCGGGAGTGTCAGATTGTTGACTGACAGCAGAACCGCGCCGGGTTCCGTTGCCGCGCGGGCCGGCACGGCCAGGGATTTGCCCACCATCATCTCGGCCATCTGGGCGGCTGACACCTCACGGGGGGTGCATTCGCCGACCACTTTTCCAAGGCGCAGGATTGTGGCTTCATCACAAAGGGTGCGGATTTCTTCCAGCTTGTGGGAGATATACAGGATCGCGGTGCCTTCAGCCGACAGTTTGCGCAGGGTGTGGAACAGGATTTCCACTTCCTGCGGGGTCAGAACCGATGTCGGCTCATCCATGATCAGCAACTTGGGATCCTGCAAAAGGCAGCGAATGATCTCAACTCGCTGGCGTTCACCGGCACTCAGATCCCCCACAAGGCTTTCGGGGTCCAGCGGCAGGCCATAGGCTTTGCTGACACTGCTGATCCGTTCACTGAGGTCACGGGGTTTGGGCGGGTTTTCCATCCCCAATGCGATGTTTTCGGCAACCGTGAGCGCTTCAAACAGGGAGAAGTGCTGGAACACCATCGCCACCCCGGAATTGCGCGCGGCGCGCGGCTCGGAGGGCGTATAGGGCGCGCCGTTCAGGGCCATGGTGCCGCTGTCGGGCTTCACCAGCCCATAGATCATCTTCACCATCGTGGATTTGCCGGCGCCGTTTTCACCAAGCAGCGCGTGGACCTCGCCGGGTGCAATAGCGAAGGAGACATCATCGTTTGCGACGACGCCGGGATAGGCTTTGGTCAAGCCGCGAATATCGAGAAGTGGTGTTGTCATGTCCCCCCAGTCCCCCCAGACCTTTGTGCTGATTCTTGCAGCATCTGCCCACCAAGTAGCGTTGCCGCGACGCCAATCGCAATGGCCTGGGGGTGTTTCCCCAGACTCGGGTCGCCAATTGGGCAGGTGATGCGCGATATTTCTGTGTCCCCGTGGCCGAGGAGGCGAAGCCGTTTGCGAAAGCGGTTCCATTTCGTGGCCGACCCGATGACGCCGCAACTGGCGAAGCCACGGCTCAGCGCAGCATGGCAAAGCGCCAGGTCGATATCATGGGAATAGGTGAGAATCAGGTGGTGCGCGTCTATCGGCGCGTGGGGCATCAGTTTGGGCGGATCGGTTGCGATCGCCCGGTGCACTGACGTGGGGTCCAGGCTGGGGATATCCTGTGGAAAACGATCCGCTGCGGTGTCGATCCAGGTGAGGGCGAGACCCGGCAAAGGTGAGAGGCTGTGGATAAGCGCGCGACCCACGTGGCCAGCACCCCAGACCCAAAGCGGGGTTTGCGGCGATGTCGGCAGGGTTTCAGTGGCCTCAAAATCCAGCGTCACCGCCCCGCCGCAGCATTGCCCGAGGGATGGGCCAAGGGGAAAAGGGTGCTGCGCTTTGGGCGCGCCGGTTTGCAACATGTTGCGGGCGATACGCATCGCTTCCCACTCCAACGCGCCGCCGCCGATGGTGCCGTCAATGTGGTTCGGGTGGACCAGCATCGCTGTGCCCGCCTCACGCGGGGCGGAGCCTTTGGCATCTGTAATGGTGACGCGGATTGTACTCATGTCCGGGTACGGCCTTGAGCACGGCCTTGGGCGCGACCCACCGCGGCAAGCACCGCTTCCGCGGTTGCGGGGGCTTGCAGGTCAGGAAAGTTCGGCCCGGTTGCGGCGCAGGCGTTCCCAAGGGCAGAGAACACGCTGACCCCAAGCATAAATGGCGGCTCTCCCACAGCTTTGGAGCGGTAGATAGTGTCCTCCCGGTTCGGCCCATCCCAGAGTGCAACGTTGAAGATATCCGGCGCGTCCGAGGCGCAGGGGATCTTGTAGGTGGACGGCGCATGGGTGCGCAGACGACCTGCGCCGTCCCATACCAGCTCCTCCATCGTGAGCCATCCGGCGCCCTGCACAAAGCCACCCTCAACCTGGCCCAGATCAAGTGCGGGGTTCAGGGACCGGCCAGCGTCATGGATGATATCGGTCCGCAGAATGCGGTTCTCGCCGGTCAGCGTGTCAATCACCACCTCAGAACAGGCCGCCCCATAAGCGAAGTAAAAGAACGGGCGGCCGTGGCCTTTGATCCGGTCCCATTCGATCTTGGGGGTGGCGTAGAACCCGGTTGCGCTAAGGGAGACACGCGCCATGTAGGTTTTGGCAACCGCGTCCTCAAACGACATCGCAGCCGCCCCAGCCCCCGCC
>JAESTV010000152.1 GCA_016763475.1 Roseicyclus sp.
CGCCCCCGCCCGCTACTTCCTGTCCGCCGAGGATCTGAGCTGCCTGCCAGTGGCAGGTCTGAACGCGGATTTGGCTGTGGTGGCGGCCCTCGGCATCCCCCATGTGGAACGCAACGGCCATCACTTCTTCGACGGAATGGCGCATTTGCCACCCGCAGATGTGGCCGCCGGGCTTGCTGAACACCCCGATCTCTATCATCCCCATGACAGGGTCGGCGGGCGTCTTACCTGCAACAATGGCGTGTTGCACCTTGGCAGTTTGCAGCGGCCAGGTATGGGTTTCCCCGCGCCTGATCTTGACGCCCGGATACGGCCTGAGGATTGGAGTTTCGACCGATTGACAAACCATAACCAGAAAAAGGAACAGTGAATGTCAGTGTATCCAGAACAAAGCTTTGCCGATGTTGAGGCCTTGGAAGAGGCGCTGTCGCGTCCCTCCGCGGCTCTTTGTGACTACCTTCCAAGTATTGACGGCGACATCACATTCCTTGGGGTTGGGGGCAAGATCGGCCCGAGTGTTGCGCGCATGGCCAAACGCGCGGCTCCCGACAAGCGGATCATCGGCGTTGCGCGGTTCACTGAACCGGGTCTGCGCGACAAGCTGGAGAGTTGGGGGATCGAAACAATCACCTGCGATCTGATGGACCGCGACGCGGTTGACGCATTGGAGAAGACGGAAAACGCCGTGTATATGGTTGCGCGGAAATTCGGATCAGAAGAAAATATGGCCCTGACCTGGGCAATGAATGTGCTGGTCCCCTCCATCGTGGCCGAGGCGTTTTGTGACTCGCGTTTTGTGATGTACTCCACCGCATGTGTCTATCCGTTTGTGGATGTCACTTCGGGTGGGGCACCGGAAAGCCAGCGGCTTGATCCTCCGGGCGAATATGCCATGTCCTGCGTTGGCCGGGAACGTGTGTTTCAGCATGCCGCCAACACCCATGGCACCCGGTCGGTGATCCTTCGCCTCTCCTACGCGCTCGATATGCGCTACGGGGTGCTTCATGATATCGCCCAGGCGGTTTTGGCGGGTGCGCCGGTGCCGCTGGATATGGGGCATTGCAACGTCATCTGGCAGGGAAGTGCCAACGATGTGGCGCTGCGGTCCCTGGCCCTGGCCGACAATCCGCCTTGCTTGCTGAACCTTTCTGGCCCCGAGATAGCCTCTGTGCGCCGTATCGCCGAACAATTCGGCGTGATCTTTGGCAAGGAGCCGGTCTTTTCCGGGGTTGAGCAGGGCAAGGCGTGGTTGGTCGATACCTCGGTTCAGCAACGTCACTTCGGCTATCCCGAGGTGCCCCTGTCCCAGGTGATCAACTGGACGGCAGATTGGGTTGCCGGTGGGCGCGGATCCCTTGGCAAGCCCACCCATTTTGAGGTCCGTGATGGCAGCTACTGAAACAATCCCCGGTGTCAAAAGGAAAGGTGTCAAAAGGAAACGGGACGCCAAGGCGACCCGTGGCGCCATCCTTGAGGCCGCACGTGCAGAGTTCGCCGGGCGCGGGCTGGGTGGCGGACGGATTGATGCCGTGGCTGAGCGGGCGGGCTGCAACAAGGCGATGATCTATCACTATTTCGGCTCGAAAGACGCGCTCTTTGCGGCGGTGCTGCAGCACAATTACACGCTCATTCGGCAAGCCGAGGCGGATCTGGACCTGCGCAGTCTTGCGCCGGTAGACGCGGTGCGCGCCTTTGTGGAATTCTCCTTCGACTATGTCGCCGCGAACCCCGAATTCATCAAACTGATCAACGAGGAAAACCTCCATCGCGCCATACACATCGACCCCGCGACAGCCCGTCAGATGAACAGCCCGGTGACCAGCGCGCTGGGTGATGTGCTGAAACGAGGGGCCGCTGATGGCAGTTTTCGCGGCGATGTGGACCCGCAGGATCTGTATATCTCAATCGCGTCGATCTGCTATTTCCCGATCTCCAACCGCTACACGCTTTCGGCGATCTTCGACCTGCCGCAGGGTGACGCGATGCTGGCTGCGCGCCGCGCACAGGCTCTCGCGGTGATCTTCGGTTACCTGCGTCCGCTGTAAGGAAAACCACAATGCGCATTCCCGACATTCCCGCCGAAACCTTGGCGCGTTTCCGCAAAGGTGGCGTGATCCCGGCGCATCCGCTGGCCTTGAGCGCAGACCGAAGCCTTGACGAACGCCACCAACGTGCCCTGTCGCGGTACTACCTCGATGCGGGGGTGATTGGCCTTGCTGTGGGTGTCCACACCACCCAATTCGCGATCCGGGAGGTGGGGCTTTTTGCGCAAGTGTTGCAGATTGCTGCCCAAGAGGCAGCGGCTCACACAAGCCAGCCACTGTTGGTGGCCGGTGCCATGGGCGCAACCGCACAAGCCGTGGCCGAAGCCGAAACGGCGCGTACACACGGCTATCACGCGGTCCTGCTAAGCTTGGCCGGGCACGCCGATATGGATGAGGATGCGCTTGTCAGCCATTGCCGTGCGGTGGCTGAGGTGATGCCTCTTGTCGGATTTTATCTGCAACCGGCGGTTGGCGGCCATTACCTTCCCGAGAGCTTCTGGCGGCGCTTTGCTGAGATAGAAAACGTGCTTGGCATCAAGATTGCGCCGTTCAACCGCTACAGTACGCTTGATGTGGTCCGCGGCGTTGTGGCGGCGGGTGCGGAGAACCGCGTTACCCTCTACACCGGCAATGACGATCATATCGTGGCTGACCTGCTGACGGAGTTCCGGGTCCGGCGCGACGATGAAACGGTGGCGGTGCGTATTCGGGGCGGACTTTTGGGCCATTGGTCGGTCTGGACCCGCCGGGCGGTGGAATTGCTTGACGAGATCCACAATCACCCCGATGGCCGCAGCGCCACAGAGTGGCTGGCAATGGACGCGCTGACGACCCACGCCAATGCTGTCCTGTTCGATGCCGCCAACGGGTTCGCAGGCTGCATCGCGTGCTTGCACGAGGTTTTGCGCCGGCAAGGTTTGCTGGAGGGGACATGGTGCCTTGACCCGACAGAGGGGATGGGACCGGGGCAGCTTGAGCGGCTTGATCAGCTTTTGGCGCAGCACCCCGAGTTGACGGATGATGTTTTCATCGGGGAAAACCTTTCCCAGTGGCTTGGGGCCTGAGCAAGGGAGCTTGACCAGCTGACGGGGCATGACGCGTTTGGCTTTTGGTCGATGGCTGGAATTGTCGCCGGGGGCACTCCAAACCCGCCCGGAGGAGAGGGTGTCTCAAGGGATCGAAAAAGTCGCTGAACGGGCCTTCGGGCCACACCCCGGGGAGTTCGGGGCATACGTTTTCCGAGGGTTTTGCGGGTATGTGTTCACAAACCCATGGCCCATTCGCGCCAATTCTCTGTAACGTGCTTTTCTATAAGAAGCGAAGCGCACGGCCCTGCGGGTCGGTGCCTTGATCTGGAGACCTGTGCATTGAAGCAAATGGGCCAACATGTTGGAAATTCCGGCGCCGCTGATGTTACCCAGCGCGACGCCCGAAACGTTACCCGACACCAGATGAAAAAGGGTCTCTGACATGGGCTTACGTGTGTTTTCGGAAAAAAACCGTCCGGTCCATTTGGGGCAGTTCCGCCTGGAACAATTGGCGCGCCAATCGAAGCCCGACCGGGGTGATCTGCGCCCGTTTCAGCAACTCTCCTACACAGATGAAAGCCGACCTCATTCGATTGTGAACGCGATGCGTGACCATCAGGCGATGTTGGATGCAATCCGCGACGGGTTGATCAACAAAGCCGTGGCCGGGACGCCAGATGATCTTGCAGAACGAGCGAACCATCTGAAGTCGTTTGGCTACTTCGCTGACGCCTCGATGGTGGGCACCTGCCTGCTCCCGCAGGAGGCTGTGCTGGAGCAGCCTTACCTGAACCCCGACATTGCGCGACTGGCAGAGGATCTGCGCACGAAACAGACCAAAACGCTGGCCTCTGGCATTGATTTGATCATGGCCGATCTGAAGGAATCGATGGAGGCACCACCCTCAACGATCAATGGCCACACCCATGGGATTGTCTTCGTGTACCAGCACCCTCGTGCGCCCATGCCGGACGAGCCGGGGGTGGATTGGGTCCGGGGGGCCTCGGCGCATCGGTCTTGCCTGCTGGCCGCCGAAACCGCTGTGGTAATTGCAAATTACCTCCGCCTCCTTGGCTACGATGGGCGGGCGCATACGGCCAGTTCCTCGGACGTGGATCTGAACCGGCTGGCTGTGGCCGCAGGTTTGGCTTTGCCGGTAAACGGAGAGGCCTCGGCACCGTTCATCGGCACCGAATATGGCATCGCCGCAATCACCACATCATTTGCCATCGCGCCGGACCGTCCGCTGGCACCGGGAGCACCGGGATCCCCCCCTAAAATGCACCAGCAACCTTATGCCAAACGCCGGTTTGTCGACGGCGCGCATCCGTTCGAGAAGCTAAAGCGGGTCGAAGACCCAACCACCTATATTGATCAGGCACGGGTGCCCCGCGTGCCAAAGCGGGCCGACATGTTTGCCCGGGCCCAGTTTGGCGATATGGGCAAAACGCTCCAGGACGGGGCGAAAGGCGGCTATTATGTGCGTAAAGCTGCGCCATCAGCGGCGCAGCGCCGCGCACTTGGGGCGTTTGTTCTTCTGCAAGATGGCGATGTGGGCCGTGAAAAGGCACAATTCAGCCCAAAACGCGCGGCAGATCTTGTGAAAGCCACAAGTTATTTCCTTGGTGCCGATGCTGTGGGCCTGAGCCGCTGCCCGGATTGGACCTGGTATTCCCATGACGCGGCGGGTGCGCCGATTGATCCCCCCCACGATCATGCAATCAGCATGATCATCGACCAGGGCTTTGATACAACGGAAGGCACCTCTGGTGACGATTGGATCAGCGTCGCCCAGAGCATGCGGGCCTATTTGCGCTTCTCGCTTCTGGGCGGGGTTGTGGCCCGGCAATTGCGCAATCTGGGGTATAAGGCCAAGGCCCATAGTGTGATGGATGGCGAAGTGTTGCAGCCACCGCTGCTTCTGCTGAGCGGTTTGGGTGAGGTCAGCCGCATCGGTGAGGTCATTCTCAACCCCTATCTTGGCCCGCGCCTGAAATCCGGCGTTGTCACCACCGATCTGGTGATGGACCACGACAAGCCAATTGACTTCGGCCTGCAAAGTTTCTGTGAAGCCTGCAAGAAATGTGCGCGCGAATGCCCGTCCGGGGCGATCACGGCAGGGCCGAAGCTGATGTTTAACGGCTATGAGATCTGGAAATCCGACAGCCAGAAATGTGCGACATACCGGATCACCACCCTCGGCGGCGCGATGTGTGGTCGCTGTATGAAAACATGCCCATGGAACCTGGAAGGTGTGTTGGGGGATGCGGTCTTCCGATGGGCGGCGATGAAGGTGCCTGGCTCTGCGCCTGCATTGGCAAAGCTGGACGATATGCTGAACCGTGGCGATTTGAACCCGGTCAAGAAATGGTGGTGGGATCTGGAGATCGAGGAAGATGGCGGCTACCGGCCCACGAAACACCCGGTGAATGCCCGTGGGTTGCAAAAGGATCTGGACCTGAAATACGAGGATCAGACCCTCGCGGTTTACCCCGCGCCGTTGGTGCCCCACCCCTATCCCTATCCCTACATCATGGACCGCGAGGCGGGGATCGAGGCGTATCAGGCCATGATCACAGCGGACGAATACAAGGCCCAGCTGGCGCGAGGTGAATATCCGACCCATCGGATTCGGGATTATGACGAAAGCCCGGTGCTGAGGGTGAAGATCACCAAGGCTGACGAGATGGCGGCACAGGTCACCAAATACGAGATGCAAAGCCTCGACGGCAGCGATCTGCCGGAATGGGAGGCAGGGGCGCATCTGGATATCGTCGTGGCGCCGGAATTCTTGCGGCAGTATTCCATGTCCGGTGATCCGGCGGATCGCTCCAGGTATCAGATCGGGGTGTTGCGCGAAGATCAGGGCCGTGGCGGGTCTGCGTTGCTGCACCGGATTTTTGCCGAGGGGCGTAAGGTTTTTGTCTCCAAGCCGATCAACCACTTCCCGCTGCACGAAGACGCGCCGATGACCTATCTGATGGGCGGTGGCATCGGCATCACCCCGATGATCGCCATGGGGCACCGGTTACATCTGTTGGGCCAGCCCTTCGCGCTGCATTATTCGGGCCGGTCACGGACCAGCATGGGATATCTGGATGACCTCGCCAATGCCCCATGGGCGGGGAATGTCACGTTACATATCTCGGCTGAAGGCACCCGTGCGGAGATCAGCAGGATCCTGCGTTGGAGCGAAGGGGCGCATGTCTATACATGTGGGGCCGAGCCTTACATGGCAGCGGTGATGGGGGCGGCAGAGGCGAAAGGTTTCCCCGAGGATAACCGGCATCTGGAATACTTCTCAGTACCCGAATTGCCGGATTACGAGAGCCATCAGTTTACCATCCGGTTGGTGAAATCAGGCCGGGAATTTGTGGTGCCTGCGGATAAAACCGCGGCAGATGTGTTGATCGAAAACGGGGTGCCCGTGGATCTGAAATGCTCAGACGGGATTTGTGGCGTGTGCAAATGTGGGTTGGTGTCAGGTGATGTGGAGCACCGCGATTTTGTGCTCTCAAACGCGCAGCGGCGGACGGCGATCATCACCTGTCAGTCGCGGGCCAAAGAGGCGGGAGCGGTGATTGAGCTGGATCTGTGATCACATGTGTAGGGGGTTCAAAACATAAAGCACAATGCGCCGGGGATGCTTGGGGTTTGAACAGCGCTGAGCCGGGTATGGTCGAAGCGCCGGGTAAAGTGCCGGGCGCGGCGTTGGGCGCGGCGTCGGGCGCGGCATTGGGTAAAATACGGCACGGGGCAAGATTGGGCGGGCAAAGGGGCATCCATGGATAACTTAGCGAAGCATTATATCGCCGGTGAGTGGCGAGATGACGGCGGACCACCC
>JAESTV010000012.1 GCA_016763475.1 Roseicyclus sp.
AAATTTGCCGCCGGGCAGGCCGAAACATGTGACCTTAAGGGACGGATGTTGGGCCGCGATCCGGTCCTGGGCGTATTTCACCGCGCCTATGTTGGAGGTTCCGACGACGGCGATTCTCATGGCTCTGGCCTTGGTGCGAAGGCGTCGAGCAAGATGTCTTCGCAGATGGCGGTGTCGTCAGTGTCCGCCGCTCCTGCTCCCGCCCCCGCCGCCTCTGCCTTCGGCGCATCACGTAACCCGTGGGCCGCGAGGAAGGTGGCCATGATGGTGTCCACAATCTCTGGCCGGACGGACCGAAGATCGCTCGCGAAGGTTCCGTTTGGATGGGCCGGGGTGGTGACAAGTTCGTAGGAGGGGAAGTAGTCGATGTTTTCACTGCTGTCCGCCAGCATATCGCAGACCACGCGCAGCACCGATTTTGAGCGGATCGTGGCAGGCAGCACGTGTTGACCGGACGCTGTGGCCGCGAGGGGAACCGGGGAGACGGTGAGCACCCACTTGAGGTTTGGGTTGATTGCGGAGAGCGCTTCTTCCAGGGCGCTGAAATCTTCGATGATATCGGCCACGCCGTAGTTGGCGAAATGGAAGGTGGCGGGGTCGTAGGTGCCTGCGATGGTGCCCGGCGCGGTCGGGTAGATTGTGCCGGTTTCGGTGTGTTCCCACGCCTCGGTCAGGCCGAGAGTGAAGACAATCACATCCGCTTGTTTGAGGGCACCGGCGAGGGCTGCAAGGTGCTGGGCGCGCATTTCGGTGACAATTTCGGGGGAAGTGAGGCCGTGGGGTTCAACGCCGGGGCGTTGGGCATCCCAAAAGCGGCCATCTTTTTCCCAGACCGGCAGGGCCGGAGCCGCGCCTGCCATTTCCTCCACAAGCTGGCGGAATTGCTTGACCGTGTAGAGGTTGCCGAAGCGTGCCGAGTAGACGCCATAGCCAAAGCGTTTGGCGGTTTCCGGCGGCAGGCCGCGGCGGGCGGGTTCGGCATCAATCACATTGATGCCCGCACGTTTCATCGCCGCCCCCACGTGTTGGGCAAAGCAGGAACCGGCGGTGAAGACACGGGTGTCTTTGGTGACCGGGAACTTTGGGCGGTAAATGTCGGGGGGAAACGGCGATGCCCCCGCAACGCCGCCACGCCAGAAGGCACGGGTGGGGAGGCCGGAATAAGGGGAGTGGGTCATATGGCTACGCGCCGAACAGGGGCCTGAGTATTACCCAGTAGATCGGCCAGATCATTGAGAGAAACACGTTCACCGGAAATGCGATGAGCCAATTCAAGGCTGTGTATACGTAACCATCGAAAAATGTCAGGTAAATGAATGTTCCGATGGAGCCCCACGAGTAAACTATTGCTGCAAGTCGCTGAAGCATTTTCGTTCAAGCCGCCCGCACCGTGCGCTGCTCAATCCGCTTCTCGTGCTCACCCTGAATAATGCGATGTACGTAGATCCCGGGGAGGTGGACGTGGTCGCCATCAAGCGAGCCGGTGGGCACAATTTCCTCAACCTCAAGGATGCAGACCTTGCCGCACATGGCGGCGGGTGGATTGAAGTTGCGCGCGGTCTTGCGGAAGATTGCGTTGCCGGTGGCATCGGCTTTCCAGGCTTTGACGATCGCCAGGTCGGCGAAAATACCTTCCTCCAGAATATAATCCTGACCGCCCCAGGCCTTCACCTCTTTGCCCTCGGCAATCACGGTGCCGACGCCGGTTTTGGTGTAGAAGCCGGGGATCCCGGCGCCGCCCGCGCGCATACGCTCAGCCAATGTGCCCTGGGGGTTGAACTCAAGCTCCAGTTCACCAGACAGATATTGCCGCATGAATTCGGCGTTTTCGCCAACGTAGGATGACATCATCTTCTTGATCTGGCGGGTGGCCAACAGTTTGCCGAGGCCGAAATCATCAACACCTGCGTTGTTGGAGGCAATGGTGATATCCTTGGTGCCCGCCGCAACGATGCCGTCGATCAGCAACTCAGGAATGCCGCAGAGGCCAAAGCCGCCAGCGGCAATCAACATACCGTCGAAAAGGACGCCATCCAGTGCCTCAGCCGCCGAGCCATAGACCTTTTTCATCTGCGTATCCCCTTATGTCGCGTTGCGCGCAAATTGGCGAAACGGCGGGGTGAAGTCAACGCGAGGCACGGGCCAAGTTATGGGCCAAGTTATGGGTCGCGTTATGGGCCGGGAGGGGGAGGTCAGAAGCCGAGGGCCTCTTCCATCTCGGCAATCAGAGTGGAGATGTAACGATCGAAGCGATCGCCGGGCTGCTGGCCCTCGAATCTCGATTGTAACGGGTCCGGGGCGTGGATGGCGCTGCGTGACAGGGCCTCAACGACCTGGTGCCCGAGAAACGGCACGTGGACCTCGGAATACCCGCCCTCATGGACAAGGGTGAGGCGACCGTCGCAGAGATCAGCGGCGGCTTCCATCGTCATCTCGGTCATGGCGCGGAAGGTGTCAGCGCCTGCAATCATCCGGCTGAGCGGGTCCACAAGGGAGGCATCAAAGCCGCAGGCGACGATGATGACATCAGGCTGGAATGCGTGGAGTGACGGGATGACGAGGCGTTCAAACGCCTCAATGTAACCCGCGTGGCCGGTGCCGGGGGGCAGCGGGATGTTGAGGTTAAAGCCGTCACCTGCCTCGGACCCACGATCAGCGAAGTCCCCTGAGTCCGCCGGATAGTTGTACTCCTGATGCAGCGAGATCGTCAGCACATCGTCGCGGTCGTAGAAAATGGCCTCGGTGCCGTTGCCGTGGTGAACATCCCAGTCAATCACCGCAACGCGGTCGGTGAGCTTCACGGTCTGGGCGGCCTCAATTGCGATGGCGATGTTGGCCAGCAGGCAGAAGCCGTTGGGGAAATCAGGCAGGCAATGGTGGCCGGGAGGACGTGACAGGGCGTAGGTATTTTGCGCATCGCCTTTGAGGGTTGCGAACAGTGCGCCTTTGGCGAGGCCAGCGGAGACACAGGCAATGTCATAGCCATCAGGTCCAAACGGGGTTCGGAGGCCAAGCTCTCCGCCGCCTTCGGCAGATTTGGCTTTGAAGTTGGCGATGTATTCCGGCGGGTGAATGCGCAGGAGGTCTTCGTCGGTTGCCGGTGGTGCGGATTGGGTGGCCAACTCGTCCCACAACCCCGTGACCCGCATCAGATTCACCAGACGGCGCTTGGTCTCGGGGTTTTCAGGCAGGCCGCCACCGGGTTGGATCAGGCCCCCCACTTGCAGAAGGCCCGCGTAGTTGCCGCCGGAGTGCCAGAAGCAGCGCTCGTCCCAGAAAAGTCCGGTGCTCATGTGGTCTCCTCCGATTGCGTGACGGAGTATGTGCGGACACAGGCAAGAACGGCAAGGGGTTGGGGCTGGTGGGATTATGAAAAGGCTGACCCCCGACTTATCCCCATTTGGGCTGGGGAAAGGTCGGATTTCGGGGCATGCCCCCCCGGTGCGGCGCGGAATAGGAGTGTGGTGGAGGGGATCAGCAGGCGGTTGGACGCTTGTCACCTATGGGTGCGCTTCAGGGGCAAGCGATGCAAAAGGGGCTGGAGGTGGGTGGCGGCAGGTGGGCAGGTGGGCAGGTGAGCAGGTGGGCAGCGGCTAGGGGCGGCGGCTAGGGGCGGCGGGTGTGGTGATAAACCCTGCCCTACGGCTCTTGCTGAAACTGATACGCGCCTTCGGGCAGGTCCAACGCGGCGCCAAGGTCACGGACCTGCGCCATCGACAGGGTGATCGTGCGCACTTGGTCGGTGCGGGGATCAACCTGTTGCAAGGTCACACATTCGGCAAAAGCCGAGATGGTGACATCTTCCTGCAACGGGGCAGCGCCCTCATCCACAAGGGTGACGATGGTGGCGTCAAATTCGTGCTCGATGGTGAACATGGGGCAAGGGTATGGGGGCAACGGGTGATTGCCAAGCCTCTGTTGCCGGTAGATGCGAGCCGATACGATCCGATACGAGCCGGTGCGGATATCGCAGCCCGATGACGGATTTGCACAATTCGGAGATCGGGCTGGACGCTCCGGCACGTGGGGTTAGTCTTGCCAAACAAACCTTTGCCGGAGATTTTGATGCGCCCCCTGATTGCCCTGATTGCTGCCCTGACGCTTTCGGCCTGTGTGGCGCCAACCCAAACCGCCGCCCCATCCACAACCGCCCGATCCACAGCCGCGCAGCCGCACAACGTGCCCATGTCCGTTGCCCGTGCCATTGAGGTGACGCGGCGGATGGAACCTATTGCCGAATCGTTTTGCCGATCCCGGACGCAGGGCCAGAATTGTGACTTCGAATTCCTTGTGAACCGTGACCCGCGCACCGGGGTGAATGCGTTTCAGGCGTTACACCCCGAAAATGGCCGCCCGGTGATTACCCTGACCGTTGGGTTGATCCGCGCCGTGCGCAACGACGATGAGCTGGCTTTTGTAATCGGCCATGAGGTCGCCCACCACATCGCGCAACATATTGCGCAGCAAGAGGCCGCCGCCCGTGCAGGTGCGTTGATCTTTGGTGCATCGGCGCAACAGCGCGGGGGTAACCGAGAGCAGATTATCGAGGCGGCGCAGGCCGGTGCGCTGCTGGGGGCGCGCCAGTTCAGCCAAAACGCAGAGCTAGAGGCGGATAGCCTGGGGACGCAGATCACCTGCCGCGCCGGGTTTGATGCGCTCGCCGGTGCGCGCTTCTTCAGCCTGTTGCCGGATCCCAGGGCCGGGATACTCAGCACACATCCACCCAATGCGGCGCGGGTTGCAACCGTGCGACGTGCGGTGGCGCAGCATTGCGGCCTGGCTTGATTGTGTGATGCGCCAGATCGAAAACGTGATCAGCGACCGCGGATCAAAATATGCGGTTTCGGGGGGTGCCGTCGCGGATCGCGCAGGTGTGGAGGTGTTCCTGAAGCAGCTGAAACGTAAGAAGAAATACGCCAAGGCGACCCACAATACATGGGCGGTGCTGTTTGCGGATGGCCCGGCAAAGGGGGATGACGGCGAAGGCGGCGCCGGCCAGATTATCGCGCAGATGTTGCAGCGCGAGGGGCTGGAGAACCACGTGATTGTCGTCACCCGCTGGTATGGCGGCAAACACCTGGGCGGGGACCGGTTTCGCCATGTTGCCAGCGCGGTGCGGGCGTATTTCGGTGAGTTTGCGCCTTAGGTTTGTGTCATCTTTTGAGGCCTCGCGCTGAAGTTGAATTCACCGCCTCCCGATCAGCAAGGTGCTGTGAGGGGCGTGACTTTCGATAGATGATGCCTCATGCCCGCCGCGACAAGTTTACGAGGTCAGTTTGCCCCACAGGTCATAGTCGCTCGCTTCATCCACCTCGATTGTGACCATGTCACCGGAGGAGAGGGCCTCAAAACCTTCGTCGATGAACAGGTTGCCGTCGATTTCCGGAGCGTCAGCCATGGTGCGGCAGGTGGCGCCGTCCTGGTCCACGGTGTCCACAAGGACTTGCATCTTGCGGCCAACCTTGGCGGCGAGTTTGGCCTCGGAGATGGCTTGCGCCTTCTCCATGAACCGGTCCCACCGCTCCTGTTTGACCTCAGCCGCCACATGATCAGGCAGGGCGTTTGACCGCGCGCCATCGACGTTTTCGTACTGAAAACACCCGATCCGGTCGAGCTGTGCTTCGTCCATCCAGTCCAGAAGGGTTTGGAACTCAGCCTCGGTCTCGCCGGGGTAGCCGACGATGAACGTAGAGCGCAGGGTGATGTCCGGGCAGTCGCGCCGCCAGGCGGCGATCTCGTCCAGGGTGCGTGACGCGGCGGCGGGTCGCGCCATCCGTTTGAGGGTGTCGGGATGGGCGTGCTGGAACGGGATATCGAGGTAAGGCAGCAACCCGTTGGCGGGATCTGCCATCAGCGGGATCAGGTCACGTACATGGGGATAGGGGTAGACATAATGCAAGCGCACCCAGGCCCCGAGAGTGGATAAGTCGCGGGAAAGGTTGAGGATTGGAAACTTTTCGTCCCGGCTCTTCCAATCCGTGCCGTAGGCGGAGGTGTCCTGGGAGATCAGCAGAATCTCTTTCACACCCGCCTCAACCAGCTTTTCCGCTTCGCGGATAATTGCGGCTTGGGGGCGGCTGGCCAGCTTGCCGCGCATGTCGGGAATAATGCAGAATTTGCACTTGTGATTGCAGCCTTCAGCGACCTTCAGATAGGCGTAGTGGCGTGGAGTCAGCTTGACGCCGGCGGGTGGTAGCAGGTCGATGAACGGGTTGGGATCAGGCGGGACAGCAACGTGGACCGCGTCGAGGACCTGTTCGTACTGATGTGGGCCAGTGACCGCCAAAACCTTCGGATGTGCGCCGGTGATGTAGTCTGGATCAGCCCCCAGGCACCCGGTCACAATCACCCGGCCGTTGGCCTCCAGCGCCTCAGCAATTGCGTCGAGGCTTTCGGCCTTGGCGCTATCAAGGAAGCCGCAGGTGTTCACAATCACGGCGTCCGCTCCGGCGTAGTCGGGGCTGATCGCGTAGCCCTCGGCGCGCAGGCGGGTGAGGATACGTTCGCTATCGACCAGCGCCTTCGGGCAGCCAAGTGAGACCATCCCGATAC
>JAESTV010000153.1 GCA_016763475.1 Roseicyclus sp.
AACTCTGGGGGTCTGGGGGTGAATCCCCCAGCTGGTCGACGGGCGCGAAGCTCACGGCGATATCCTTCAATCCAACCACACCTCGACGCGGCGGTTCACGGACCGGCCCCACTCGGTGTCGTCACACGCCATCGGCATCGCCTCACCAAAGCCATAGGTGATCATCTCTACCCGGTCCGGCGCAGCTGCCACACCTGCCGTGAGCACTGCATCGCGCACCACACCTGCGCGCCGCAGCGACAGGCGCGCGTTGATCGACGACGGCCCGTCACTGTCGGAAAATCCAGCGAAGATCAGCCGCCGCCCATCAAACGCACCGCGCTCCACCGCCGCCGCCAAGCGCGCAACCGAGGCGCGGGATTGGATGTCCAGATCCGCCCCTCCGGGGTTGAAGCGCAGTGTGGTCGACAGCCGTTCGGCAGTTGCCAACACGTCAACCACGTTCTGCAACTCAGCCAGATCAACGTCTTCTCCGGCAGACATGATTGCATTGGTCAGCCGTTCCCCCTGTAATGCCAACGGCGTTCGCGTCAGCAGTTGGTTCACAAAACCGGCGTCACTTACCCGGCGTTCGGCGTTTTCGGTTTGGGTGAACGCCAGGAATTGTCGCACCAATTGCGGCAGGCGACGGGGCGCAAGATACATATAGACCGGCGCCGTCAGCGGATAATCCTCAGCCTTTACCGCATCCGCGCTTGCGGTTTGAGAGAACCCGCAAGCCCCAATCAGCGGCAACGCCCGCGCGCCGCCTATGCCGGAGCGGGCGGTGATCCCCACCGCGTAAGCATCACCCGCGACCGCTGCGGCCAAAGCCTCGGTGCTTTCATGGCGCAGTATGCCATCGGCAAGGCCCGCGTCAGAGGGCAACAACACACGGGCCGCAAACGCTTGCGCCAGCCCAAACCCGGGGGCCAAAAGATGTAACGCAATCGGCGCATCGGGGCCGCCCAACTCCTGCCAATTTGTGATCTCACCCGAAAACAGCCGGGCCACGTCGGGTAGGGACAGCGCATCAATCGGGTTTTCATCCGATACCACGGGTACCAGCGCATCAAGCGCCAGCACCCGCACCCGGTCGTCCAGCGGCGGGTCGCGTGGGCTTGCGGCCTCAGCCGCGCGAATCTCAACTGCTGATGGCTCGCGCAGGGCCAGTGCAATGTCGGCGGTTCCATTCAACAGCGTCGTAAAGCCATCATCGGTGCTGCTGGGCACAACGGTGAAACGCGCGGCAGCGGAGCCATCGGCGCGGCGCAGGATATAGACCGGGCCGTCTTCCCCGATCTCCGTTCCTGCACTCATGGAGCGGGATTCTGCAAAGGCGCTCAGCAAATCCGGCAACAGCCCTTCTGCCACGGTTGCCGCCCCGGCGACCCGCGCCTCAGCCACAAACGTCGCCAGGTCCGGGCAACCCGGCCCGGCGCAAGACACACCTTCGGCGGACACTGTCAGCGCGCCATAGACTGTATCGAGCCGGTAAAACGCCCCATCGTAGGAGATCAGGTTGCCCTCAAGCTCCACCGATCCGTCAAACGAGCGCAATTCCACGTCCTGAGCCACGACACCGCCAGCGGTGCACATGAAAAGGGCGGCCCCAAGGACCGCCCCGATGTGTTTCGACATAGCGAAAACCCGATACGTTTGCCTCAATTCGAGGCGAGTCTCAGGTCGTCGAGGAGGTTTTGCAAGACCAGAACGTCACCCACCGCATCGCAGGCGGGAACTGTGAAGGTCAGTTCGGTCACATCCACCCGCCCACCGCCTTCAGCGCGCAGGGTGCGCGCCATGACGTCGCGGGTGCAATTGGCCTGTGTCACAGGTGCGTCGATGGACAGGCGCACTGAATCCCCTTCGCGCAAGGTGGCGCGTGGCAGGGTGTAGATCTGCGCGAAGGTGGCACCGGTTTCCAGCACCGTCAGGAAGCCACCATCACCGGCGATTGCGGTTTCTGGAGCCGCAGGCGCATCTTGCCAGACATGGCCCGCCTCGCCAAATGCGGCGCCGAATTCCATTGCGTGTAATTCCAGACCCATGTTGCCCTGCCATGCCAGACCGATCCGGTCGAACTCGGGAAGGTCGGGCAGGCCGACAAGAACGGCTTCTTCCACACCATCCGCGAAGGTGACCGAGAAGAACGCAGGCGTTTCAAACGCCGGAATATCAAGGGTCAGGAGGCCAAGCGCGTCGGTTGAAGAGCTGATCTCAAGGCCCGAATGGATAATAGTGACGACGGCATCCGCGCGGCATGGCGCCATGACATCCAGTGCCACCATCGCCGCCGGCATTGCCGTTGCGGTGACGCTGATCCCGCAGGGGAGGCCAAGTTCGCTTAGCTCCGTCTCATCGGTGATTGGCAAATTTGGCGCCAGCGCCGGGCCGTCAAAACTGGCGGGAACAACCCGCGCTTCAGGGGCAAGTGACTGCGCTGCGATGGGCAAACGGACGTTAGATTGCTCGATCACCGGGAGGATCGGGGCCATCGACCCAGCGGGGCGTGACGAGGATGCTGCCCCAGCGGGGCGTGATGAGGCTGTCGACCCAGCGGGGCGTGACGAGGATGTCAGCGTTTGGTCCTCAGCGATTTGACCGGCGGTTTGCGCGTTGCTCATGCCCCCGAGCAAGCCTGATTGAGCGGCGAACAATGCGCCGCCGACGATCAATGTGCCGCCAGCCGCGACACGGATTATCATAGAACTCAGCATGTCACGTCCACTCCACCACAATCATTTGGCGGAGGTATCGTTCATGAGTGGGGCGTGATTGTGCCGGAAATGGAGGGAAAGCGGGGCGTTTCCCCTCCACTGTTCTCAGTTTCGCCTTAAACCCGGATGCCGAGGGTTAGGCCAGCCGCCCATGGCAATGTTTGAACTTGTTGCCAGACCCGCAAGGGCACAGGTCGTTGCGGCCCGGATTACCCCAGGTTTTGGGGTCATCTTCCACAAAACCCGGTGCGGCATTTTCGGCGGGCGCGGCGGCGTCAGCCCCGGTTGCGGCCCCAGAGGCGGCCCCGGCGGCGGCCATCTGCTGGCGCGCGGCTTCCTGTTGTTGTTTGAGTTGCGCCAACATGGCTTCCTGCTGTTCTGGCGTCATTGGCTGAATCCGGCTCAACTTTTCGGTCACGTCCGCCCGCAGAGTGTCGAGCATGGTTTCAAACAGTTGGAAACTCTCGGTCTTGTATTCGTTTAACGGGTCACGCTGGGCGTACCCGCGGATACCCACAACCGAACGCAGGTGTTCCAATGTCAGCAGATGTTCCTGCCACTTCAGATCGATCGTTTGCAGCAGCACCTGCTTTTCGATCGTGCGCATCTGATCGGGTCCGAATTTGGCGGCTTTGGAGGCCATGTATTCATCAGCGGCACGTTCCAACCGCTCGGACGCGACCTCTTGATCAACGCCGTCCTCGCTGGCCCAACTCTCAATCGGCAGATCGACGCCGAGCATCTTTTTGGCGTCCGCTTGCAGGCCAAGTACATCCCACTGGTCGGCGTAAGATTTCGGCGGCATGTGGATGTCGATCATATCCTCGATCACCTGATGGCGCATATCTTTCACCACTTCGGCGATGTCTTCCGCCCCCATGATGTCACGGCGCTGGCCGAAGACAACCTGGCGTTGGTCATTCATTACATCGTCAAATTTCAGCAGTTGTTTGCGGATGTCGAAGTTACGGCCTTCAACCTTCGCCTGGGCGCGTTCCAGGGATTTGTTCACCCACGGGTGCACAATCGCCTCACCCTCCTTCATGCCCAGGGTATTGAGCATCTTGTCCAGGCGATCAGATCCGAAGATCCGCATCAAATCATCTTCCAGGGACAGGAAGAAGCTGGATTTGCCCGGATCACCCTGACGGCCGGAGCGGCCGCGCAGCTGGTTGTCGATGCGGCGGCTTTCGTGGCGCTCGGTTGCCAGAACATAGAGGCCACCGGCCTCTTTGACCGCTTTTTCCTCGGCGACATGTTCGGCCTCAATGCGGTCCCGGATCGCCTGATGATCGCCATCGGGATCGGCGGCAATTGCCTCCATAATGGTGAACTCGACGTTGCCACCCAGCTTGATGTCGGTTCCGCGACCCGCCATGTTGGTGGCGATGGTGACAGTGCCAAGTTTGCCGGCGTCAGCGACAATTTTCGCTTCCTGTTCATGCTGGCGCGCGTTCAGGATCGAATGCGGCAGGCCCGCTTTCGTAAGCAACTCACCCAACATCTCGGATTTCTCGATCGAGGTGGTGCCAACAAGAACCGGCTGCCCTTTCGCATGTGCCTCGGCGATGGTCTCGACAATTGCGGCGTATTTTTCGGTGCCGGTCCGGTAGACGGCGTCGTCTTCATCAATCCGCACGATGTCGCGGTTGGTGGGGACCTCCACCACGCCAAGGCCATAAATCGAGTCGAATTCTTCAGCTTCGGTCGAGGCGGTGCCGGTCATGCCACACAACGTGTCATAAAGGCGGAAGTAGTTCTGGAATGTCACCGATGCGAGGGTCACGTTTTCGGGCTGTATCTTGCAGCCCTCTTTCGCCTCGATCGCCTGGTGCAAGCCCTCGGACAGGCGCCGGCCGGCCATCATGCGGCCGGTAAATTCATCCACCAGAACCACTTCATCGTTGCGAACAATGTATTCCTTGTCCTTGTGGAACACCTTGTGGGCCCGCAACGCGTTGGTGACGTGGTGCACAATGGTGGTGGATTCCGGGTCATACAGGGACTGCCCCTCGGGCAGGATGCCTTCTGCCGACAGCGTTTCCTCAAGGAAGTCATTGCCTTCGTCGGTGAAGGTCGCAGCGCGGGTCTTTTCGTCCAGCGTGTAATGTTCTTCGCGGACCAGCGGGATGATCTTGTCGATGGACAGATACAGATCCGAGCGGTCCTGCGTCGGGCCAGAGATAATCAGCGGCGTCCGCGCTTCGTCGATCAGGATCGAGTCGACCTCGTCCACAATCGCAAAATTGTGACCGCGTTGAGCCATCTCGGCGATGGATCCGCGCATGTTGTCGCGCAGGTAATCGAAGCCAAGTTCGTTGTTGGTGGCATAGGTGATGTCAGCCCCATAAGCCTGTTTCTTCTCGGCATCAGGTTGACGAGGGTAGATAACGCCAGTGGTCATGCCAAGCGCGGTGAAGACCTGGCCCATCCATTCGCTGTCACGTTTGGCAAGGTAATCGTTCACCGTCACCACATGCACACCTTCACCCTTCAGGGCGTTCAGGTAAGCCGGGAAAGTTGCGACAAGGGTTTTGCCCTCACCGGTTTTCATCTCGGCGATACAGCCTCGGTGCAGGAATATTCCGCCAATCAGCTGCACGTCAAACGCGCGCAACCCCAAGGCCCGTCTGGCGGCTTCGCGGCAATTGGCAAAGGCTTCCGGCAGAAGTTTATCCAGCGCTTCCCCGTTTTGGGCGCGGTTGCGAAGCTCTGCCGTCTTGGCGACGATGCCCGCATCGTCCAGCGCTTCAAACTCGGGCTCCAATGCGTTGATCTGATCAACAATTGGGCGGACGGTTTTCACTAAGCGGTCGTTCGGTGAGCCGAAAACCTTTTTTGCCAACGTTCCGAACATCTATTTCAACCTCATTCACGGCCTGAGTGGCGGGCCGGCGCCGTCTGAACAATTCGTGTGGGGATGCCGGGTTGTCCGGCCCTTCGCGGCGGTCTAACTATTGCGCGAAAGGCCAAGGCCCCGGGATATGAATCCCGTTAGCGAGATAAGGGGCGGCCCGATGATAGTCAACGTAAGGTGACCCTTGCTTTTAAGCGTGGTCGACAGACACAAAGGAATTTCCCCCATGAAGATGCTTTTTGCCTCAGCTGCCATGGTTGCCGCCCTTGCGGCTCCTGCCTTCGCTGATGGCCATATTGGTGCCGACACCGTGCTGGCCACTGTGAACGGTCAGGACATCACCATCGGCCATCTGATCGCCATGCGTCAGATGTTGCCCGGAGAATATCAGCAGCTGCCTGACGAAGTGCTGTTTGACGGTATGTTGGAGCAGTTGGTCCAACAACAAGTGTTGGCTGATGCGGCTGAAGGCAACGTGACGCGCCAGATGGAACTGGGCCTTGAGAATGAACGCCGCGCGTTCCTGGCCGCGATGTATATGGACGACGTCGCCATGGCGGAGTTGTCCGAAGAAGAGCTTCAGGCCGCGTATGACGCCACCTATGGCGCGATCGAACCTGTGGTGGAATTCAACGCTGCCCATATTCTGCTGGAAGGCGAAGAAGAGGCGCAGATGATGATTACCGCGTTGGAGGCAGGGGATGATTTCGCGGAACTGGCGGCTGAACATTCCATCGGCCCCTCGGGCCCCAACGGCGGCGCGCTGGGGTGGTTCACCGCTGGCATGATGGTGCCTGAGTTTGAAGAGGCGGTTTTTGCCCTGGAAGCGGGTGAAGTCTCGGCTCCGGTGCAGACGCAATTCGGCTGGCACATTATTTTGCTCAGCGAGACCCGCGAACAAGCCGCGCCTGCCCTCGAAGAGGTTACGGAAGAGCTTGAGGAAGGTCTGCGCCGTGCCCGTGTAGATACCCGTCTGGAAGAGCTGACCGAAGCGGCTGAGATTGATATGGTTGCGATTGAGGTCGACGCCGCCGTGATCCGCGACCTCGACCTGATCGCCGAGTAAATCGACCCGAGCCGGGAGGGGCCAATGACGGACGATGCGCCAAGCAAAGTGGCGGTTGCGATCGGAGGGGCGAAATACGCGGTCTCTCCGCTGGCACCCGCCGGTTTCCCCGATCTTCCCGCCATCAACGGCGTCCGCTTTGCTGCGGGCGCCGTTGGCGTTCGATACAAGAACCGGGTTGATGTGATGTTGGCCCATATCGCGGCAGGATCAACCATGGCTGGCGTTTTCACCCGTTCGGCCACGCGATCTGCCGCTGTGCTTGATGGGCAGGCGAAACTGCCGCACCTCAGTGCGGACAAAGGGTTCGCCATCGTGGTGAATTCCGGCAATGCCAACACCTTCACCGGCAAACGTGGCGTCACAGATGTTGAGGTGATCGCGCAGGCCGCCGCCGATGCGTTAGACCTGCCCGTCGGCCATGTATTCACCTCCTCAACCGGGGTGATCGGGGAGCCGCTCCCTGCGCAAAAGATCACGGACGCCCTGCCCGATCTGGCAGCGGCATTGGACGCCGGCGCAACCGAACCGGCCGCCCGTGCCATCATGACAACCGACACATTCCCGAAAGGGGCCGTGGTGCGTGTCGATCTTGACGGTGTTGCAGTCACCATCATGGGATTCGCCAAAGGCTCTGGCATGATTGCGCCGGATATGGCGACGATGCTGGGGTATATCTTCACCGACGCCGCTGTGACCCAGGACGCTCTGCAGGAGATGTTAAGCGCCACAAACAAAGTGAGCTTCAACGCCGTGACGGTTGATAGCGATACCTCCACATCCGATACCGTGTTGCTGGCCGCCACGGGGCGCGCCGGGAACCTGCCAATCACGCAGCCCGATGATGGGTTTCAGGCCGGGTTGCAGGTGGTCATGCAAGACCTGGCCCACCAGATCGTGCGTGACGGCGAAGGTGCCACCAAGTTTGTTGAGGTTCGCGTGACAGGCGCTGACAGCAACGCTGATGCCGAAAAAATCGCCCGCTCAATTGCCAATTCGCCGCTGGTGAAGACCGCGTTGGCTGGTGAAGACCCCAATTGGGGGCGTGTGGTCATGGCGGTTGGGAAATCCGGCGCCAAGGCGGATCGGGACCTGCTGACGATCCGGTTCGGGGATATCCTCGTGGCTGAAAACGGGTGGATTGCAGAGAGTTATTCTGAGGATGCAGCTGCGGCTTACATGAAGCAGCAGGAGATCCTGATTGACGTTGATCTGGGCCTTGGGACCGGCACCGCCACGGTCTGGACCTGTGATTTGACCCACGGCTACATCCAGATCAACGCTGACTATCGCTCGTGAGTGACAAGAAGATCCTCCTTGTTTCTGCCGTTGCGCTCATCGACCGTGACGGCAAGATCCTTCTGGCCCAGCGGCCAGAGGGGAAAAGCATGGCTGGCCTGTGGGAGTTTCCGGGCGGCAAGGTTGAACCCGGCGAGACACCTGAGATCGCCCTGATCCGAGAGCTTCAGGAAGAACTTGGGATCGACACCTGGGCGTCGTGCCTTGCGCCGCTGACCTTCGCCAGTCACTCTTACGAGACCTTCCACCTTCTGATGCCGCTGTTTGCTTGCCGAAAATGGGACGGCATCCCGCAATCGCGTGAGGGGCAAAGCCTCAAATGGGTCCGCGCATCTGAGTTGCGCAATTACCCGATGCCGCCGGCGGATATTCCCCTGATTCCGATCCTGCGCGATTGGTTGTGACCGCCTGCTGCGCGGGGAAAATCAGAAAGTTCCGGATAAGGTTCACTTTTTAGGTGAATTGTTTACTTTTCCGGTTAACGTTACCCCAACAGACACCTTTGGGGGGTATAGCCTGTGCTGACGACCATTCTTATCGGGACATGTGTGTCCATTCAGGGAGATTTCGTGCGCCGCCTTTCCAGCGGCTTGGTCACGGTTCGCATCGGCGAAAAACTGTTTACCGGACGCCCGGTGTCGGAATTTCAGGCCGCCTGATTCCGCCTGCAAAGCGCTTTAGCCCAGCCAACCACTCAGGTTCTCGTCCACAATTGTGGACAGCGCGTGCATATGGGCATCGTCGTCGTTGAGGCACGGGATATAGGTGAAACTCTCGCCACCGGCGTGCTCAAAACTCTCTCGAATCTCTTCGTTGATCTCTTCCAGCGTCTCGATGCAGTCCGCCGAAAACGCAGGCGCACACACCGCGATGCGTTTCTTGCCCTGCTTGGCCAAACGGGCAACCTCGTCCACCGTATAAGGCTGCAACCATTCCTCAGGCCCGAAACGGCTTTGGAATGTGGTCACACTCCGGGTGTCATCCCAGCCCAACCGTTGTTGCAACAGGCGGGAGGTTTTCTGGCATTGGCAATAGTACGGGTCACCCTGCATCAGATACCGCTTTGGCACCCCATGGTAGCTGGCAACCAGCACATCCGGCTTCACGTCCATTGCCCCATAAGCGCGCTCAACGGATTGGGCCAGCGCGTCAATGTAGAGCGGGTGGCTGCAATAGGGCTCGACGGTGCGCACCTGCGGTTGCCAACTGATCGTTGCAAGACTGCGAAAGAATTCGTCGCAGGCCGTGGCCGAAGTCGCGCCCGCGTATTGCGGATAAAGCGGGAAAAACAGGATTTTGGTGCAGCCTTGGGACACCAGCCGATCCACCTTCGATTTGGTTGAGGGATTGCCGTAGCGCATGCAGAAATCGACAATGACCTTGTCGCCGTACCGCTCAACCATCAGGGCCTTCATCTTCGCGGTCTGATCTTTGGTGATTGTCAGCAGAGGGCTTTCACCGGCGTCGTGATTCCAAATTGATTTGTAGGCGGCACCTGACGTGAACGGGCGTTTGCTCAGGATCACCAGTTGCAACAACGGCTGCCATTTCCATGGTGCGTAGTCGATCACCCGCCGGTCCGAGAGGAACTGGCTCAGGTAACCCCGCATCGACCAGTAATCGTAATTGTCCGGTGTGCCGAGATTGGCCAACAGGACGCCCACCTTGCCCATTTTCACCCGTGGGTGATCTGCAGGAGCATGGTCCAGGGCTGGTGCGGGTTCGGCTTGTATTGTTTTGGTCATGGGGTGTTCGGGCGATCTTTGTTGGGCAGGTCTTGGACCGGATTGGCGGCTTCGTCAAATTCGGTTGTGTTCAGGGCAGCAGCCAAACGGGTCCGGGCGGCACCCGGTCGCAGCGGTTTCTGCTGGCTTTCGTGGGGGGCCCATCCGGTAAGGAACACAAGTTCAAAGCTTGCCCGGATGCGGTTTCCTTCTGCGGGGAAGGATTCGGCGTAGATTGCGGCGGCGGTCGGGAACAGCGCCCGGGGTGGGGTTACGCGGTGCCGGGTGGCCAACGCGTTTGTTTCGCCCATGGCGCGAAGGTCGTGCATAAGCGCAATCGCATCCCGATAGGTCACATTTTTCCGCAGCGTATCTGCAACCGGCAGCGCCAGCCCCGCCCGTTGCAGAAGCGCCCCCATATCGCGGACCTCAGCCATCGGGGCAACCCGAGGGGAAAGCCCACCCATCACCAGTGTCTCGGCCCGTGCAAGGGCTTGGCGCAGCTCTGTCAGGGTGCTGCCGCCGAAAGCTGCGGACAGGAACAATCCGTCAGGCTGAAGCGCGCGGGCGCATTGCACAACCTGGCCCACCGGGTCGTCAGCCCAGTGCAGACCCATGGCGTGAACCACCAGATCATAGGCACCCGGTTGCAGGTCCAGCACCTCTGTCATCGGCACAATCCGGGCGTTTGGCGCGAAATCGCACCAAATATTCGGAAAATCCGTCACAATCGCCACCTGCGTAAACGTTCTGTTAACGTCCGCGAGTCTCTCCTGAAGTTCGGCAATGGCCTCATCGTGCAGGAAGCGCGCCTCTTCCTTCTGCGCGCGACCGCGATGGGCAGCCTTCCGCGCGCGGGCGCGATGGGCAGCGAGGGCTTTGGCATCTGTCAGGCGAGGCAGGGGCTGTTGCAAAATGAGGCTCTGATCCGGCGTGAGGTTCTCGGCGCTATTTAGGGGACAGGTATGAGATTGCAAACCTTGGTTCATGCGGTGTTTCCGCCCGAATGCCTCAGCTGTAGCGCTCGGGTGGAGGATCCGTTTGCAATATGTGGCACCTGTTGGGGGGAAACGCCGTTCATTTTGGGCGCTGCATGTGACCTCTGCGGTACTGGTCTGCCAGGGCAAACCGCTGCAAAAGGTGAGGCGTTGATTTGTGGCGAATGCCAACGTGTTCCCCGCGCCTGGGATCATGGGCGGGCGGTGTTTGCCTACGATGGCATCGGGCGAAAGCTTGTGCTGTCCCTGAAGCTCTGGGACCGTGCCGATGTTGCGCGGGCTGCCGGGCCATGGATGGCACGGGCTGCCGCTGACCTGCTCGAAGATGCACCGCTGCTTGTCCCCGTTCCCCTGCATTGGACCCGCCTTGCGCGCCGCCGTTTCAATCAGGCCGCTCTGCTTGCATGGTCGCTTGCCCGCCATACGGGGCTTGAGGTTGCACCGATGGCGCTGCTGCGCCTGCGGCCAACGCCATCGCAAAAGGGCCGTAGCCGCGACGCGCGGTATAAAAACCTCGACGAGGCGATCATGCCCCACCCACGAAAAGGCCACGTTCTGGACCAGCGTAACGTGGTCCTGATCGACGATGTCATGACCTCTGGTGCCACCCTTGCAATTGCCACCGACGCCTGCCGCCGTGCCGGTGCCGAAAATGTGTCTGTTTTGGCTCTGGCGCGTGTGGGCGGGGATACCTAGGTTACGCGTCATGCATCGCAGGAAGGTCCGGACCATGCCAAACGTCACAATCTATACATCCCCGCTTTGCGGATTTTGCCACGCGGCCAAACGGATGTTTGCCGACAAAGGTGTCAGCTATGCCGAGATTGATGTCGCGGCCAACCCAAGCAAGCGCCAAGAGATGATGGGCCGTGCTACCGGGCGCCATACGGTGCCGCAAATCTTCATCGGTGACACTCATGTCGGTGGATATGACGACATGGCTGCAT
Source organism: Roseicyclus sp. (assembly GCA_016763475.1). Lineage (GTDB taxonomy): Bacteria > Pseudomonadota > Alphaproteobacteria > Rhodobacterales > Rhodobacteraceae > Gymnodinialimonas. The sequence continues at coordinate 11,591 of JAESTV010000153.1, forward strand.
TGGAACAGTCCGGCAAACTGGATTCGCTTCTCGCGGCGGAGTGACCCAAGGGCGGTGATATCGCTTGCGTCACGCCGCACTGCGGCGTTTGATCCGCCCATGGCTCAATCAGACGATCAAAAAACAGACGATCCCCTTTCAGTGGCGCTGTTCAGCGAAGTCTTCATGGTTGATCAACTCGCCCGTGCCCGCCTAAGCAAGGCGTTGCCCAAGGGTATGGAACTAAGCCATTTTTCCGTTCTTAACCACCTGTCGCGCACCCATGAGGAAAAGTCGCCGGCTCAACTGGCGCGGGCGTTCCACCTGACACGCGGCGCGATGACCAACACGCTTAACCGGTTGGAATGGGCAGGGCACATCCACGTGCGCCCGGATTGGGATGACGCGCGGCGCAAGATGATCTCGATCAGCCCCGCGGGTCGGCGGGCCCGCGATGCCGCAATCTCTGCTATTGTGCCGATCCTGGCAGACGCCGTGGGTGAGATCGGGGCCGACAAAGTCCGCGCCGCTTTGCCCGTCCTGCGTGCAATGCGCGCCAAGCTGGAGGATGAGGGTTAGGGCTGGGGCTGGGGTCCGAAAGGCCGGAGGGCGCAGCAATCATTGCGCATCTTCATGCTGCTACGGTTTCACCGACGCCGTCACATAATTGACGCTCAGGTCCCGATCACTCAGCGCCCATGTCCACAAAACCGGGTTAAAGACGAAACCCTTGCGGTCAACCGGGTCGAGGCCGGCCTGCCCAATCAGGTCAAACAGTTCATCGGGCGTGATGAATTTGGACCAGTCGTGGGTGCCCTTGGGTAGCCAACGCATCACATGTTCCGCCCCGATGATCGCCACCAGATAGCTTTTCGGGTTCCGGTTCAGGGTTGAACACACCATCAACCCTCCGGGTTTGAGCAATTGCTGACATGCGCTCAGGTAGGCCAACGGGTCGGCCACGTGTTCGACCACTTCCATGTTCAGAACCGTGTCAAATTGCTCACCATCGCCAGCCATCGCTTCGGCCGTTGTGTGGCGGTAATCAATTGTGAGCCCCGATTGTTCGGCATGGAGTTGCGCCACGGGAATGTTCCCCTCGGCGGCGTCCGCACCAACCACATCCGCGCCTAGCCGCGCCATCGGTTCGGCCAGCAGGCCACCACCACAGCCGATATCCAGGATCCGCAGCCCTGCAAACGGGGCCTCTGCGCTCAGGTCGCGCCCAAACTCAGTGGCGATTTGGGAGGTGATGTAATCCAGTCGCGTCGGGTTAAGCATATGCAGTGGCTTGAACTTGCCGTTCAGGTCCCACCATTCGGCGGCCATCGCCTCAAACTTGGCAATCTCGGTGTCATCCACAGTGCTTCCGGGTGTGGTGCTCATGGACATCCCCTCAATCTCTTGCCACTTTCGAAGTGCCGTTCCCGGCGTTACGCTCTATATAGGACGGACATGGATAAGTTCTCCGGTCAAAAGCGCGCAAGTTCACATTTGTTTCCGCCGATCGACCCGTTCGATCAGCGCATCCTTGATGTGGGTGATGGACACCATGTCTATGTGGAGCAATGTGGCAACCCGCGCGGCGCGCCGGTGGTGGTGTTGCACGGCGGGCCGGGGGGCGGGTGTAGCCCGGCGATGCGGCGTTATTTTGACCCAGACGTGTGGCGGATCATCCTGTTTGATCAACGCGGGTGTGGGCGGTCGCGCCCCCACGCGTCCACGCAAGACAACACGACCTGGCATCTGATTGCGGATATTGAGCGGATCAGGGACACCCTGGGGGTTGAGCGTTGGGCCGTGTTCGGCGGCAGCTGGGGCGCGACGCTTGGCCTGATTTATGCCGAGGCACACCCCGATGTGACGGCCTTCCTTGCCCTGCGCGGTGTGTTTCTGTCAACGCAGCGCGAGTTGGATTGGTTCTACGGCGGCGGTGCGGGCCAGTTCTGGCCTGACCAATGGGCGCGATTTGTGAATCTGGTGCCTGAGGAGGAGCGTGGCGACATGATCGCCGCCTACAACCGGAGGCTCTTTTCCGGCGATCTGATGCTCGAGACCCGGTTTGCCCGCGCCTGGGCCGCATGGGAAAATTCGCTGGCCTCTATGGATAGCGATGGCCACGGGGGGGAGAGCCCCCCTGATTATGCCCGCGCCTTCGCTCGGCTGGAGAACCACTATTTCGTCAACAAGGGTTTTCTGGAATATGACGACCAGATCCTGCGTGATGTGGATCGTATTGCTCATATCCCCGGCACGATTGTGCAGGGTCGCTACGACATGATCTGCCCACCGATCTCGGCCCATACCCTCGCGTCACGCTGGCCTGGAGGCCGTCTTCACATGGTACGCGGTGCGGGTCATGCACTTAGCGAGGTCGGCATCAGCCAAGAGTTGGTGCGGGTGATGAAGGCCGTGGGTGAGACGCGGTCGAAGTACGGTTTGTGAAGCGGTGTACGACCCTTCGAAGGGTCGTAGCAGCTTTGTCGAAAAAGCTGGTTTGGCGGCTCATGGCAGCGGGGTGGCTTCAATGGCGGTTGTCGCAACACGATCCTTCGAAGGATCGTACAAATCTCTTCGAAGAGATTTGGCGCGCCCGAGTTCGGGGGGGGTGTTTTGCAGCAACCTCTGGTCAATTTGCGGGCTTAGCTGGTCGCGGATCAGCGCCACCGGATGTGTGCGCAGCGTTAGGCGCATGGCGACGTAATCCTCCACCACGTTTTCACCTTCGGTCATCTCCGGCAGGTAGACGGCGGGCTCCACAATCCCTTCACCGTCCAGGTCCCCGGCAAACAGTGGCAGGTCTTTCTTCGGGGTCAGGGCGCGGGCCGCCCAAAGCGCGTCGCGCCGGGGAATATCGAGAGAGGCGAAGGCATCCGCTTCGGCCAGGATCGCCAGCGTGCGTGCATCCAGTCCGGCACGGCGCCAGACATCCTCAACGGCGGTGTAGCCGTTCTGACGTGCGGCGGTCAGCCAATCGGCCTCTTCAGCGCGCAGTGATTTGATTTGCCGGAACCCTAGGCGCAGGGCCAGCGCGCCTTGCTCCGTGGGTTCCATCACGTTGTCCCAGTGAGAGCGGTTGACGCAAATCGGCCGCACCTCCACCCTATGTTCGCGGGCATCACGTACGATCTGGGCGGGGGCGTAAAAGCCCATCGGTTGCGCATTCAGCAGCGCACAGGCGAAGATGCCGGGGTGGTGGCATTTCAACCAGCTCGACGCATAGACCAGTAGCGCGAAGGAGGCGGCGTGGGACTCGGGGAAGCCATATGACCCGAACCCTTCGATCTGGCTGAAACACCGTTCCGCAAAACCCATCTCGTACCCGCGTTCGCGCATGCCGCGCAGGAAACGGGTGCGAAAATCTGATACAGAGCCATGCTTCTTGAACGTCGCAAGTGAGCGCCGCAGCCGATCCGCTTCCTCCGGTGTGAAGCCTGCTCCGATGATGGCGATTTGCATCGCCTGTTCCTGAAACAGCGGCACGCCGAGCGTTTTTCCCAAAACACGGCCAAGCGCGTCCGAGGGGAAACTCACCGCCTCCTCGCCGTTGCGCCGCCGGATAAACGGATGCACCATGTCACCCTGAATGGGGCCGGGCCGGATGATCGCGACCTGGATCACCAGATCGTAAAAGCACCGGGGCCGCATCCGGGGCAGGAAGTTCATCTGGGCGCGGGATTCCACCTGGAAAACCCCCAAGCTGTCGGCCTTGCACAACATGTCATAGACCTGTGCATCCTCTGGCGGCAGGGTCGCCAGCGTGTAGTCCGTCTGATGGTGGGTCTGAAGCAGGTCAAACGCCTTTCGGATGCAGGTCAGCATCCCCAGCGCCAGAACGTCGACCTTCAGGATGCCCAACGCGTCGATGTCATCCTTATCCCAGCAGATGACGGTTCGATCCTGCATCGAGGCATTTTCAATCGGCACCAGCTCATCCAGCCGCCCTTCGGTGATGACAAACCCGCCGACGTGTTGAGACAGATGGCGGGGGAAGCCGATGATGTCCTGAATCAGGCGAATGGTCAGGGCGAGGCGGGGGCTGGAGGGATCAAGGCCGATCTCGCGCATTCGCTCCACCTCGGGACCGTCTTTTGACCACGACCCCCAAATCTGACTGCTGAGTGCTGACAGGATATCCTCGGACAGCCCCATGGCTTTGCCAACCTCACGGACCGCGCGTTTGCTGCGAAAATGGATCACCGTGGCGCACAGACCTGCCCGGTGGCGGCCATATCGTTCATAAATGTGCTGGATCACCTCTTCACGGCGTTCGTGTTCGAAATCGACGTCGATATCAGGAGGTTCGTTCCGGGCCTCACTCACGAAACGTTCAAACACCATGGCCCCGATTTCGGGGGAAACGGAGGTCACGCCTAACGCAAAACAGGTGATCGAGTTCGCCGCTGACCCGCGCCCCTGGCACAGGATGCCACGTGCCCGCGCAAAGGCCACAATATCATTCACGGTCAGGAAATACGGCTCGTACCCCAGCTTGCCGATCAACGTCAGCTCATGGACCAACTGCTTTTCCGCCTTCTCGGGGATGCCTTGCGGATACCGCCATTCCAATCCCTTCCGGGCCAGGCGGCGCAGCCGGTCAGCGGCGGTTTCGCCTTCGGCAATCTCGGACGGGTACTCGTAACGCAGGCTGGCGATGTCGAATTGCAGCTGTGCAGCGACCTTAGACGCACGCGCCACGGCCTGCTCATGGCCCTTGAAGATGCGCCGCATCTCCGCCTCGGATCGCAGGCGCTGTTCGGCATTGGCCTGGGCCGCGGTGCCAAGGTCTTCGACGCGCAGACCTTCGCGCACACAGGTCAGCACATCGGTTAACCGCCGCCGCGCGCCGTGGTGCATCAGGGGGCGGGCCGAAGCGATTGTGCCTAACCCAAGCGCCTTGGCCAGCCGTGCGTGGCTGTTGAGGCGGGCCACGTCCTGTCCATCATACAGCGGCGACAGGCACAGCCATGGGGTGAGCGGGGTGAGTCGTTCCGCCGCTTGATGCCAGCCCTTGGTGACGCGCAGGGGGGTGTGCAGCAGCAACTCCAACCCGTCATGTCGCTGCAACAGATCCTCGATATGTAACTCACATCCGCCCTTTTTGGCGCGCAGCCTCCCGGTGGAGAGCAACCGGCACAGGCTTGCCCATCCGGTCCGGTCACGGGGCAGGGCGGTGACCTCAATACCGCCGACGAAGACCAGCCGCGACGCGGGTAAAAGACGCGGCACGTGGTCAATTGGCGCCCGTGGAGCTGGGGCGATATGGGCGGGGCGGGGCGGGCCAATGGGGTCTGCGGCGGCA
>JAESTV010000154.1 GCA_016763475.1 Roseicyclus sp.
GCGCGGTGGTGGTGGCGGCGAGGCTTGCTTCAAGGGTGGTGATACGTGTGTCGGCGCTGGTCTGCTCTGATGTGAACTCGGCAATGCGGCCAGCCAGAACTTCGCCTTCGGCCACGGCTTCGTCAGCGCGCGCCTCAGCTGCGTTGCGTTGGGTGTGCGCCTCTTCCAGTGCAGTTTGAGTGGCGGCAAGTGTGGCGAGGTCTTCCTCGAGGGCGCTCACCTGCGCGGCGGCGGCGTCACGTGCGGCGCGAGCGGATTCCAACTCGGCCATCGTTGCGACCATGTCACCATCTGCGGCTTCCAGTCGGGTGAGGTCTTCCTCCGCCTGTGCCAGGGTGCCCTGGAGGCTGGTCAGGCCAATTTCAGCCGTCACGCGGGCGGCTTCGGCCATGGCGAGGTTGGCCTCAAGCTGGCCCATCCGGTCCACCATTTCATCCATGGCAGGGGACAGCCATTGCGGCTGCATTGCCCAGATGCCCGCGCCGATCCCACCCATCAGAAGTGCCCCGATCAGCGCGCCGGGCAAGAGGCGGCTGCGGGCCGGGATTACAGGCGCCATGGGGGTGACAATTGTGGTGGGTGCATCTGCCAGAGCCGTCAGCCACGCGGCGGCGTTGGGGGGGCGATCACCGGGGACCATACGCAAAGCGCGGTCGATCAGGTGCAAAAGCCGGTTGTCGTGTGCCGGGTACGCGTCGGCGATCAGTTGGTAAGGGTCGGGGTGGCCAGTGGCCATTGCGCTGGCGCGTTCATCGGCGGCGGCGGGGGCGGCGCCTGTGATCACGTGGTGCAGCGTTGCGGCAAGTGCGTAGAGGTCAGAATGAGGCCCCTGAACCGCGCCCGCCACATAAAATTCATGGGGAGAGTAACCGTCGGTCACCACCCGGAAGGTCCCCGCCATGCGACTTCGTGCCTGGGTTTCGGCCCGCGCCGCGCCGAAGTCGATCAACATCGGCACGCCGAAGCGGTCGATCCGGATGTTTTGCGGTTTGATATCGCGGTGCAGGATAGATTGGCTGTGGACGTAGTCCAGCGCCCCCAGAAGGTCGCGGGCCAGTTCCAGAACCCGGGCCGGGGCAATGCCGTTCTCGGAGGCTACAATCTCTTCCTGAAGATCGCGGCCGTGGATGAAATCCATCGCCATATAAGCGGTGCCGTTTTCCTCAAACAGGGTCTGGACGTGGACAACATTGGGATGGCGCAAGGCGGCGAGCATTCGGGCTTCGCGCAGGAATTGACCACGTGCGGTTTCAAAATGTTCGGAGGTGCCAGCGGAGGTTGCGCTGACGGTATGGGTCGCGGCCTGACGTTGCGCGAGGCCAAGGGGAAAACACTCCTTCACCGCCACATCACGCCCCAACGTGTCACGGGCCAGATAGGTGATCCCGAAGCCGCCTGAGGCGATCAAGCGCACAATCTCGTATTGCCCTTCCAGCAGCGCCCAGCCAGCCGGAAGTTCCCCCGCAGGAAGTTGGTGGGTGACGGCATCGGGGCCGCGCGGGGTGGGAGGGTCATTGGCCATATTGCGCGCATCCTCGCGCGCGGGCCTATCCGATGTAAACGGGTGTTTTCCCGCAACTTGCGCCTGCAATCATCGGAGGTCTTGCATTCCGCGCGGCCCTGCAACAAGTGATGGCCCATGTCGTTGAGGGTCTCTCAGAAAATTGCCGGGGCTTGGGCCGTGGCCACCAGCCGCTACGATCAGCGGATCGACAGCGCCCTTGGGCGGTGGCAGGGGCAATTGTACGCCGCGACAATTGATCATGGCTGGTTGCGGCGCATCTGGCGCAATCAGGGGCAGGTTGCGGCGAAGCTTTATCGTTCCAACCACCCTGACGCGCGGACGTTGGCGGCGTGGAAAGCGCGCGGGATTGTTGAGGTTATCAGTCTGCGCCCGTCACAAGGTGCGGTTCACGCGTTTGAGGCCGAGACCTGCGCGGAGTTGGGTTTGCGCCTGCGCAACGCCCCGCTGACGGCACGTGAGGCCCCACGGGTGCCGGGGCTGGTGGCGCTGTTGGATATCTTCGACACGCTGGACAAGCCGACGCTGATCCATTGCAAATCTGGTGCGGATCGCGCGGGGCTTGCCGCCGCCATCTGGGCCATCCATGTGCAAGGCCAGCCGGTTGCCGAAGCGCGCCGTGCGTTGAACCTGCGGCACCTGCACCTGCGCTGGTCCAAGACGGGGGTGCTGGACCGGTTTCTGGATGCCTATGGCGCGCGATTGGAGCGCGGGCCAATTGCGCTGCGGACGTGGATCGAGACAGAATATGATCCCGCTGATCTATAGATTGGTCGTTGCCTGGAAAACCTCGGTGCGGATCAGTTCAGCCCAGTCTCAATTCAGCCAGGCCTCAATTTCAAGTTCCGCATCACACGAGACCCCGTCAATTGTACCGACCCAGACATCCAGACGCCCTTCGATAGCGTCCTGACCCGTCAGGTTCAGAAGCGGCAACACACCACCGCTGGAATTGTCGTCAAAGTGCCAGAGTGTGTCTTGGGTGTTGACCAGCAGAGTGGTGTCGCACTCGGACGTGACCTGCAATTCAAGCCTGCGGAATCGCGCCATCTCTGAGAGCTGGAGCGTTAAATTGGGCACCTGATTGGCGAAGCCCGCAACGTTGAAGGGCAAGCCCTCACAGCCGCTGAGGGCGCGGCTGGTGCCGGCGCGAAGGGTCAGGGCCTGCGGGCTGTAGATATCGGTTCCGGTGTAGCTTTGCACCGGTCCGGCGATAGCCCAGGTCGGGCAGTCTCCGGTGCTTGTGGCTGGGGTGATGGGAAGGGGGTTTGGCAAGGTTGTGCTGGCCAGCATCAGCTCGACCTCGGCCCGTGCGGCACGTAGCTCCATGGTCAGGCGGCCCGCCTCTTCCTCAGCCTCGGTCAGGTTTGTTGCCATGCGTTGCAAATCCGCTTGCGCGCGGGTGACATCACGTTCAGCGCGGGAGCTTGCGGCCAATGCGGTGTCACGCTCGGCCAGTAAAGCTTCCAATTCGGCGTCTTCGGGGCTGGCTTCGCCAAGAACCGCAATCCGTGCCTCAAGGGCCGCGACTTCGGTGGCGAGGTCTTCGGCGCGGGCCAAAGCCACGTCGCGGTCAGCTTCCGCTTCGCCACGGGCGGAGATCAGCGTTTCAACCTCAGGTGCGGTGTTTGCGGCGGCGCGAGCGTCTTCCAGCGCCACTTCCAATTCAGCCACGCGCATTTCAAGATTACGCTGCACGTCCAGCGCGTTTTCCTGATCGGTCAGCGCCTGATCTAACTGGTTGCGCAGGATTGTGGCCTGCTCGGGGTCACCTTCACCGGCTTCACGCAGCTGTGCGCGAAGGTTGATGACGGTCTCGGCAAGCTCATCAGCGCGCGTTTGCGCCTGATCGCGGGCCAGGGTGGCGGCATCGGCATCAAGTTGCAGGTCAGCGGCGTCGTCAGACATTGCGGCCAGTTCAGCCTCCAGCCCGGTCATCGTTTCGTGGGCTTCGTCCAGTTGACGGCGCATTTCGGTGCCTGAGGTGCCGGTTTCGCCGCCAAAAACACCGCCGCCAAAAACGCTGGGGGCAAAAACGCCGGGGGCCAACGCCAAAGCGCCGCCACCCAACAAGGCAAGGGAAACGCCGCCAACCGCTGCGCCTTTCCAGAAGGTGCCGCCGGAGGGTGTGGGCGCAGGGGCGGGAACGGGCGCAACTGCTGCCGCAGCGACATGGCCCACAATACGGGTGGTTGCATCGGGAATCGCGGCGAACCATGCGGCCGCGTCAGGAGGGCGATCCTTCAGGGGCCGCGCAAGGGCCCGGTCGATGAGCGCCAGAAGCCGGGGATCATGGCCGGGGAAGCGGCCTGCAATCGGCGCGTACGGGTCTTCTTCACCGTTGGAGACTTTCTGCGCCCGTTCGTCCGCCGGGGCAGGGGCCGCGCCTGAAATGCAATGATAGAGGGAGGCCGCAAGGGAATAGA
>JAESTV010000155.1 GCA_016763475.1 Roseicyclus sp.
ACGGGACAATCCGCAGCTGATGGCGTGTGGAGGGTCTGCCCACGGCTGAGGGCGCCTGAGGGCGCCTGAGTACCGCTGGGTGCGGCGGAGAACTCCCGCGCCCTGCGCCATGTGTGAAGCAAAGACAGGGAGGAGCGTGCCATGAGCGCTGGTGAAAATGGCGGTCGCAACCAAAAGCCGGGAACGTTGGTTCGCCGCGCGGCGTTGCGTGATGGTGTGAGCCGCCCGGTTGTGACGCCGATCCAGCCCTCGGTTGTCTATGCCTCGCCGTCAATTGCGACGCTTCATTCCCAGTACGAGGGCCGCACCCACGGCTATACCTATGCCCGCGAGGGGCACCCGAATGCGGACCTTCTGGCGCGCAAGATTGATATGTTGGAGGGGGCAGAGGGGGGGATGATCCTCGGCTCCGGCATGGCGGCGGTGTCAGCCACAATCTTGGGGATACTGGGGCAGGGTGATCACATTGTTGGCGGCAATCAGCTTTACGGGCGCTCGCTGCGCCTGATGCACCAGGACCTGGCGCGGTTTGGAATCGCGACCTCGGTGGCGGATCCCACGGACGTGGCCGCGATCCGTGCCGCGTTGCGGCCTGAGACCAGGATGATCCTTGTGGAGGTGATCTCGAACCCGACGCTGCGGGTGGCTGACATGGCGGGGATTATTGATCTGGCCCGCGAGGTGGGGGTGATTGTGGCGGTTGATAACACCTTCACCACGCCGCTGGCCTATCGGCCTTTGGTGGCGGGGGCGGATATCACCATCCATTCGGTCACCAAGCTGCTGGCGGGGCATTCCGACGTGACCCTTGGCTATGTGGCGGCGCGTGATCCCGCCCATATGCGCGCGATCTACGACTTCGCCGTGACCGTTGGGATGACCCCAGCCCCCAATGAATGTTGGCTGGCGGAGCGGGGGCTGTATACCTTCCCACTGCGCTTTGAGAAGGCGCAGGCCAATGCGGCGGGCCTTGCGGATTGGCTGGCGGCGCACCCCAAAGTGGGCCGTGTGCTTTACCCGGGCCGCTCCGATCACCCGGACCACGCGGTTGCGGCGGCCCTGACCAAAGGCGCGTTTGGCACCATGGTCAGCTTTGAGTTGGCCGACACCACGGAGGCCGCTGCTGATCGCATGGTGCAGGGGGCACCTGATCTGCCGTTTGCACCAACTTTGGGGGATGTCGGAACAATCCTCAGCCACTCGGCCTCGTCCAGCCATCGCGGGTTAACACCTGAAGGTCGCGCAGCGCTTGGGATCTCGGACGGGTTTTTCCGGGTGTCGGTGGGGATTGAGGAGCTGGACCTGCTGATCGGCGATTTCGACGCCGGCCTTGCGGCGGTCTGAGGTGTCACATATTCGCGGCGTTTGTGCAGGACTGGCCGAGAGACAAACGGCGAGGGACAAAAGGCGAGAGACAAAAGGCGAGGGACAAGGGAAGGGGCGGCAGGTCAACAGCGACCAGATCCTATCGATCATTGAGGCGGTGCCTGATCCGATGCTGCACATCGGCGCGGATGGGGTGATTACCTGTGCCAATGGGGCAGCGGTTGCGCTTCTTGGTGACTGGATCGCCGGGCGCAGCTATGACGCGGCCCTGCGCCAACCGGCGCTGCTTGATCGGATTGAGGCGGTGTTACAGGGGGCAATGTCCGCTGAGGCCCTGATTGAGCGCTCTGAGCGCGCTGGTGAAACCCAATACAAGGTCCGCATCTCGGCGGTGCAGGCCAGTGGTGTCCGCACGTTGCTGTTACATTTCACCGATATCACCCATTTGGGTGAGGCCGAGGAGATGCGCCGTGATTTCGTCGCCAACGTCAGCCACGAGTTGCGCACGCCATTGACCTCGGTGATGGGGTTCATCGAAACCCTGCGGGGTCCGGCCCGCAACGACCCGGAGGCGCAGGAGCGGTTCCTTGGGATCATGGAGGCAGAAGCGCAGCGGATGAACCGCCTGATCGCGGATCTTCTGTCGCTCAGCCGGGTGGAGGCGGAGGCGCGGGTGCGCCCCTCCGAACACGTGGACCTCGGCGCGATTCTTGGCGCTGTTGTCGACGCCCTGCACCCCCGCGCGGATGAGGCGGGCAACCCTCTGATACTTATCCGTGACGACAGCCTGAAAGATCATCCTGCCTTGATCCGGGGTGATCGCGATCAACTGATGCAGGTGTTCCTGAACCTGACCGAAAACGCGCTGAAATACGGCGGCCCGGGGCGGGAGGTGACACTGGTGCTGTCACGTGGCTCCGGCGGGGGGGCGGACGGGAGACTGGGCGGCAAGCTGGGCGGCGGAGGGCTGCCCAAAGGTGAGGTGCTGAGGGTTGATGTGATCGACCGGGGGGGCGGCATCGCTTCTCAACATCTGCCGCGATTGACCGAGCGATTCTATCGCATCGATTCCCACCGCTCCCGTGAGCTGGGGGGAACCGGCCTTGGGTTGGCGATTGTGAAACATATCGTCAACCGGCACCGGGGGCGGCTGCGAATTGCCTCGGAAGAGGGGCAGGGAAGCACGTTTTCGGTCATATTTCCGGCAATCTGATCACGGGCCCGCGCCCTGTCATAATACTGTTACACAGCTGTCACAAAAGCATAGCGAACCCTGTCTAGGTGATGGTCCGGGCGCCGCAAATCCGCGGCGCCAAAGATGTCTGAAATCCAAGTGGAGATCCTCCAACATGTCTTTCGCAAACCTCAGCGTTTCGATTCTGGCCCTTGCCGCAATGTCGGCCACCGGGGCGTTTGCCCAAAGCCGCGACAACGTGCAGATCGCTGGCTCCTCAACGGTGCTGCCCTATGCCACTATTGTGGCGGAAGCCTTTGGCGAAAATTTTGATTTCCCGACACCGGTTGTGGAATCCGGCGGCTCGTCCACCGGGTTGCGCCGGTTCTGTGAAGGTGTGGGTGAAAATACCATCGACATTGCCAATTCCAGCCGCTCGATCCGTCCCAATGAGATTGAGGCCTGTGCCGCCAACGGTGTGACTGACATCATCGAAGTGCGCTTTGGCTATGACGGCATTGTCTTCGCCTCCGACATCAACGGGCCGAATTTTGCGTTTACTCCGTCCGATTGGTATCTGGCGCTGGCCTCGCAGCTGCTGGTTGATGGCGCAATGATCGACAATCCCAACACCTCTTGGGCGCAAGTGAACGCTGATCTGCCGGATCAAGCCATCGCCGCCTTCATTCCCGGCACCCGCCATGGCACCCGTGAGGTCTTTGAGGAAAGCGTCATCCTGCAAGGTTGTGAGGACAGCGGCGCCCATGGGGCGATGATCGCGATGGGGATGGACGAAGACGCGGCAGAACACGCCTGCCTGGAGATTCGCGCCGACGGTCTGTCAGTTGATATCGACGGCGACTACACGGAAACGCTGGCCCGGATCAATGCAGACGCCAACGGGATCGGCGTCTTTGGCCTGTCGTTTTATGAGAACAACACCGACCGCCTGCAAGTTGCCACCATAAACGGGGTCGAGCCGAATGTGGACACCATCTCCACCGGCGACTATCCGGTCTCGCGGCCGCTGTACTTCTACATCAAGGCGGCCCATCTGGGTGTGATCCCCGGCTTGCAGGAATACGCCTCGTTCTTCGTGAGCGACGATATCGCAGGTGATTGGGGGCCGCTGGCGGCTTACGGGCTTGTGGCTGACCCTGAGTTGGCAAGCGTTCAGATGATTGTCGCTGATGGCATCCTGATGGGCCAATAATCGCCCTTTGACGATCACGGGCGGGGCTGCCATACGGCCCCGTCTCTTCTTTGCCCGACGTGAAGGCCACGCACGATGCTCTCGATCCTCACTGCCATTGTGGTTCTCGGCGGACTTGGGTTTTTCCTTGGTCGTCAGCGCGCCATTGCCAGCGCCGGAGGGGATGCGCGTATCCTGCATTCGCTGCCGGTGTACTACGGCACCAATGTTGCGCTGCTGACGGTGGTGCCTGCGGTGCTGGTCCTTGGCGTCTGGTTGATCGTGCAGCCGATGGTCATCGCCGGAGCGGCCATTGATCTGATCCCGGAACAGGGTGTGACCCAAGCCGGGTCACGTGATCTGGTGATGAGTGATGTGCGCCGCCTGGCTGATGGCATCAACACCGGAGTTGAGCGCGGCGCATTTACTGCCGCCGAGGCCGCGTCTCTCGACACCGCAACCACTGATATCCGCGCCGTGTTGGCGGATGTCGGCGTGGCCCTTGGCACCGATGTTGAACCTGCGATCCTTGCTGCCGCACAGCGCTCGCGGCAGATGTCGGATACCGCCTCCACCTGGATGCAGGTGATTGTGCTGGGGCTGGCGGTTGCGGGGCTGACCTACGCATGGTTGCGCACCAACAAGGACCTGCGCGCACGGAACACCGTGGAACGCGCCATCCTTGGCCTGCTGATTACCGCCTCCACGCTTGCGATCCTCACAACCGTGGGGATTGTGCTGTCGATGGTCTGGGAGAGCGCAAACTTCTTCCAGCTTTACCGCTGGCAGGATTTTTTCTTTGGCCTTGAGTGGCGGCCCTCATTTGAAGGTGGGTCCGAGTTGGGCCTGATCCCGCTTCTTTGGGGCACAATCTACATCTCGCTCATTGCGCTGCTGGTGGCTGTCCCCATCGGGCTGTTCGCCGCAATCTATATGGCTGAATACGCCAGCCGCCGGGTCCGCTCGGTTGCCAAACCGCTGATCGAGGTGCTGGCCGGTATCCCCACTATCGTCTACGGACTTTTTGCGCTGATCACCGTCGGCCCGCTGCTGCGGGATTACTTCGCGGCGCCGCTTGGCCTTGGGACCTCGTCCTCCAGTGTGATGACTGCCGGTATCGTCATGGGGATCATGCTGATCCCGTTTGTGTCGTCCCTATCAGACGATATCATCAACGCGGTCCCGCAATCCCTGCGTGATGGGTCTTATGGCCTTGGCGCCACCCAATCGGAGACCGTGAAGCAGGTGGTCCTGCCCGCCGCGTTGCCGGGGATTGTCGGTGCGATCCTGCTGGCGGCGTCCCGCGCCATTGGCGAGACGATGATTGTGGTGCTTGGGGCAGGGGCGGCGGCGCGCCTGGACCTGAACCCGTTTGAGGCGATGACAACCGTGACAGTGAAAATTGTCGGCCAGTTGACCGGCGATACCGACTTCTCATCTCCCGAGGCGCTTGTGGCCTTCGCCCTTGGGCTGACGCTGTTTGCGATCACCCTTTGCCTTAACATTTTCGCGCTGGTGATCGTGCGTAAATACCGGGAGCAGTACGAATGAGCGACGTGACCCAAAAGGCCCCGAAACGTTCGCTGTTCGCGCCAGACGCGCGCACCCAGAAACGGAACCGGGCCGAGAAACGGTTCCAGTATTACGGCATGGCGGCGGTTGGCGTCGGGATATTCGCGCTGATTGTGTTGCTGACCTCGATCCTCGGCAGCGGCCTCAGCTCGTTCCGGCAAACCTACATCAGCTTTCCGGTTGACCTGCTGGCTGAGCGCATCGACCCCGAAGGCAATCGCAACCCGGCCGAAATGGCGGCGGTGACAACCTTCGGCTACATGCCCCTTCTGGCGATGTCGTTCCAGGCCCATCTGGAGGCTGAGGGTATCGAGCATGAAATGGGGGCGCGCGAATTGGCGGCGATGTTGTCCGATGATGCCCCCGCCCAGATCCGCGACAGGGTGCTGGCGAACCCGGACCTTGTTGGCACAACAATTGATGTGCAGATCCTTGTGGGCGGCCGCATAGACGGGTTCTTCAAGGGCCGCGTGACGATGGCAAGCGCCGAACGAGACCGCAACGTCTCACCGGCGCAACTGGTCCTTGCCCAGGTGCTGGCGGACCGTGGCGACGTTGTGACCCGCTTCAACTGGGATTTCATCACCGCGCCTGATGCCTCTGGCCAACGCCCCGAAGCGGCGGGCCTTGGAGTCGCGATCATCGGGTCGTTTTACATGATGCTGGTGGTCCTGGCCCTGGCCCCACCGATCGGCGTTGCGGCCTCGATCTACCTGGAAGAATTCGCCGCAAAGAACCGCTTCACCGATTTGATTGAGGTCAACATATCGAACCTCGCTGCGGTGCCGTCGATTGTCTTTGGGATCCTCGGCCTTGCGGTGTTCATCAACTTCATGGAGTTCAACCAATCCTCGCCGCTTGTGGGTGGTTTGGTGCTGACCCTGATGACTCTGCCCACCATCATCATCACCACCCGCGCGTCCCTGCGCGCGGTGCCGCCGTCAATCCGCCAGGCCGCCCTTGGCCTCGGCGCATCAAGAATGCAGTCGGTGTTCCACCATGTCCTGCCGTTGGCGATGCCCGGCATCCTGACCGGAACGATCATTGGCCTTGCCCAGGCGCTCGGCGAAACCGCACCGCTGCTGCTGATCGGCATGGTTGCGTTTGTACGCGAATACCCGGATTTGATGTCCACCCATTCCAACAGCTTCCCGCTGATGGGGGACGGCGCAACGGCGCTTCCGGTGCAGGTCTATAGCTGGACACAACGCGCCGACCCTGCCTTTGTGGAACGGGCTTCCGGGGCGATCATTGTGCTGCTGGTGTTCCTTGTGGTGATGAACGCAATCGCCATTTTGTTGCGGCGACGATTTGAGAGACGCTGGTAAACACTCATGAAAGACTTGAATGAAATGAGCCAAACTGACCAGGAATCTGCCGTGGATGTTTTGAAGATGCAGGCGCGCGGCGTCGATGTGTTTTATGGGGCAGGGGGCCGCACAGGCTCGGCTGCCGGCATGGCGGCTGATTTGGCGGCTGACAAGAATGTCACCCACGCCATCAAAGGCGTTGATGTGGATATCGCCGACAAGACCGTGACGGCATTCATCGGCCCATCGGGCTGCGGAAAATCCACCTTCTTGCGGGTGCTTAACCGGATGAACGACACCATCGAAGGGTGCCGCGTGACCGGTAAGGTGACCCTTGAGGGGGAGGATATCTACGACCCCAATGTTGACCCGGTGCAGCTGCGCGCCAAGGTTGGCATGGTGTTTCAAAAACCCAATCCGTTCCCGAAGTCGATCTTCGACAATGTGGCCTACGGCCCGCGGATCCACGGGCTGTCTTCAAACAAGGCTGATCTTGCGGATATCGTTGAACGTTCCCTGCGCCGTGCCGCGATCTGGAATGAGGTCAAAGACCGCCTCGATGCGCCGGGCACCGGCCTGTCCGGCGGCCAGCAACAGCGCCTGTGTATCGCCCGTGCGGTTGCGACCTCACCTGAGGTGCTGCTGATGGACGAGCCGTGCAGCTCGCTGGACCCGATCGCCACTGCGCAGGTCGAGGAGCTGATCGACGATCTGCGCTCCCGTTACTCCGTTGTCATCGTCACCCACTCGATGCAGCAAGCCGCGCGGGTCTCGCAAAAGACCGCGTTTTTCCATCTCGGCAACCTTGTGGAATTCGGCGACACCGACAAGATTTTCACCAACCCAAGCGATCCGCGCACGGAAAGCTACATCACCGGGCGTATTGGCTGAACGGTCGGCTTGAACGGACGGCTTGAACGGACGGCGATTGGGCGGACAAACATCTATAGGGCAGGGCACAATATGGCGAATTCAGACCACATCGTCTCGGGGTTCGACCGGGATCTGGAGAGCATCCAGGCAAAAATCATGCGCATGGGCGGCTTGGTGGAAGAGGCAATTTCAAAAGCCTCCGAGGCGCTGGACAAGAATGATGTCGAACTGGCGAAAATTGTCCGCAAAGGTGACAAAGCCATCGACGCGCTGGAGTTGCAGGTGAACGAGGAGGCCGCGCGTATCATTGCGCTACGGGCGCCCGCAGCGTCCGATCTGCGCGCCGTGCTGTCGGTGTTCCGGGTTTCGGCCAACCTGGAGCGTATCGGTGATTACGCCAAAAACATCGCCAAACGCAGCCAGGCGGTGATTGAGCTTCCCACGGTTCCCGGCTCCACGTCGTCACTCCGGCGGATGGCGCGGCAGGTGGAGTTGATGTTGAAAGATGTGCTTGACGCCTACATCCAGAAAGACGCCGATCTTGCCGAAGATGTGCGCCAGCGGGACCTTGAAGTGGACCAGATGTATTCGGCGCTGTTCCGCGAATACCTGACCCACATGATGGAAGATCCGCGCCATATCACCACCTGTATGCACCTGCATTTCATGGCGAAGAACATCGAACGTATGGGGGATCATGTGACCTCGGTGGCGGAGCAGGTGATCTATCTGGTGACCGGCGAGATGCCGGATGAAGATCGCCCGAAAGAGGACAAAACCCCGTATGTGGGGACGTAACCATGGCCGGTGAAGCCCTCGTTCTGATTGTGGAGGATGAGCCCGCGCAGCGCGAGGTTCTGGCCTATAACATTCGGGCTGAGGGGTTTGCTGTGGCAACAGCGGCCGCGGGGGATGAGGCGCTGATTGCCGTGCGTGAAACACCGCCCGACGTGATTGTGCTGGATTGGATGCTGCCCAACGTCAGCGGGATTGAGGTCTGTCGCCAACTCAAAATGGGTGCGGACACCGCAAAAATCCCGATCATCATGTTGTCGGCCCGGTCTGAGGAAAATGACAAGATCCGGGGTCTGGAAACCGGCGCTGACGATTACATCACCAAACCCTATTCCGTGGCCGAACTGCTGGCCCGCCTGCGCACCCAATTGCGCCGGGTGCGCCCTGCCACGGTCGGAGAGCGCCTTGAATACGAGGACATCATTATCGATCTGGGTGAGCACCGGGTTTACCGGGGTGGCGATGAGCTGAGCCTCGGTCCCACCGAATACCGATTGCTGAGCGCGTTTATGGAGCGGCCGGGCCGGGTGTGGTCCCGTGAACAATTGCTTGACCGGGTTTGGGGCCGTGACATTTACGTCGATAGTCGCACGGTGGATGTACATATTGGCCGGTTACGCAAGGCATTACGTGTGGCGGAAGGTGCAGACCCGATCAGAACCGTGCGCGGGGCAGGGTATTCATTGGGTTAACTTCGCCTTGTAAGTTCTTGAATCGGCAGTGTGAAATATACGGCTCCCGTGTTCAGCGGTCAGGTGGTGCACAGTGGTTTCAACCCATGCCTCATTGTGGCTCAGTAAACGGGTTCACCGCGCGAGCATCACGCACCCAACCATAATCGACTTGATTACTGAGGCTCTCAGGCGCCCAAACGCGGTCCTGCGCGTTCGATTTACCTGAGAGGGACGAGGTATTGCAGCGCCATCTCCCGACATGTATTTCGCCAGTAATCATGATTATGTTAAATAAGAGCACGCCGGCGGCAACAGGACATTACCGAACCCCACCAATCACTTAATCGCCGCTGTGACGATCATTTCCACCTTCAGCACGTCCCGTGCCAGCTTTGCCTCGCCACAGGCCCGCGCCGGTGCGTGCCCTTCAGGCACCCAGGCATTCCACACCAGGTTCATCTCGGCGAAGTCAGCCATGTCCGCCAACCAGATCGTCACCTGCAACAGGTGTTCCCGATCAGATCCGGCACGCGCCAGCAGAGCATCAACCCGGCGCAGGCATTCCTCTGTTTGAGCGGTGACTGTGTCACCTTCACCCACCTGCCCGGTCAGATACGCAACGCCACCATGCTTCACAATTTTTGAAGAGCGCACCCCAGGTTCAATACGTTCGATCATCCAATTAATCCTTTCGCGCCAAGCGCTTCTGCGATCTCATCCAAGATCGCCGGGTCATCAATCGCCGCAGGCATCTTATAGGCCTCAGCGTCCGCAATTTTCTGCATCGTGCCACGTAATACCTTGCCAGAGCGCGTCTTGGGCAACCGCGGCACCGCCACGGCCAGTTTGAACGCCGCCACAGCGCCAATCTTCGCCCGCACCAGCTTCACCAGTTCCGCCGCTATCTCATCATCCGGGCGGTTCACACCCGATTTCAGGACAAAGAATCCCAGCGGCAGTTGGCCTTTCAACGCATCCGCCTTGCCGATCACCGCACATTCCGCAACCGCATCGTGGTGCGCAAGGACCTCCTCCATCGCCCCCGTGGACAACCTGTGCCCGGCCACATTGATGATGTCATCGGTGCGCGCCATGACGTGCAGATAGCCGTCCTGGTCCAGAATCCCGGCATCAGACGTCGCATAATATCCTGGAAATTCATTGAGATACGAGGACAAGAAGCGGTTGTCCGCGTTCCACAGTGTCGGCAGGCACCCTGGTGGCAACGGCAGTTTCACCACGATGTTGCCAAGGGTGCCGTTCTCTACCGGATGCCCCGCATCGTCCAGCACCTGCACGTCATATCCGGGCATCGGCACGCCGGGTGAGCCGTGTTTTACCGGCAAGGCCTCAATCCCCATCGGGATTGCGGATATCGCCCATCCGGTTTCGGTCTGCCACCAATGGTCAATCACCGGCACTCCCAGGTGCGCCTCGGCCCATTCCAGGGTTGCGGGGTCCGATCGCTCACCGGCAAGGAACAAGGTGCGCAGGCACGAGAGGTCATATTCCGCCAGCAATTTGCCCTCGAAATCCTGCCCCCGGATTGCACGAAACGCCGTGGGTGCGGTGAACAGGACGCTGACGTCATGGTCCTCGATCACCCGCCAGAACGCGCCTGCATCAGGGGTTCCCACAGGTTTGCCCTCGTAGACAAGCGTTGTGCAGCCCGCCAGCAATGGCCCGTAACAGATGTAGGAATGGCCCACGACCCAGCCGACATCTGAGGCGGCCCAAAACACCTCACCGGGATTGACGCCATAGATATTCTTCATGGTCCATTGCAGCGCCACCATATGGCCGCCGGTGTCACGCACCACACCTTTGGGCTCGCCAGTGGTGCCGGAGGTATAGAGGATATACGCAGGGTCGGTGGCAGCAACCTCCACACACTCGGCCCACCGCCCGGCGGCACGGGCCGCAGCCATCATTTCCGCCCAATCCAGATCCCGCCCCGCAGTCAACTCACACCGCTGCGCGTCCCGTTGCAGGACCAAACACCCGATGGGTTTAACAGTTGCAATATCAATGGCTTCCGACAGGAGGCTCATGTAGTCTATCATCCGCCCCGGCTCGATCCCACAGGACGCGGTGATGACAGCTTTGGCTCCCGCATCGTCGATCCGTGTGGCCAACT
Organism: Roseicyclus sp.; assembly: GCA_016763475.1. Classification (GTDB taxonomy): domain Bacteria; phylum Pseudomonadota; class Alphaproteobacteria; order Rhodobacterales; family Rhodobacteraceae; genus Gymnodinialimonas. The sequence continues at coordinate 11,054 of JAESTV010000155.1, forward strand.
CGGTGGCCGCAAATCCGCCGAACACCACCGAATGAACTGCGCCGATGCGAGCGCAGGCCAGCATCGCAATCATCGCTTCCGCAACCATGGGCATATAGAGGATAACCCGATCCCCCTGCCCCACGCCGATGTCTTGCAGAACCGCACCCAGGGTTGCCACTTCGTCCAGCAATTCTGCGTAAGTGATCGTGCGTTTGGTGTCGGTCACCGGGCTGTCATAGATGATCGCCGCCCGCTCGCCGTGTCCGGCCTCCACGTGGCGGTCCACGGCGTTGTAACAGGTGTTACATGTCGCGCCCTCGAACCAGCGCCCGTACACACCGGCGTCAGGGTTGAACACACGCTCTGGCGGCTTGATCCAGTCAATATCGTGGGCCACAGCGCCCCAAAACCCTTCAGGATCAGCCGCCCAGGCGGCGTAAGTCTCTTTATAGTTCATCGATGTCACATTCCCTCTGGCCAACAATCGCGCATCTGTTGGTAATCCCCTCACGGCTCAGGTTGCGGTGCGGCCCTTGTGTGGTCAATGTGCGTTTACACTATCTGCGACGATTGGGATGAGGAGCCTGTAGATGAACCTGAAGACAAATGTGGCCCAGATGGTGGCTGACGCCCGTGCGCGCATCGAAGAAGTCGAGACCGCTGATCTGATTGCGCAACTCACGGACCCGGACCTGATTGTTGTCGACCTTCGGGATATCCGTGAGCGCCAGCGCAGTGGCTTCATCCCCGGTTCTGTACACGCGCCGCGGGGTATGATCGAATTTTGGGTTGATCCAGACAGCCCCTACCACAAACCGGTTTTCGCCCAAACGGACAAACGCTTCGTGTTTCACTGTGCCTCTGGCTGGCGCTCTGCGCTGACGGTGGCGACCTTACAAGACATGGGGTTCGCCGCCGCACATCTGCGTGAGGGGTTTTCAAGCTGGGACGCCCAAGGTGGCCCGGTGGAGATGCCAGAGCCAAAGCCGGAGCCAAAGACCTGAGAGATGAGAGTTGAAGCCAATAATTAACGACGACTCGACGGACCCCACCCATGAATATAAAGAGTGCTCAAAGGGATAGTGACAAATGAACCTTCTGGTGCTCAATGGCCCGAACCTCAACCTTCTGGGGGAGCGGGAGCCTTCGATCTATGGGTCAGCCGGTCTGCTGATATTGAGGCTGCGTGTCAGCCCCTGGCCGTTGAACTGGGTGTCACGATCAGCTTTGTTCAATCCAACCATGAAGGCGGCCTTGTGGACGCGCTTCACGCCGCGCGCCCGAGCATAAGTGACACCCAGGGCGTGGTCCTGAATGCGGGCGCCTATACCCATACGTCGATTGCGCTGCGGGATGCGATTTCCGCAACCGGGCTGGCGACAATTGAGCTGCACCTGTCGAACGTCCATGCCCGCGAGGACTTTCGCCATACCTCGATGATTGCGCCTGTGTGTGTGGGCGTCATTCAGGGCTTTGGTGCAAACGGCTACCCCCTCGCCCTTCGCGCGCTCCACACCCACCTATCTCAACGCTAAGGGATACCCCCCATGAAACGCCTCCGCCCCTACCTGCAAATGACAAGTGTGGAAGACCTCTGGTCACATCACACCAAAACGATGGCCAGTTACGGCTTCGACCGCATGTTTTATGGCTTCAATGCCTTCCGGGGTGCGGGCCTTTACGACAACCCCGAAGATGCGCTGCTGCTGACCAATATGCCAACCGATTATGTTGAGGCCTATGTCGACGGCGGCATGTTCCGCGACGGGGTGATGATGCGATGGGCAATCCACAATTCCGGCGCCGCCTCCTGGCGTGACGTCTACATGGCGATGGCCCATGAGGCGCCCTCAAAAGGGGAGCTTGCGATGCGCGAGCTGAATGAACGCCACGGCATTGTCGCGGGTTACACCATCAGTTTTCCCATGGCGATCAAGAACGCCAACGCGGGCATTGGCCTGGCTGTCAAAAAAGGTATGAGCCAGGATGAGGCGGATGCGATCTGGGAACAGCACGGCGCAGATATCGAAACCATCTGCCACGTGGCGCACCTGTGTATCCTGCAATTGCCCGCTACCGGTCAACGTAAGTTACTGACCCCGCGCCAGTCCGAGGTGTTGGAGTTGGTGGCAGACGGCAAGACCATGGCTGACATCGCGCTGCTGCTGGAACGCAACGTCGCCACGGTTGAGAAGCACCTGCGCGGCGCACGTGATGCGTTGGGTGTGGAGACCACGGCACAGGCAGTGCGTAAAGCCTCGATCCTCAACCAGATCTTCCGCCTAGTTGACCAGGAAGATCAATCCCCCCGCCTGCCGCACATGGCTGGCTCGATTGGCGGTCGCCGATAAGGCGGCAAAGCCGGCAACCCGCCGCGCCGCTACAGCTTGTTTGTGTGAGTTAGCCCAAAAGTCGCGTTCGTTTTTCGGCCCGCGTGGCGTTTGCAGCGCGCAAGGTGATCCGAAAACCGGTGCCCACTTTTCGGCTTGCGCTTAAAACCTGTCCTTTCGGATAGGTTTTGGGATCACAAGACCGGCGCGGGTAAGGATTCCCGCAACTATCTACCTGTGCCGAAATCCAGCAAAAAGATGTTGTTCCGTGAGTGATGGCAATTACAGCCAGGAACACCGGGTTCCGGAGCGGCATTTTCTGCCTCCGGGCCCACCCGGGGTTCACCCCGGGGCCTGAAGCGGGTGGTCCGTATTAAAGGATTGCAGATCCGCTTCGGGGAAACGGACGGCGCGTTTTGTCCTTTCGCGCTGCCCAAGGTGTGGCTCCCAAAGCCACACCACCCAAACAAAGGTGCAGGTTGTCCCCTGCCCCAAACGAACGACGGCGCGGCTTGTCCCTGCGTCACCAGAGCTGGCGCGTTTCACTGTCCCTCGGGCGTGCCGGACACTCAAAGACGGCGCGGCCCTTGTCCCGGGCAGCGCCGTCTTTTTTGCGAAACCCAAACAAAGTCCGCACATGCCACGTTACCGTGGTGGCCCCCGCCCGAAGCAGCCCCCTTCATCTGGCCAAAAATACCTCGGGGGAGGCGAAGCCGGGGGCAGCGCCCCCCTCATCTCACGCAAAAAATGCAGCGCAGCTGCACCATTTAACCAAGACCTAATCCGCGGCCAAACGCGAAACGGGGCAGAGGTTTCCCCCTGCCCCGCACAATCCAAAAAGCCAAACTGCTTGGCGGAAAGTTCAGCCTTTTCCGGCGGTCTTGGCAACTTCCTCTGCGAAGTTCTCGACCTTCTTCTCGATGCCTTCACCCACTTCCAGACGAACGAAGCCGGTGATCTCGGCACCCGCTTCCGCAGCGGCCGCACCAACACTCAGGTCGGGGTTGACCACAAACGCCTGGTTCAGCAGCGTGATCTCGGCCAGGTACTTCTTCATACGACCAGCAATCATCTTCTCGATGACCTGCTCAGGCTTGCCGGATTCACGTGCAATCTCGATCTGAACCTGACGTTCTTTCTCGAGCATGTCACTGTCCACAGCAGCCTCGTCGAGGGCGGCGGGATTCACCGCGGCGACGTGCATCGCAACTTGCCTGGCAAACGCCTCGTCGCCACCTTTGGTGGCCACCAGAACGCCGATATTGCCCATGCCGGGGGCGGCGGCGTTGTGGACATAAGCCACGACAACGTCCCCTTCCAGCTTCGCCATCCGGCGCACGCCAAGGTTCTCACCAATTGTCGCGACTTTGGCTGTCACCGTATCTGCCACGGACTTTCCGCCCATGTCAGCGGCCAGCAAGGCATCCATATCAGCGACGTTGATCGCCACAGCTGCGATCCCCGCAACCATCTCCTGGAATTCGGCGTTCTTGCCGACGAAATCGGTTTCCGAGTTCACTTCAACCGCGACGCCCGTGCCATTGCCAACAGCGACGGCCACAAGGCCCTCAGCAGCGGTGCGGCCCGATTTTTTTGCGGCTTTCGCCAGGCCTTTGGTGCGCAGCCAATCAACGGCTGCGCTCATGTCGCCAGCGGTTTCGGTTAATGCCTTCTTGGCATCCATCATACCCGCGCCCGTGGAGTCGCGGAGTTCTTTGACCATGCTTGCAGTGATTGCCATCTCATGGGTCTCCTGAATTGGAAGGTGTCGGGCCGGGGATTGCGCCCCGGCCCTGATATAAGGTTGCTTCGTGGGCCAAACCTTGGCTTAGCTCGCAGGTGTCTCGTCAGCAGCAGGTGCCTCGACGGCGGCTTCAACAGCAGCCTCAGCAGCAGGTGCCTCAACGGCGGCTTCAGCGGCAGGTGCTTCAACAGCTGCCTCGGCAGCAGGGGCCTCAACAACCGTCTCTTCTGCAATCGCCTCTTCGACACTGCCTTGAGCAAGTGAGCCCAGATCGACGCCCGCTGATTCCAGCTGCGTGGACATCCCGTCCAGTGCCGCGCGGCTGATCAGATCGCAGTGAAGCGCAATTGCCCGTGACGCGTCATCATTGCCGGGAATGATGTAATCCACACCATCAGGTGAGCAGTTGGTGTCAACAATAGCCACAACCGGAATGCCCAGTTTCTTGGCTTCGGCGATGGCGAGGTCTTCCTTGTTGACGTCGATGACAAAGAGCAGGTCCGGCAGACCGCCCATTTCGCGGATACCACCAAGGGAGGCTTGCAGCTTGATCTGGTCACGCTCCATGCCCAGACGCTCTTTCTTGGTCAGACCTTCAGTGCCTTCACCCATCTTCTCGTCAATCTGTTTCAGACGGGAGATCGAGTTGGAGACAGTTTTCCAGTTGGTCAGCGTGCCGCCAAGCCAACGGTGGTTCATGTAATATTGTGCACACCGCTCAGCCGCGTCCGCGACAGGCTTCTGGGCCTGACGTTTGGTGCCGACAAACAGGATCCGGCCGCCTTTGGCGACGGTCTCACGCACAACCTGAAGCGCTTGCTCCAGCATCGGGTACGTTTGTGTCAGATCGAGGATGTGGATACCATTGCGGTCGCCGTAGATGAACTCGCCCATACGGGGGTTCCAGCGTGCCTTTTGGTGGCCAAAGTGAACGCCAGCTTCAAGAAGCTGCCGCATGGTAAATTCTGGAAGCGCCATGCCATATTCCTTTTCCGGTTTGCGCGTAGGGCGAAGGATCAGAGTGTCGCGCGGTATAGCCACGCTTGCTCAACCGGTGGACTGTCCGGGGAATTTGCCCCGAGTGCCCGCCTTCGCCTGAGAAGTGAGCGCCGGATATGGGATGTGCGCGTCTGATGCAACCCCCGGCGGTGCCGTTGGGGTGGGTGAGCGGCGAAGTACCCTCAAATCCACACATCTGGCAGGCTGATTGTTCCATTTGGGTGGCTCTGGCTCGAAAGGAAACCATCGCCCTCCGGTTCGCCAGACTATTATACACCCCGTATGGACACCCGGTATAGACGCCCCTGCTAGACGCCCCTGCTCTGGCCCGTTACATCACGGCTCATGACCTCGAAACCTGACATCCTGTGTATTGGCGCCGTCCTTTGGGACATTATCGGGCGCTGCGATGATCCGATGGTCCTGGGCAACGACAGGCCCGGCCAGATCACCCGTATCCCCGGCGGTGTGGCGTTGAATATCGCCATGACGTTGGCCAGCTTCGGCTTACGTCCGGCGCTGCTGTCTGTGGTTGGTGAGGACCCTGAGGGGCGCGAGTTGCGTGCGGCTTGTGCCGATATGGGGCTCGACGTGACAGAGATGTTGGTTGACCCCGACCTGCCCACCGACCGCTACATGGCAATTGAGGCGCAAGGTGCTCTGATCGCCGCCATCGCCCACGCCTTTTCGCTGGAACAAGCCGGCGCTCGTATTCTTGCGCCGCTGGCTGACGGACGCCTGGGATCCGAGGCCGCGCCCTGGCCCGGCCCGGTCGCTCTGGATGGAAACCTGACCGAAGACCTGTTGGCAGAAATCGCCACCAGCCCGCTGTTTTCAAAGGCCGATCTCCGCATCGCACCCGCCTCCCCCGGCAAGGCCGAGCGCCTGCGCCCAGTGCTCTCTCACCCCCGCGCCACGATCTACGTGAACCGTGAAGAGGCCGGTCTCCTGACTGGCACCCACCCCGCCAATGCCGCCGCCGCCGCTGCCGCCCTGCTGAACGCAGGCGCGCGCCGTGTGTTGGTGACCGAAGGCGCGCAGATGGCCGTTGACGCAGTTGCAGACAGCACGATCAGCGCCACACCGCCGCCCGTGGAGGCGCGCCGTATCACCGGCGCAGGGGATACGTTCATGGCCGCCCACATCGCCGCCGAAGTTGCTGGAAACACGCGCGAAAAGGCGCTTTCGATCGCCGTCAATGCCGCGGCTGTTTATGTCTCGGGAGAAACCCCATGACGCACCCTGCGCTTGATGTACCCCTCACATTTCCCCCCGATGCCCCCCTCACGTTCTCCCCCGAGGTGGTTGAGGCCCGCGCCAGTGGCACCCCGATCGTGGCGTTGGAAAGCACAATCATCACCCATGGTATGCCCTACCCGCAGAACCTGGATACCGCCCGTCTGGTGGAAAATGATATCCGCACCGCAGGCGCAATTCCCGCCACAATTGCGATCATGGATCGGCGGATTCACATTGGCCTGACCGACACCGAGCTTGCGGTTCTGGCCCAGGCCGAGGACGTCGCCAAAGTCAGCCGTGCCGATCTGGCGGTTGTTCTGGCCGCAGGTGGAATCGGGGCCACCACTGTTGCCGCCACGATGATCTGCGCCGCGTTGGCGGAGATTCAGGTATTTGCCACCGGCGGCATCGGCGGCGTCCATAAAGGGGGTGAGGAAACCTTCGATATCTCGGCTGATCTGCGTGAGTTGTCCCAAACGCCGGTCACCGTTGTCGCTGCTGGCCCAAAGGCAATCCTCGACCTGCCCAAAACCCTGGAGGTTCTGGAAACTCTTGGCGTCCCTGTGATCACCTATGGCCAATCCGCACTGCCCGCGTTCTGGAGCCGCAACAGCGGATTACCTGCGCCCCTGCGGGCGGACAGCGCCGCTCAGATCGCCGCCTCCCACCAAATGCGCACCCGTCTTGGCCTGCCCGGCGGGCAACTGATCACCAACCCGATCCCCGCCAATGACGAGATCCCTGCCGAAACCCTTGCGCCGCTGATTGCACAGGCCCAATCTGAGGCTGACGCCAAAGGCATTGCCGGCAAAGCAGTGACGCCGTTCCTGTTACAGCGCCTGTTTGAATTGACCGATGGCGCGACCCTGGTGGCGAATATCGCATTGGTGCGCAACAATGCGCGCCTCGCCGCCGCAATTGCCCGTGAAATGTAGCACCATCCACACTCCTGCTTGTGCGCCCCCCCCGGCCCACCTAGATAAACCATGATCCCCCTCACAAGGCCGTCTCGTTAATGCAATTGCCGAAACCCGCTCCCCCCCCCGCCGCGGGATGTTCGCCTCTTGGCGGTCGAACTTTTTTACCGGGCTGATTGTGATTGCCCCGATTGGCATCACCATCTGGCTGATCTGGACCCTCACCGGTTGGATCGACAGCTGGGTGCTGCCGTTTATACCGGAACGCTACAATCCGTCCCTGTTGATTAACGACTGGACCGGCATCCAGATCAACATCCGCGGCATCGGCGTGGTGACATTCCTGATCTTCACCATGATTGTCGGCTGGATCGCAAAAGGGCTGATTGGACGCTCGATGATCCGCTGGGCGGAATCCCTGGTGCTGTCGATCCCGATGGTGCGCACAATTTATTCCGGCCTGAAACAGATTGCCGAGACGATCCTGCAACAAGGTCAGCAAAACTTCGACAAGGCCTGCCTTGTGGAATACCCGCGCAAAGGGATTTGGGCGATTGCCTTCATTTCAACCACTGCCAAGGGTGAGATCGCGGCACGTACGCCGGAAGCCATGGTTTCGGTTTTTCTGCCCACAACACCCAACCCAACGTCGGGCTTCCTGTTGTTTGTGCCGCGCAAAGACGTACAAATCCTGGACATGAGTGTTGAGGATTCAGCCAAACTGATCATCTCCGCCGGTCTGGTCTATCCCAATGGAAAAGACCCCAGCCAACCGCCTGCAAAGCAACCAGACACCACCAAATAACCTGCCATTGAGGCTGACCGCCCCCGCTCTCATCACATCTCCCCTCCACATACAAAAGGGGCGCAATCCTTAGCGGACCACGCCCCCTTTCATCTGGCCTTCATCTGGCCAGAAATACCTCGGGGGAGGCGAAGCCGGGGGCAGCGCCCCCCTTCACGTCTACTGGGACTCAACCCACCAGACATCGGGCTGCCAGCCAATCCAATCGCCGTAGATCGGAATGTAGTCCGGGAAATTCAGATCCGCATTATACGCGATGCGGCTGATCGGGTTGTGGTGGAACGGCACAACATACCGCTCCGAGATCAATACCCGGTCCAACGCCCGCACCGCGGCGCGGTAATTGTCCTGACTGCCAGAATTCAGCAACTCGTCAATCATCGCTTCAATCGCCGGGTTACAGCCGCCGTGCAGGTTGCGCCCGCCATCAGCCAAACCCGCCTCACAGCCCCAGTAATTGCGCTGCTCGTTGCCCGGCGACATCGAAAGGCCCCACCGATAGTAGATCATGTCGTAGTCATAGACATCACGCCGTTCACGGAATTGCGCGCTGTCCACCCGCGTGACGGAGACCTCCACGCCAACCCGCTCCAGCGCTTCCACATAGATATTGGTGATGGCGTCGTTCTCGGAACTGCCGGTTTGCATGAGGATATCAAACGTCACCGGACCATCGGGGCCGGTCATGATGCCTTCCTCGACGGTATAGCCCGCCGCTTCCATCAACTCGATGGCCCGGCTTATGCCACGACGGTTGCGTTCTGATCCGTCCGAGACAGGCAAGACGTAGCCCTCAATGGCGCCGGGCAGAAGGTCATCAGCGAAGGGGGCCAACAACTCTGCCACCCGCCCCTCAGCCGCACCGGGGTTCATCGACAAAGGTGAATTGGAGAACGGAGAGGTAATGCGAGGATCAACGCCACCATTCACCGTGGCGTTAATGAACTCGAAGTTAAACGCCTGGATCATTGCCTCACGCACCCGCCAATCGGCGAATAACGGATTGCGGGTGTTCATCACGTAACCGGTCATACCTGAGGGGCGCTGATGGGGGATCTCAGCCAGCTCAACTTCGCCGGCCTGCACGCGGGGGAAGTCATAATTGTTGGCCCATGCCTGCGCCGAGGTTTCCCGTTGGGTTGTGACAAGGCCGCTGGTGAAGGCTTCCGTCATGGCGGTGCCGTCAGCGAAGAATTCCATCCGGATTTCGTCGATCACGTTGGTGCCGCGCCGGAACGCGATATCTGCACCCCAATAGTCCGGGTTGCGTTGCAGAGACACAAATCGCCCGGCTTCAAAGTCTGCAATGACATAAGGCGCGCTGGAGATCGGGATCACGTCGAGGCCGGACTCGAGGAACTCGTTCTCTTGCCACTGGGCGGCCTGAAGGATCGGGCGCAGGCCCATAATCATCGCAAGTTCCCGGTCTGCCTCGTTCAGGGTGATCCGAACCGAGCGCTCACCCACGGCCTCAATTCCCTGCACCCGGCTCCAGGCGCCCAGATAACGCGGATGGCCCTCCGTGCCGAGGGTTTCAAACGACCAGATGACATCAGCCACGGTGACCGGGCTGCCGTCTGAAAATTGGGCCTCTTCACGCAGGGTGAATTCGACCGACAGGTTGTCATCTGCGATATCGACCGATTCGGCCAACAACCCGTAAAGGGTGAACGGCTCGTCCCAGGATCGGCCCAAAAGCGATTCGTAGGTAAGGAATCGCAGCTGCCACGGAGTTGATCCTTGCCGGATATGTGGGTTCAGGGAATCAAAGCCCCCCACCTCACCAGTCACAATGCGCCCACCTGTAGGGGCATCCGGGTTGGCATATGGCAGGTGGGTGAAGTCGGCGCCAAGGGCTGGCTCACCATACATGGCCACACCATGTTGTGGGTCTGCGGGGGCAGCAGAGGCCAGCCCTAGACTCAGCGCCACCAGACATGCGCCTTTTGCGAAACAATTTGTTGTCATCTGTGAACAATCCTCCTGCGGCTCGATTTTGTTATACCTAGAGGCTATCGGGCGGCGCACACGAGGGCAAACTTTTCGGTTGGACATGAGCCAAGTCATTGCTTATAAAGGGCTCACTGCTCGATAGGTTTCTTGCCTGTATGAAACCTGCCTCAATGACTTAACCCCGGCTTCGTGCCGGGGTTTTTTTTTGTCCTGCGCTTTGATGGACATCCAAATCTCTTCGAAGAGATTTATCAGACCCTTCGAAGGGTCTGGTTGCGGTCCGGTTCAAGATGCTAGAGCACGTCCAAACTAATCGGTTTCATATCCTGCCGCAGTGAAGAAGTTGAAGCATTCTTCGTCTGGGAAGAGATCACAGACGTGGCCCACGGTTTGCCACAAGGCGTCATAGGATCGTGCTGCGGCTTTTCGGATCAGCGCCTTGAGTTTTGAGAATGCCATTTCGATGGGGTTCAGGTCCGGGCTGTATGGCGGCAGAAACAGGAACCATGCTCCGACGGATTTCAGCACCTCGGCGGCGTAAGCGCTTTTATGGGTGGGTAGATTGTCCAGGATCACCACGTCCCCACGCCTAAGTGTCGGGGCGAGCTGGGTTTCGATATAGGTGTTGAACAAGTCGCGATTAATCGCCCCTTTGATCACCCATGGCGCATCCAGCCGGTCGCTGCGCAGAGCGGCGATGAAGGTCTGGGTGTGCCAATGACCAAACGGGGTGTGGTCAATCAGGCGTTCACCAACTGGTGCCCAACCGGTGGTCTTGATCATGTTGGTCTTGAGCGAGATTTCATCTATAAAGGCGAGCTTTTCCAGATGGTTGCGCATGAACGGTTGGCGACGGGCAATCCAGAATGTCCGAGCTCGCGCAACATCCGGGCGCATCTGCTCACTTGGCAGTAGCGTTTTTTTTGTGAGAAAGCCCGAGCCGGTGCAGCCAGTAGCCGACCGACGAACGGGCAACCCGCAGGCCGTGTAGATCGTGCAGCTCGCGCACCAAATCGTCCAGCGTCAGATCGCCCTGACTGGCCAGACGCCCGCGAACCCAGCCGTCGAAAGCCCCAAGCTTGCTCCAGCCCCCATTGCCCTGTGCCTTTGGTTCGAGTGACCCGGTTTGGCGTTTCAAAATGACCATATCGTTGACGAATTTGACAGAGACCCAGAAATGCGCCGCAGCCGAGTGATGTGTGTTCCCGGCTTCAACGAACGCAATAACCCGCTCACGCAACTCTATAGGGTGTGGTTTGCCCATCTGTGACCTCCATATCTGCCCAAAGGCAGGGAATCACAGATCAGCCAATTTGGGAATCCCGAATCTGGTAAACATGGACGTGCTCTA
>JAESTV010000156.1 GCA_016763475.1 Roseicyclus sp.
CAGCCTAACCAACCGACCCAGCCTCAGCCCTCCACGGAGGGTTGAAGCGGGGCCAGATGAAGCGGGGCGAATTGAGGGAGGGCCGGATCAAGGGGGGCGGGATGGAAACGGGCGCATGTCATTGACCGACCTTCCATGCCAGGTTTTTGGGGCCTTCACCTACGGGGGATTTCAGGGGCGGCAGATTGGGTTGGGATTGGGTTTGCGCCGGGGCTTTCTCAACCCGGACCTTGAGGTCAAACCACGCGGCTTGTCCGGTTATGGGATCTGAATTGGCCCAGCGCAGGCCGTCTCCCCTGGGGGGGAGGAGCTCGTGGATCAGGTGGTTCAGGAGGAACCCTTTGGTGGCCTCGGGGGCGTCTTCATCAAGCGCCCAGGCGCCTTTGCGTTTGCCGATGGCGTTCCAGGTCCAGATTGTGTTTTCGTTCAGCGCCGCCATCTCCATCACCGGCACTGTTATGGTGCCGTGGGGTGAGGTGACTTTGGCCCAGTCGCCATCAGCGAGGGCGTTGGCGCGCATCAGGTTTGGCGGCAAATACAGGGGGTTGTGGCCGTGTATCTGGCGCAGCCAGGCGTTTTGGCTGCCCCAGGAGTGGTACATCGCCATTGGGCGCTGGGTTAGCGCGGTGATCGGATACTCGTCGCCGAGGTTTGCGGGGGCCGGATCGGACCAGAACGGCAGGGGGTCCATGTTTTCGGCGACACGGGTGCGCAGGTGCTCAGGTGGCTGGATATCGCCGTGGCCCTCAGCGGCGCGGCGGAATTTTTGCATTGGCTCTACATAGAGGCTGAAGAGATAGGGTTGGGGCGCCTCAAACAGGCCCATTTCAACGGCCCAATCCTGGTACCCCATGTTCCACGGCTTCATGTAGGTTGCGCCGACGGGGATCTGGCTGGTGAAGAAGCCGCCGTTGTCGATGTATGCCTGTAGCTGATCCGGGTTCACGTCACCGCGCCCGCTTTGATCGCCGTTTTTGCCGCGCCATCCAGCCAAAGGCCCAATCCCCGGCTTTCGGATGTGGTTGACGATATAGTCAGCGTAATCGGCGTATTTCTGGGTGCCGTCTTCGTTGATGAAGCCGGGCAGGCCAAGGCGTGCGCCCAGATCACACAGGGCCGACTGGAACCCTTTCACACCTTCATGTCCGGGGCGGTCAGGCTCGATCACCGGCCAGCGAATGGCATCAGCAAGGCTGTCGGCCTCACAAATCGGGCGGTCCAGAAGGCTGATACAATCGTGGCGCTCCAGGTAGGTTGTGTCGGGCAGGATCAGGTCGGCGTAAGCGACCATTTCCGAGGCATAGGCATCGGAATAGATGATGTGCGGGATCACGTATTCGCCGGTCTCTGTGTCCTTGTCCGTCAGCATCTCCATCACGCCGCCGCTGTTCATCGACGAGTTCCACGACATGTTCGCCATGTACATAAACAGCGTGTCGATCTTGTAGGGGTCACCGGCGTGGGCGTTGGAAATTACCATATGCATCAACCCGTGGGAGCTCATCGGGTTTTCCCAGGTGAAGGCCTTGTCGATCCGCACGGGGCTGCCGTCTTCATTAAGGACCAGGTCCTCGGGGCCTTGAACAAAGCCCAGATGTGGGCCGTCGAGGGGGGCGTTGGGTGTGACTTTTCGGTGCGGTTTGGGGTGGCCGGTTGCGGGCTTGGGGTAAGGTGGCTTGAAGCGGAACCCGCCCGGCGCCTCCACCGTGCCCAGGATGATCTGCAACACGTGCAGGGCGCGGCAGGTCTGGAAGCCGTTGGCGTGGGCCGAGATGCCGCGCATCGCGTGCATGGAGACCGGGCGCGCGGTCATGCTTTGGTGGGTTTCGCCGCGAAAATCGGTCCACGTGATCGGCAGCTCAAAGCTCTCCTCAAACGCCACACGGGCGATTTCGGCGGCGATGGAGCGGATGCGCTCGGCTCCGATTCCGCACCGCTCGGCCACGGCCTCAGGCGCGTACTCGTCGGACATGTAGCGCTCGGCCATCAGGTGCAGGACCGGGCGGTGGGTCTTGCCTTTGAGCGTAAGGGTGGCGGACAGGTCGGGCATCACACCTTTCTTGTCAAACGCGGCGGGTTTGCCGGTATTGCGGTCGATGACCAGCTCTTTGCCCGCTTTGTCACGCAGCAGCAGGCCGGTGTCGGCGTCCACCAGAACCGGCGCATTGGTCCAGCGCGCCAGGTAGGTGAGGTCGATCTTCCCGGCCTTCATCAGGCAATGCACCAACGCAAGGATGAACAGGCCGTCGGTGCCGGGTGTGATCCCAACCCATTCGTCGGCCACCGCATTATACCCGGTGCGGATCGGGTTGACGCTGATCACCTTGGCACCGCGCCCCTTGATCTTGCCGAGGCCGATCTTGATCGGGTTGCTGTCGTGATCCTCAGCGACGCCGAACAGCATGAACAGCCTGGTGTGGTCCCAATCGGGTTGGCCAAACTCCCAGAACGCGCCGCCCATGGTGTAGATGCCGGCCGCGGCCATGTTGACCGAGCAGAAGCCGCCGTGGGCCGCGTAATTTGGGGTGCCGAAGTTCTGCGCCCAGAAAGATGTGAAGGATTGCGATTGGTCGCGGCCGGTGAAAAACGCCAGTTTTTCCGGCGCTTTTTCGCGGATCGGGCGCAGCCAGCTTTCGGCGATACCATAGGCCTCGTCCCAGCTGATCTCTTCAAACTCGCCAGACCCACGTGGGCCGACTCGTTTGAGGGGGGCGCGCAAACGGGACGGCGCGTTGACCTGCATGATCCCCGCAGAGCCTTTGGCGCAAAGCACCCCCTTGTTGACCGGGTGGTCGCGGTTGCCCTCGATGTAGGCAACCTTGCCGGCTTTCATATGGACATCAATTCCGCACCGGCAGGCGCACATGTAACAGGTGGTTTTCCGGATTTCGTCCGAGACTTCGGGAGACAGATCCAGATCGGGTTGTGCCATGTCCTGTGCCCCCTCCCAAGGTGTTGTCGCGCCTGTCTTATTCTCGCAGCGGGTTGTCTGGCCATATGGCCAATTTGCGCGGGTGATAGGGCCAGTGCCGGAAAGATTCTGAGACTTTCGGTCTCAAATAGCAAGGAGGCTTAGGTGAATCACGGTGGCAATCTGGTGGCGCTGCACCGGCCCGGCCCATCATGCAGGCCCATCTCACGCAGCCCCGTCACGGAGGCCCGGCACATCACGCAGGTCAGCGGCAGCCATTTGCAGGGCGGCCAGTGCCGCGTCCAGACGGTCCTCCAACTGGGGGAGCGCCAGGGGCAGGGTGGTGCCGAGGGCGGCCTGAGGCGCCTCGGACGCGCCGACAGGAACCGCCAAACCGCAGACCCCAGCCTCATACGCCCCTCGCACAACCTGGGCGGGCTGTGGGCTGCCAAGCAGCACTTGCCCGATGGCAGTTGTGTCCAGCGGCAAGGTGGAGCCGACCGTCAGCCCCAACGAGACCCGCGCGCCGGGGCGGGCGGAATGGGCGACGTAGACAGCCTTGTCGTGGTCACGCAGGGCAAGGCTGATCTCGCCGCCAAAGGTGTCTGCATGGGCATTCAGGACCGGTTGCACCACCCGCCCAAAGGCCCCGGCCTGCAGAAACGTGCCAGCAGGGCGTAACACACGTGGGGCCAGCGCGAAGGTGCGCCGGTCCTGGGTGACCCACCCGGCGTCCACCAACGTCAGAGTCAGCCGCCGCGCCGTAGAGCGATCCAGCCCGGCGCGCTCCCCGATCTGCGCCAATGTCAGGTTGGTTGCCTCGTCAAAGGCGGCAAGAACATCCAGGCCTTTGAGGAGAGTGGACGACAGGGTTTTTGACATGGCCGCGCTTTCGTTGACAGTGCCATGAGACCGCGCCACACTCGGAATGTCAACATTTGTGCGCATATCGCACAATCTTTTCGGAGGAACGCTGCGGATGATGAGCCAAGAGATGAACAACCAGATCACGCGGGTTGGGCCGGGGTCTCAGGCCGGGGCGGTTTTGCGGCGGTACTGGCAACCGGCGGCGTTGTCCGATGAATTGATGGGCCCACGGCCCGTGGTGCCGGTAAAACTACTGGGCGAAGAACTGGTGCTGTTCCGCGATGAAAGCGGCAATCTGGGCCTGATCGGGCGCCGGTGCCCGCACCGGGGCGCTGATCTGGCTTTTGGGCGCTTGGAGGACAACGGGTTGCGGTGTCCGTTCCACGGCTGGCATTTCGATTGCACCGGGCAATGTGTGGAACAACCGGGCGAACCTGAGGGGTCGCGCATGTTTGAACAGATCAAGACGCCCGCCTATCCGGTGACGGAAAAGAACGGGATCATATGGGCTTACATGGGGGAGGGTGACCCGCCACCGTTTGCAGATTTCGACTGTTTCCGCGCGCCGCACAGCCACGTGTTTGCGTTCAAAGGCCTGTGGGAATGTAACTGGTTGCAGGCGATGGAGGTTGGGATTGACCCGGCGCACGCATCGTTTTTGCATCGGTTTTTGCAAGATGAAGATCCTGCCGACAGCTACGGCAAACAGTTCCGGGATACCGCTGGGGACACGGAGATTCCGATGACGAAGCTGCTGCGCGACTACCCTCGGCCTGAGATTTCGGTGGATGAAACTGACTACGGAATGAAGCTGACGGCGTTGCGCCACCTCGACGATGGCCGCACCCATGTGCGGGTCACAAACCAGATTTTCCCGCGGCAATATGTATCCCGATGAGCCGCGAGATGACGATCACCCAATGGCACGTGCCTGTTGATGATGAGACGTGTTATTGGTACGCGATGTTCACCTCGTTCAAAACCCCCGTCGACAAAACCAGGATGCGTGACCAGCGGTTGCAGGAGCATCGTTTGCCGGATTACGCGCCCCGGAAAAACGCCCGCAACAACTATGGCTATAGCGCTGAAGAACAAGGGAAAATCACCTATACGGGCATGGGATTGGATATCAACGTTCATGACCAATGGGCGGTGGAATCCATGGGGCGGATACAGGATCGCCGGGAAGAACATCTGGGCAAATCCGATGTTGGCCTGATCAAATACCGGCGCCTGTTGCGCGCCGCGATTGCGGCTGTGGAGGGCGGCGAAACCGACAGCCTGAAGATGCAGGACAGCGCCACCCGAGCCATTCGCGGGCCGCTGTCGAACGACGCAATTGCGCCTGACGACAATTGGGTTGCGGCCAGTGAGGCGGCGGATGCGGAGCGGCGCGATACCTGCCCTTGGGACGCGGCGGTCTGAATGCAGGCGCAAGATGTCCTCGACCGCGTGAACGCGGATCAGATCGAGACCATTCGCGTGGTTTTCACCGATCCCCACGGCATTCTGCGCGGCAAGGTTATCACCGCCTCGGCGCTTGCCGGGGCGCTGCAAACCGGTATCCGGGTGCCATCGACATTGCTGCTCAAAGACCTGTCGCACCGCACGGTTTTCCCGGTCTGGCAGGGGGATGGCGCGCCGATGCAGGGGGCGGCCGATGTTGTGCTGCGGCCTGATCCCGCCAGCTTCAAAACGCTGCCGTATTCACCCCATTCGGCGCTGATCCACGGGGATGTCGAGACAATTGAAGGTGCGCCGGTTGCCTTCGCCTCCCGTGCAATCCTGACCCGTGCCGAGGCTGCGCTGGCGGATAAAAAACTGTCGGCGGTCATGGGGCTGGAGGTTGAGTTTCAGATCTACCGGGTGCTTGATCCCGCACTTGCCCCGGCGCAAGCGACGATGCCCGGCGTGCCGCCGCAGGTGGAAAATACCACCCAAGGCTACCAGTACCTGACCGAGACCCGGTACGCGGAGGTTGAGGAGATGCTTGACCGTATCCGCCGTGGCGCGGAGCAGATGGGGATGGACGTGCGCTCGGTTGAGGTAGAGATGGGACCGTCGCAGTTCGAGTTTACCTTCGCCCCCGGCGCGCCGTCGCAAGTGGCTGAAATGGCGGTGAATTTCAGGACGCTGGCGAAGGAGATCTGCGCGCGCCATGGGCTTCTTGCCAGCTTCATGCCCAAGCCGGCGCTGCCCAATGCGGCGGCAAATGGGTGGCATATTCACCAGAGCCTGCTGGACGCCGAGGGGCGCAATCTGTTCACGCCAGACGGGCCGGATGGGTCAGCTGGGCCAGACGGGCCAGACGGGCCAGACGGGCCGGATCTGACGAAAACCGCCGCCAATTGGGTCGCGGGATTGTTGCAGCACGCCACCGCCTGTGCGCTGCTGAGCAACCCGACGGTGAACAGCTACAAGCGGTTTGCGCCGTATCAACTGGCCCCCAACCGGATTGGCTGGGGGGCGGACAATCGTGGTGCGATGGTGCGCGCAATTACGGCGCCGGGGGATCGCAACAGCCGGGTTGAGAACCGCCTGCCGGATTCAGCCGCCAACCCCTACCTCGCCTTCGCGGCGCAACTGCATTCGGGGCTTGCGGGCCTCAGCACCGGCGCCGCCCCGCCCCCCGCGATGAATGACCCCTACGACACCGCTGCGCCAGCTTTGCCCGCCACCCTTGGTGAGGCGCTTGATGGGTTTGCGGCGTCCCAGATGATACGCACGGCGCTTTCGCCGGAGGTTGCTGATTGGTTTGCGACATTGAAACGCGCTGAGTGGGATCGGTACCTGTCACATATCTCGGATTGGGAGCAGGCGGAGTATTTCAGTACGATGTGACGGGCTCAGGTATCCACTTTTGTGATAGCGAGATCAAAAATCCGTGCTTGCGGTTATACCTGCGACCGTCATTCTACAAAGCTACATGACAAAGGGGGCACGTCACATGGGGGAGCGTCACATGGGCCGACTATCTGCATTCAACTTCAAAGGCTGGATTGATGAACATCGCCACCTTCTGAAGCCGCCGGTTGGCAACAAGTTGGTGTACGAGGACGCGGACCTGATGGTCACGGTTGTCGGCGGGCCGAACAAGCGCACCGATTATCATGACGATCCGGTGGAAGAGTTCTTCTATCAGATTGAGGGGGACATGGTCCTGAAGCTCTATGATGGGGGTGAGTTTTACGATGTCCCGATCCGGCAGGGTGAGATATTCTTGTTGCCGCCCCATGTCCGCCACTCCCCGCAGCGTCCGCAAGAGGGATCGGTTGGGCTGGTGATCGAACCGAAGCGGCCCGAGGGGGCTGTGGATGCGATCGAATGGTATTGCTTCGATTGCGGGGCTCTGGTGCACCGGGCCGAGATGTATCTGAAGAGCATCGTTGAGGATCTGCCGCCGGTATATGAGGCCTTTTATGCTTCGGAGGTTGCTCGAACCTGCGGCAGTTGCGGCGTGGTGCATCCGGGCAAAGAGCCACCCGAGGGGTGGGTGACGCTGTAGCGGCGGAAGTGCTTTATGCTTGAAATATGTTGCACGGTGCCCGGACTTGCGGCACGGTGCGGTCAGGAAAAGGGCCACCCTATAGCTGGGTGAGCCTCTGAAACTAAGCCCTAGCCACTGAAGCCAAGGGCACCAACAAGGAGAAGAACATGAAGATTTTCAATGCGTTAATGGCCTCTGCGGCTCTGACGGTCACGGGTTTTGCAGCCACGCAGGGCGCGGCTGAGGAGTTTCGCCTGGGCCTGATTACACCACCACCCCACGTCTGGACTCTGGCGGCGGGTGAATTCGGCGCGGCGCTGGAGGAGGCCTCGGGTGGGGTCCACACCGTCACACTTTTCCCCGCCCGCCAGTTGGGGAATGAGGCCGAGATGCTGCAACAGTTGCAGACCGGTGCGCTGGATATGGCGTTTATGACCGTGGCCGAAGTGTCCAACCGCGCGCCTGAATTCGGCGCGTTTTATGCCCCTTACCTGGCCAATGACATGGCCCATGCGGCGGCGATTCTGCGCTCGGACGCGGCGACCGCGTTGCTGGCGCAATTGCCCGCAACGGTGGGTGTTGTTGGTGTCGGATATGGCAGCGCGGGTATGCGCCAGATCCTGACCAATGGGGGCGCGGAAAGCGCTGCTGATCTGGCCGGCCAGAAGATCCGCATCACCCCGTTTGAGCCGATCCTCGATCTCTACAACGCCTTTGGCGTCGCCCCCACACCGATGCCATTACCGGCGGTGTTTGACGCGCTGGCCAATGGTCAGGTTGACGGGATCGACATGGATGCCGAGCTGATCGTGCTGTTTAACTACCACGAACATGCCGATACGATGATCCAGACCAACCACATGATGTTCCCGATGGTTGGCCTTGTATCTGCTCGGGTCTGGGCGGGGCTTTCGGAAGAAGATCGCGCCATGATCCAGGAGTTGATGGCGGCGGCTGTGGACAGCACCCTGGATGTGTATGTGGAGCGGGACGGCCCATGGCTTGAAGAGATCGAGGCGACTGGGATCGACTACGTCGTTGCGGGGCCAGAGTTCTTCGGTGATGCGATTGAGCAATGGGAAGCCATTTGGACCGACCGCGCCGGTGATGCGCTGACCGCGTTGCGGGCTGCTGCTGCTGAGCTGGAATAATCCTGAATATATAACGAGTTAAGGGGTGCGCGGGGGTCTGCCTGCGCGCCCTTTGCAATGGGAGTGGCGATGTCATGCTGAAACGGATCTCTGCCGCGTGGGCGCGGGTCGAGATGGCCTCTGCGGCTTTGCTGGCGTTTGCCGTGACACTTCTGATCCTGCTCAACGTGGTGACGCGGTCCCTGAACAGCGCGCTGTTCTGGGTGGATGAGGCGGCGATTTACACCATGGTCTGGATGACGTTTCTGGGTGCGTCTGCCGCGATCCACTACCGCCAACAGGTTGCGATCACAATTGTGACAGACCCGTTGCCTCTGGTGGCGCGGCGGATCGCGGCGAAGATCGTCGATGCGCTGATTTTCGTGTTCGCGGCGGCGATGCTGTACTTCTGCTGGCGCTGGTATTTGCCCGCCGACATTTGGAACGCGGGTTTTGACACCGTGGCGTTCCAGGGCAACACCTTCAACTTTATCTATGCCGAACCGACCAGCACCATCGGGATCCAGAAATGGATCATCTGGTTGGTGATGCCGTTGTTTTCGCTTGGAGTTTTCTTGCATGCGCTGACCCACTTGCTGGATTTCGACCCACCCGAAGCGCACAGGCAGGGGGTCGCCACATGATCACCCCGATTATGTTTTTCGTGAAGCTGATGTTGGCGGTGCCGGTGGCAATTGTTCTGGCGCTGACCGCAATCTGGTACATCTGGGAGAGTGACAATACGATCCTGTACGAGAGCTTTGCGCAGCGCATGTTCTCGGGCATCGAATCGTATGGCCTGCTGGCGATTCCGCTGTTCATGCTGACCGGAGAGTTGATGAATGAAGGCGGCATGACCCGGCGCCTGATCAACGCGGCACGGGTGTTTGTGGGCGGATTTCGCGGCGGGTTGGCCTATATCAACCTGCTTGCCAACATGTTCATGGCGGCAATTATTGGATCAGCCGCGGCTCAGATCGCCGTGATGTCACGGGCCATGGTGCCCGCGATGGAGAAGGAAGGCTATGATCGCGGATTTGCCGCTGCGATAACCGCGGCGGGTGGCCTGTTGGCCCCGGTGATCCCGCCGTCCATGTTGTTTGTGATTTACGGCGTGTTGGCGCAAATTCCGATCGGCAACATGTTCCTTGCGGGGATCATTCCGGGCCTGATCCTGTCAGCCTGTTTCGCGGTGGTGATTGCGCTGATCGGGTTGCGTCAGCAATTTCCCAAAGGGGATTGGATGACCGGGCGGCCGGCGCGGCAGGCGGTGCTGTATGCGCTGCCCGCGATGCTGATTCCGGCGGCAATCATTGGTGGTATCATTGGCGGTATCGCCACGCCGACCGAGTCCGCCGCGGTGGCGTCTGTGGTGGCGTTCCTGCTGGGATGGCTGTTGTATCGGGAGTTGAAACCGCAAAAGCTGTTCGAGATGTTCCGGCGTACGGCCCTAAACGCCTCGCTGATCATCTTCATGATTGCAGCGGCGAACGTGTTTGGCTGGGTGGTTATCTATGAGGCGCTGCCCCAGCGTTTGGCGGAGCTGATCACCACAATCACCCAGAATCCATTTGTGTTCCTGCTGATTGTGAACATCGTCTTGCTGTTTGTCGGCATGTTGATTGATGGCATTGCGGCCATCATTCTGGTGACCCCGATCCTGTTGCCGATTGCGATCGAAAGTTACGGCATCAGCCCGTATCAGTTCGGCGTCGTGATCTCGCTCAACCTTGTGCTTGGCCTGCTGACGCCGCCTGTGGGTGTTGGCCTCTATATCGCAAGCGCGATGAGTGAGACGCCCACGGGGCGGATCCTGAAAGCCTTGTGGCCGTTCTTGCTGGCGGTGGCGGCGGTGTTGGTAATGCTGAGTTATTTCCCGGCGCTGTCGACGGTATTGATTGATTGAGGCGAAGGCGTGCAGATGGTCTGGACCGGCTTTTTACAACATTCCGCTTCAGTCAGCCGCCTCTTCCTGCAACGCCAGAAGAAACAGCATCGCGGCGGGTGACAGCTGATCTTCACCCCGATGGGTCACCCCGATGGGGCCGGAGCCGAAGGGCAGCGTGTAGTCCAACTGCACCAGCATCTGCACCGCCAGATCCAGCAATACAACCTGCCGGGGGGCCACGCCAATCAGCTTGCCCTGACCCAAAAGCGCGCGGTTTGTCAGGTAGTTGACGCTTTCAACCACAACTGGCGGCTGGTATTGCGCCGCGTCCACAAAGACCTCGTCTATCTGGCGGCGCAGGGTGGTTTCAGCCGGGGGCAGGATCCAGCCGAATGGGCGCAGGTCATCAAACTGGAGGTTTGGCGCCCCCGCCAGCGGATGTGAGCGCCCGACAATCAAGTTGATCTCTTCCTGGGCCAGCGGCACCTGTTGCAGATCGCGGCGGTGGCGATGGGTGGGCAGGCGGCCCACAACCATGTCGATCTCTCCGGTGCGCACCCGGGGCATCAGCACCTCATTGGTGCCCTCCACAATCTTGAAGGCCACGTTGGGGCGCTCGGCCAGCACCCGGTCGATGGCGTAAGGCACCAACCGGGCGGACCCCGCGACAAGGGTGCCGTTGGTGACTCGCCCGGTGGCGCCTTCGGTCAGATCCTCCAACTCCTGGGCGGCGGTTCCCAGTTGGGCAAAGATCAGCTGCGCATGGCGGATCAGCGCCGTGCCATGGGCGGTGGGGATAACGCCGCGATTGGTGCGGTCAAACAGGCGGACATCAAAGTCTGCCTCAAGATCCTTGATCATCTTGGTCGCGGCGGGTTGCGAGATATTCAGCTCTTGCCCCGCATTTTGGATGTTCTGGTGTTTGCCGGCAGCCACCAGAAGCCGCAATTGGCGCAATTTCAGGCGATGAAGCGCCCGGTCGAACAGGTGGGGGTTTGGGGCCATGTCTAGGTGAACCTGATCGGTGAGGTGGCCTGGAGGATCGCCGCCACACCTGACATTGCGGCAAGCGCGGACGATCGCGGATTGTCGGGCAAGCTGTTGCCGGTGATCTGGAAATGCAGGTGCCCGAACCGCCCCTCAGCGGTGATCTCGTGGATGTTTCCGGGGGCCTGCGGGTCTGCGATCAAGGTGACCTGTGTGGTATCGAAACCGGCGCCCGCAAGCGCCACGGCGGCGGCGACATTGGCGTTTTTGGGGTAGTGCAGGGCTGCGTCGCGGGCAGAGCCCCGGAAATGGGTCGAGGGGCTGGTGACGGCGTCCAGATCCAGCGCAACTTCAGCCGGTGAACCGCGCCAGCCTGCGGGTGGTTTGCGCCCCGTATAGGTCTCGCGGTCCAGCCCGCCGACCCGCGCCGCGCGCAGGGCGTCAAGCGCGCCGATGGCCCCGGAGG
>JAESTV010000157.1 GCA_016763475.1 Roseicyclus sp.
CTATAGGGTGTGGTTTGCCCATCTGTGACCTCCATATCTGCCCAAAGGCAGGGAATCACAGATCAGCCAATTTGGGAATCCCGAATCTGGTAAACATGGACGTGCTCTAGGTGTTTAGTCCCGGCATTTGATGGGTTGGATTTAGGTTGTATCTTTCTGGTTCATCTGTCCAGATTTTGCAGATGTATTCGTAGGGCGTGAGGCCGCCGAGTGTTTTGAGGCGGCGGGCATAATTATAGGCGTCCACGAAACCGGCAGCAGCTCAAGGTGCCATGTTGAACAAACATTTTGCACAGCTCCCCATCATAAGAGCCGTTGATCACAGCTGTGCCTGGCGACCTCAGGGTTGTTTGGGGAGAAATCTGACGTGGCTCCCGGGGCGCAGCTGCTATTGTCTTTTGGGGTGGCGAAACATCTTAGCTGTCCAAACGAAGCGAACGCAGGGATTTGGATAGGGCGCGGGTGAGCAGGTGTTGCACCGGCAGTAAGCCCGTTCGGGACGAGATCAGGACGCCGATTCGAAGCCCGCGCAGGACGGGGGAATTGATCGCCACATACCGCAGGCGTCCGTCCTCAATCTCATCAATAAAGCCAATTTTGGAATAGACTCCAATGCCGCGCCCCTTCAACACCATCGCCTTGGCAAGGGGCAGGGAATTGGTCGAAACCTGGGTCGAGAGTTGCACACCCAGCGTCGCAACCGCCTCGCTGACGAACGAGCGATGTAATTGCGAGTCGTAAGCCCGGATCATCTGGTAAGGCACGAGATCATCAATTTCGAGAAGATCACGTTCAGCCAAAGGGTGATCGTGGGCCATGATTGCCCCGATGGGGGTCGATTTTTCGGCCTGACAGCGGACATCGGGGTGTAAGTCGTTGCTGAACGACAGCCCGATATCAGCGGTCCCGTCGGCGACTGCTTGCATGATTTCGTGAGGCTCGGTTGTCTGGATCGTAAAGCCGACCTCGGGGTAGGAGGCTTTGAAGGCATTCAGCACGTCGGGCAAGACACTGAGCGCAATTGAATCGAGTGTCGCGATATCAATATGGCCGGTGCGCATGTCACGGATATCTTCAACTATGCTGACGATTCGCTGGTAGTCAAAAAGCGTGTTCCGGCAGTGCTCCAACACCACAATGCCTGCTTCCGTCAGGGCGACTCCGTCCGCGTGCCGGTCAAAAAGGCGGATTCCCAGCTTGTTTTCCGTGCTGATAATCTTCCGGTTCAGGGATGATGACGACATATTCAGAACTGCCGCCGCCTTGCGGATCGACCCCTGCCGCGCCGTTTCATCAAAGTAACTCAAGAACTTGTCATGCATCTCCGGGCCTTCGGCGTGGGGCGTATCGCAGGTGTGATGCATAAAATGCAGCACCATTCGCACTAATTGACCCTATATGCAGCGCTGCCCTTACGTCTACCTTCCCTGTAACAGCCAAAAAACTGATCGCAACATAGGGAGCCAACACAATGTCTCACACATTCAACCGCCGTTCATTTTTGCAGACCACCGGCGCTGCCGCAGGTCTTGCTGCAAGTGGTACGATGATGTCGGTGCTGCCCGCCCGCGCTGATGGCCACGCTTTCACGATCCGGATGCAACTTGGCTGGCTGGCCTCAAACGGCATCATGGGTGAGGTGATGGCTGACCATCTGGGGTATTTTGAAGAGGAAGGGCTGGCGCTTGAGATTATTCCGGGCGGGCCGAATGTTGATGGCGTGCCGGCGGTTGCTTCGGGTGTGAACAACCTCGGGTCGATCTCATCCTCACCATCGCTGATGCTGGCCCGTGCGGCTGGCCTGCCGATCAAATGTGTCGCGGCCGGGTATCAACGCCACCCGTTCACCTATTTTTCACTGTCGGACAATCCAGTCCGCACCCCGCAGGACCTGATTGGCAAGACCGTCGCCACCCAAGGCACGGCGCGCATTCTGCTGCGGGCGCTTTTGGCCCACAACGGGATTTCTGAAGACGACGTCGAAGTGACTGTTATGGGCGGCGATATGAGCGCGCTGATGACGGGGCAAGTTGATGTCGCAACCGGCTGGAACACCAACGTCAACGCCCTGTCGATCCTTGGTGATCAACGTGTTGATATGGCGCTGTGGGATGCGGGCATTCAGCTTTACGCCAACCCCTATTACACAACTGACGACATGCTCGGTGAGCATGGCGATAAAATTCAGGCAGCCATTCGCGCAATTTCTCGTGGGTGGGGTGCGGCTTACGAAAACCCTGAGGCGGCGGTTGATGCGCTTGTGGCGCGGTATCCAAACATGGATCGCGACAGCGAATTGCAGGCTGCACCGCTGGTCCTGGGTTATTCGTTCAACGATCAAACCGCGGCCGGTGGCTGGGGCACGATGAGCGCAGAAAATTGGCAAGCCCAGATCGACATCTACGACCAGCTTGAGCAATTCGCCAGCGCGGCGCCGGCACTGGAGGATATCATGACCCTGGATATTCTCGAGGCGACTGCGGACGTTCGCCCGACCTTCGGTTAATCCGATGGATGGGGCGGCCCCAAACCAGACGGGAGGTCGCCATGTGGCGGCTTCCCTGTCCAACGCAAGTGTGAAGTTCGGCAATTTCACGGCGCTCTCTGATATCTCGCTGGAGATTGGCGCCGGGGAGTTCTGGACCATTCTGGGCCCGTCGGGGTGTGGGAAATCCACGATGCTGCGGCTGGTCTCGGACCTTGTGCCGCCTGCCACCGGCACGGTGGAAATCCTTGGCAAGACAACTGAGGCGGCGCGGCTGGCGCGTGAATTTGCCTTCGTGTTTCAGGACGCGACGCTTCTGCCATGGCGCTCGGCCCTGAAGAACGTGGAATTGCCGTTGGAGATGGGGCGCAAACGCGGCATCCAAATTCCGCGCGGCGACCGCACTCCGATGGAATTGCTGGAGCTTGTGGGCTTGAGCGGCCGCGAGGATGCGCTGCCCCATGAGCTTTCGGGCGGGATGCGTCAGCGGGTGGCAATTGCCCGCGCGCTGGTCTGCCAGCCCAAGCTTTTGTTGATGGATGAACCCTTTGGCGCGTTGGATGAGATGACCCGTGACCGCCTGAATATGCAGCTTCTGGAGATCTGGAAAGAAACCGGCGTGACCTGTCTGTTTGTCACCCATTCGATCCCAGAGGCGGTGCTTCTGGGCCAGAAGGTTCTGATGCTGCGCGCTCATCCGGGCCGGGTGAAAGAGGTGGTCGAGATTGATTTGCCCGAGCCGCGCCATGTGAAGCTGCGCGAGACGCCTGAATTCAACCGCTATTCATCCTATCTGCGCAGATCCCTGGAGGATTGCTGATGGCCGTGATTGAAAACCTGCCCGAAACCACAAAGGTCGAAACCACAAAGGTCGAAACCGCAGAGGCCGAAACCAACACACCCGCGCAGGTCCCGTCGCTCCTGCCCCAAAGGTTAACCAATGTTGCCGTTCCCGTTTGCACCGCAATTGTGTTGCTGCTGGTCTGGCAGTTTGGCGTGCGCTTCTTTGAGGTTCCCACGTACATCGCCCCGGCCCCCACCGATGTGGGCGCTGTGTTGCGGGAGGATTTTCCACTGCTGATGCGGAATTTCTGGCCAACGTTCACCGTCAGTGTTGTCGGGTTTTTCGCCGGAAATATCGCGGCGATTCTGATCGCGGTCACCTTTGTTCACAGCCGAGCCATGGAACGTGCGTTTTTTCCGATGGCCGTGTTCGTCAACACGATTCCAATCCTGGCGATTGCACCAATCCTGGTGCTGATCTTCGGCCCTGGTTTTACCGCGAAAGTCATGATCGCAGGGCTGATCTGCTTTTTCCCGACGCTGGTGAACATGGTGCGCGGCTTACAGGCCGTTAGCCCGCAAACGTTGGAGCTGGCGCGGATATTGTCAGCCTCGAAATCAGAGGTGTTCTGGAAGATCCGCTTGCCATCGTCGCTGCCGTTCCTGTTCTCGGCGCTGAAAATTGCGGCCACCACCTGTGTGATTGGCGCGATTGTCAGCGAATGGATCGGCGCGGACGTGGGCCTTGGTGCGCTGATTATCGACAGCACATTCAATTATCGCTCACCACTGCTTTACGCCACCGTCTTCATGTCCTCGGGCCTGTCGGTGCTGTTGTTTGTGTCGGTGACAATCACGGAAAAACTTGTGGTGCGCTGGTAGCGCCCAACGTCTTGAGGGGGATTAAGTATGGCAGATCGCCAGACAACATTTGTGAGGGTCGAGGGGGGCGAACTCCCCGTCGTTGCAGACTGCGATGTGGTGGTTGTGGGCGCAGGCCCTGCCGGTCATGCGGCGGCAGTATCAGCGGCGCGCAACGGGTCGTCCGTGACGTTATTGGAGCGGTATCACCATCTGGGTGGCATGGCGTCGGGCGGAATGGTTCTGGTCCTTGATGACATGGTCAACGAGGGCAATGAGGTGGTGACCACCGGCATCGTCAACGAATTTGTCGAGCGTATGGAAAAGCAGAACGGTGCGGTCTATCCGCCGTCGGCGGAGTGTCAGACCAACTGGGAGATGTGGAAGAAATGGTCCCGGTGGGGCTGCATAGATTTTCACAAGGCGATGACGCCGCAGCCGATCATTCATGCGGTGGCGTTTGACCCGGACACCTGGAAACGTGTGAGCCTTGATATGGTGCGGGAAGCGGATGTGAACCTGCGCACCCACAGCTGGTTTTCGGACGTGCTTATGGAAGGCGGGCGTATCGCCGGTGTGATCGCTCAGACCAAAGAAGGCCGTCAGGTTATCCGCGCGAGGTACGTGGTGGATTCGACGGGTGATCTGGATGTCGGCAAGGCCGCAGGCGCAGAGTACACCGATGGGCAGTATATCGTGACCACTGTATTCCGGCTGTGTGATGTGGATACAGAAAAGGCGATCACCTTTGAGTTCGCCGAGCCGGAGGAATTCAAGAAACTTGACCGCCAGGCGCGCCGCGCCATCGGCGGAGCCTGGGGCATGTGGTGGCTGAAGACGCCGCTGCCGGGGATTGTCTGGTGTAATTGCCCACATATGCCGGGGTATGACGGGATCTCCGTGACAGACATGGTCGCCGCCGAATACGAGGGCCGCGAGCGGATGATGAACCTGCTGCATTTTGCGCGAGAAAACATCCCTGGCTTTGAGAACGCCAAGATGTTGGGCGCGGCTGAGCAGATGGGCATCCGACAGACTCGCCTGTTGCAGGGCGAATATGTGGTCAGCAAAGATGACGTGAAATCCCGTCGCTACTTTGAGGATACGGTGTGCCGTGGCCGCGACTACTACACGCCTTATCGGGCGCTTTTGCCCAAAGGAATCGACAACCTGATCGTCGCCGGACGGCATTATTCGGTCGATAGCGACGCCCAGAAAATGAGCCGCGAAATCCCGCCGTGTATGGCGCAGGGGGAAGCCGCCGGCATCGCCGCCCATCTGGCGCTGGAAGGTAACAAGGCGCTGCGCGACGTTGATCACAAAGCGATCCAGAAACAGATGCGCGCTCAAGGGGCTGATCCCGGTGATGTGCCCTCCGCCAACGCCCTGATCGAAGATCCGGTTGCGGCAGAATAACCAGAGGCAGAACCAATGACAGATGCAGTTATGCCGCTTAGCGGCGTCAGAATCATCGACTTCACCCAAGTGATGCTTGGGCCCTGCTGCACACAGATGCTTGGGGATTTTGGGGCTGATGTGATCAAGATTGAGCGCCCCGGCGTAGGTGACCTGAGCCGCTCTTTTTATGGGGAGCGCAGCGAAGAGGCGATGAACAACGCTGTCTTTGCCTCGCTCAACCGCAACAAACGCTCGGTCACGTTGGACACCAAATCCGACGAGGGCCGCCAAGCGGCGCTGGACCTTATCAAAACGGCAGATGTGGTTGTGGACAATTTTCGCGCCGGAGTGATGGACCGGCTGGGGTTTGGTTACGACGCCTTGAGCGCACTTAACCCACGGATCATCTGCGCAAGCGGAACCGGGTTTGGACCCACAGGGCCGTACACCCACAAGGGTGGGCAGGATGTGCTGGCCCAGGCAATGACCGGCGTGATGGAGAAAACGCAGGATGCCTCGATCCCGAAGTCGATCTACCCCACGACGCTGTGCGACTACTCCGCTGGTATGCATCTGGTTCAGGGCATCATGGCGGCATTATTGATGCGAGAGAAGACCGGGGTTGGCCAGCAAGTCGGGGTGTCGCTTTACGACAGTATGATCGCAATGCAGATGCAGGAAGCCGCACAATGGTCCAAGCACCGCGAGGTGCTGAATTGGGCCGCGATGCCGCTAACGGGTGTGTTCGACACAGCTGACGGGGCGATTGTGATGGTGGGAGCATTCAAGGCGAACCCATTGCAGGATATTTGCACCGCGTTGCAGATCGACGATCTGTCGCCGGAATATCCGACGCTGAGTATTCAACGGGCCAACAAAGCGTTCCTGCAAGAGACATTCCGGGGTGTGCTTGCCAGCAATTCCTCCGCCTATTGGCTGGACCGGCTGGAGGCGGTTGATCTGCTGTGTGCGCCGGTCCGTTCCCTTGGGGACGCGCTGGCTGATCCACAGACGGAGATCAACGGCATGTTGTGCCCCATGGATCATCCGGTGCTTGGTGAGATCACGCTAGTGGGCTCACCGGTACATCTGAGCGCCGCCCCGATGAGTGTACGCCATCCGCCGCCGCGGCTGGGCGAGCACACAAACGAGGTCCTGCAGGAGCTGGCGCAGCGGCTTCGCACCGAGGCTGCTGAATGAGCGTCATTTTCGATATCAAGGATCACGTCGCGCGGGTCACAATTGACCGGCCTGAGCGGATGAACGCAATCGACGTGGCCACCCATCGGCAGTTGGGTGAGATATGGGATGAGGTCGAGGCCAATCCCGATATCCGCTGCGCCGTTCTGACCGGAACCGGCGAGCGTGCGTTTAGTGCCGGCGCGGACCTGAAGGACGATAGCGGCATGTCCGGGGTCGAATACTGGACCCGCCTCAGCCATGACGGATATCGCGGCATCTCGCTGCGTCAGATGTCCACCCCGGTGATCGCGCGGGTGAACGGGCTGGCGCTTGGTGGCGGGCTGGAAATGGTTCTTGGCTGCGATATCGTGATTGCCGCTGACACGGCGCGGTTTGCGTTGCCTGAGGCAAAGGTGGGGCGGGTGCCGCTGGATGGCGGCATGGTGATGTTACCGCGCCTGATCCCCCGCAATATCGCCATGGGTATGATGATGACCGGTCGTATGGTCCCGGCGCTTGAGATGCAGCGTTATGGCCTGCTGAATGGGGTTGTCCCTTTTGCGGAGCTGGACGCGGAAGTTGACCGCTGGGTTGCGGATATCCTTGCAAGCGCCCCCCTTAGCCTTCGGGCGATCAAGGCCGTTGCGCGCCAGAGCACACATTTGCCGTTTCACGGGGCTTATGAACACCACACGCCTGAGCTTGTGGCGGCGTTGAACTCTGCCGACTCCGATGAAGGCGTGAGAGCGTTCCGCGAGAAGCGAGCCCCGGTTTGGCGGGGGAAATAGCCACCAATGACGCTTGTCATTCTCAGCGCCTGTGTTGACCTGAAAGACGGGATTTGCACCACATCCTGCCCGGTTGATTGCATCTATGAGGGTGAGCGGATGTTTTACATCCACCCAACCGAATGCATCGAATGCGGCATGTGTGAAAGCATCTGCCCAGTGGATGCGATCCGCTATGACGACGAGGTGCCTGAAGGCGAAGAGGCCTACGCGCAGTTGAACACAGCGGTGTTCCAATTGCCGGATGGAACGGTAAATGAGCCGGGTGGCTGGTCCAAGGGTATGGCGCCCTTGCGCGACCCGCCTGCTCTGGCTGAAATGGCCACCGAAGCATCCAAAGAAAAGGAATTGAGTTGATGGACGGGATTATTGCAGCGGTGCCGACACCTGTGGACAGCGCCTGCGCGCCGTTGAGGGGGCTGTATGTGGAGCATTGTGAATGGGCGCTGGCGAATGGCTGCGACGGGTTGAACATTCTGGGGTCAACCGGGGAGGCGAATTCGTTCGACATGGATACGCGGCGGGTTGTGATGGAATGGGCGGCAGCGGCTTGTCCGATGGACCGGCTGATGGTCGGGACAGGCACGCCGTCATTGGCAGAGACGATTTCGCTGACGATTGCCGCAGATGATCTGGGGTATGGCGTGGCGTTGGTCCTGCCGCCGTATTACTACAAACCGGTCAGCGCCGCCGGGTTGATCACGTGGTATACTGCGTTGCACGAGGCGCTTGGGTCCCGCGCGATCCAGATATACTTTTACAATTTCCCGCAGTTGACCGGCCTCGGCATTCCGGTTGCGGTGATTGCAGAGCTGTCACATCGGCACCCGACGCGGTTCACCGGTATCAAGGACAGCTCAGGTGATCTGGAGTATGCCCGCGCGGTTGTGGCGGTGAATGCGACACTCCGGGTGTTTCCAAGCAGCGAGACGGTTCTCCACCACGCCCGCGCGGATGGGTTCGCGGGCTGTATCTCGGCCAGTGTGAACGTCACGGCGCCGCTTTGTGCGCAGGTCTGGAACATGGGTGCTGATGCCGCCTCAAATCTTACGGAAGAGATCAGCCGCCAACGTGCGGCGATCACCGGGCCAAACCTGATCCCGAGCGTCAAACATATGGTGAGCCATCGCACAAGTGATGCCCGGTGGCGCAACACTGTCCCCCCCTTCTTGCCGCTGCCCGAAGGCGCGGCGCGTGATCTTGAAACGGCTTTGACCGGCCCCTAACTGCCGGACCCAAAATGAAACAATACCTGTCCCTGATCGACGGCCAGTGGGCCGACTTTGGCAACTTCCAGCCCGATATCAACCCGGCCAACACCGATGAGGTGATTGCAGAATTCTCCTATGGGGATGCAAGCGCCGTGGATCAGGCGGTGGCCGCCGCGAAACGCGCGGCACCCGGATGGGCGGCGGCCTCCCCACAAGTGCGCCATGACGTGCTGGCCGCGGTTGGCAACGCATTGGGTGCAAACGCAGAGGAATACGGGCGCACCCTTGCGCGCGAAGAAGGGAAAACCCTGCCTGAGGCCATCGGCGAAGTGGGCCGCGCGAGCCAGGTGTTCAAGTTTTTCGCCGGCGAGGCGCTGCGATTGGGTGGGCAACTTCACCCCTCGGTCCGGCCAGACATCGACATTGAGGTCACACGAGAGCCGGTGGGTATTGTTGGCCTGATAACGCCGTGGAATTTCCCCATCGCGATCCCGGCGTGGAAAACCGCGCCCGCACTGGCATTCGGCAATTGTGTGGTGCTGAAACCTGCGGACCTGACACCGGCCTGCGCACAGATCATTGCCAGGCTGTTAAACGAAAACGGCTGCCCGCCGGGTGTCTTCAACCTGGTTTATGGGCGCGGTTCGGTGGTGGGGGAGGCATTGGTCAACCATCCGGATGTGGGGGCGATTTCCTTCACCGGCTCAGTTGAAGTCGGCAACCGCCTGGCGGAGATTTGCGGACGCTTGCGCAAGAAGTTGCAGCTGGAGATGGGGGGCAAAAACCCCATGGTGGTAATGGATGATGCGGATATGGATGTGGCGGTGGGTGCGTGCCTGAACGGCGCGTTCTTCTCCACCGGGCAACGCTGTACTGCGTCGTCGCGGTTGATTGTGCAGTCCGGTATCCATGACGCCTTTGTCGAGAAATTGACCGCTGCGATGACGGCGTTGAAAGTGGGTGACCCGTTGGATGCTGCGACTCAGATCGGGCCTGTGGTGGATGAAAAGCAACTCACCTCCAACCTGAAATACATCGACCTTGCCAAACAAGAGGCGGCAGAAGTGATTGGCGGGGAACGTCTGAATCTTGCCACTCCCGGCTTCTTCCAGGCGCCCGCGTTGTTCCTTGGCACCACCAATGACATGCGGATCAACCGGGAAGAGATTTTCGGGCCCACGGCCTCGGTCATCAAGGTTGGCGATCTGGAGCAGGCGATCACAGTGGCCAATGATACCGAATTTGGCCTTTCGTCAGGGATCTGCACCACCAGCCTGAAATCGGCACGGGAGTATCGGCGCCGGGCGCAGGCAGGCATGTTGATGGTCAACTTGCCTACGGCAGGTGTGGATTACCACGTACCGTTTGGGGGCCGGAAAGGATCCAGCTTTGGGCCACGGGAACAAGGCAGCTTCGCCGCTGAGTTCTACACAATTGTCAAAACCTCATACGTGTTCTCGGGGTAGGGTGATGGCTGATGATACAATCTGGACGGCGCGTTTCATGGGGCTGTGTGATCACGTGGCTTCGTGGTCCGAGGATCGAGATCGTCACGTAGGGTGCGTCATCGTCGGACCTGACGGGCAGGAAGTGCGCGCGACGGGGTATAACGGCCTGCCGCGCGGCGTGTCCGATGCGGACGAGGCGCGGTTTGACCGCAGCAGTGGCGAGAAGTTTTTCTGGGGTGAACATGCTGAACGCAATGCGATCTACAACGCGGCCCGCATTGGCGTTCCGTTGCAGGGTTGCACGATCTACGTAAATCGCTTTCCCTGCGCTGATTGCGGGCGGGCGATTATCCAATGCGGAATTGCGCGGGTTGTAAGCCCGCCGATCCCCGAGGCTGACGGGGCGCTGGATTACAGCTTTCAGGTCTCTCGGCAGATGCTGACAGAGGCGGGGATCGAGGTTGTAACCCCTTGACGTATGGCCGCGATTGCGACGCCGCTCCAAAGGAAATGGCGGTTACCTGGTAGGTCAGACGATGCGCTGCCCGGCATGCCAGATGGCAGAGCATTTGGGTTGATCCGGCTTGATGTGGAGGATATCGGCGCGTGCTCCGGCGACCAGCCGTCCAATACCGGCGCCGTCAGGGCAGAGCGCCGCAGGGCGGGACGTGGCCATCGACAATGCCTGATCCTCAGAGGCGGCACCCCACGTTGTAATGTTGCGCACCGCCGTCAGCAGATCCAGATCGGCCCCGGCCAAGGTGCCATCTTCCAGCGTCAGGCGGTGATCATACCGAATGACCCGGCGCCCGTTCAGCAGGAACTCCGTGTCATCGCAGCCCGCGACGGCCATCGCGTCGCTGACCAGAAACACTTTCCCCGGTCCACATTTCGCCGCTAATGCGGCCTTGACGGAGGCGGGATGCACATGGATTCCGTCCGCAATCAGGCCCGCTGACAGGCCGCCAAGGGTCAACGCCGCGCCAACAAGGCCCGGTTCACGATTGCCAAGCTGGCTCATCGCGTTGAACAGGTGGGTGACACAACTGGCACCAGCTTC
The DNA here is from genome assembly GCA_016763475.1 of Roseicyclus sp. Taxonomy (GTDB): domain Bacteria; phylum Pseudomonadota; class Alphaproteobacteria; order Rhodobacterales; family Rhodobacteraceae; genus Gymnodinialimonas. Next base: position 11,217 of record JAESTV010000157.1, read on the forward strand.
AGCCGCCGCTTGGCAGATTGCAAAAGACGCATCGCTGTGGCCGAGGGAGATCACCACACCTGCGCGTCGTAACGTGGCGATCTGGTCCGGTGTCACGGTTTCAGGCGCAAGAGTGATTTTTAACATCGGCAAGCGTTTGGCCGCATCCAGAAGGCGGTTCATGTCCGCGTCATTCATTGCCCGGATCAGGGCAGGGTCGTGGGCGCCTTTCCGTGGGATCGACAGATGCGGCCCCTCCAGATGCAGGCCGATGATGCCGTCCACGCCTTGCTCTATCGCGGCGGCCACCGCGTCGATGGCGCGTTCGGTCCGCTCCGGCGTGTCGGTGATCAGCGTGGGCAGGATAGACGTGGCCCCCAACCCGGCATGGGCCGCCGCCATCACCCGCAACGTCGCGACGCTTTGGGTGTCGTTGAACATCACGCCGCCACCGCCGTTGACTTGCAGATCCACAAAGCCGGGGCAGAGCAGCCCGCCGTCAAGGCGGATGACGTCGATCCCGTCGCCCACCTCGGCGTCTGGCACAACCCGGTCCACCCGCGCCCCGGACACAACAAGGGCGTGCCCTGCATGGCGCGTCTCTCCGTCGAAGATATCGGCCCCGGTGAATGCGATTATCGCTGCACTCATACGGTTTCCGTCACTTTCTTTAGGTGTCGCGGCGCGTCGGGGTCCACCCCTCGTTCACCGGCGACCTTTTCGATCATCGCATAAAACGACACAATCAGCGCCAGCGGGTCGGTCAGGCCATGGTCCGTGCGCACATGAGGAAGATGATGTGCCGCTCGGGCCTGCTTTGAGGTCACAAAAACGCGGGCACCCTTGGCGGCGATTTGGTCTGCGACGTCAACCACCGATGCCTCTGCCGCGTCAGCGCTGGCGAAACACAGGATCGGAAAATCCGTGCCAACAATGGAAACCGGGCCATGCAGCACCTCGGCAGAGGAATAGCTTTCGGCGTGGATCTGACAGGTTTCCTTGAATTTCAGCGCCGCCTCATTCGAGATCGCCCAAGCTGGCCCGCGCCCCAGGGTAAACAGCGACGACGCCTGCCCAATGACGCCGCGCAACTCTGGCCAATCAAGTTCAGCGGCGCGCGACAATTGCTCGGGTAACGCCTTGAGGGCGGCGCGCAACACGTCGTCGCCTTTCCACTCCGCCAGCAGGATCAGGCCCGCCACGGCGGATGTCACAAAGGTTTTTGTCGCGGCAACGCTGCGTTCAGGCCCGGCGTGGATGTCGATAGTATGGCTGGCGGCCTCTGACAGCGGCGACGTTGCATCGTTGGTAATTGCCACGGTGAAGCTGCCACTTTGTGTGGCTGACCGGGTCATGGCGACGATGTCGGGGCTTCTCCCCGATTGTGACACCGAGAGGCTGACCGACTGCGCCAAATTCAGTTTCGCGCCATAGATTGAGGCCACCGACGGTCCGATGGACGCAACCGGCAGGCCCAGCTCCAGCTCAAACGCGTATTTCAGGAACGTGCAGGCGTGGTCCGATGATCCGCGCGCAACGGTGACGGCGAACCGCGGATCAGTTGCGGCGGCGGCGCGGGCGATGTCCGCAATGGCAGATGTGCCCCTGGATAGCAGCCGTTCAACCGCGCTGGGGATTTCCAGAACCTCCTGGCGCATTTGAGTGATCGGGGTATTCATGTCTGGCAGCTTTCCTAAAGGCGCAGCTCGGCTACGAAATCGTAGGCGTCACCGCGATAGATGGATTTGGTGAATTCGGCGACCCGGCCTGAGGTCAGGAAGGACCGGCGTTCGATCCGCAAACCCGCAGCGCCGATCGGCACCCCAAGAAGGCTGGCATCGTCGTCTTCCAGATTGATCGCTGAGATTTTCTGGATCGCCCGGATTGGGCGGCAATTGTGACGCTCCAACACGTCATAGAGGGAGGCCGTCACTTCAACGGGATTCGGCAGGATATCAACTGGCAGAGACGCACGTTCAATTGCCAGCGGCCGATCATCAGCCATCCGCAGACGCGCCAGCCGCGAGACGGATTCACCGTCCGCCAAGCCAAGGGCGGCAATCTCATCAGGGGACGGCAGGCAAACGCTTTGCTCCAGCATTCGAACCGAGGTTGTCATGCCGCGGCGCGCCATATCCTCGGAAAATGATGTCAGATGGGATAGGGATTGCTGCAACCGCTCGGCCCGTTCGGTCACGAAAGATCCCGAGCCCTGACGTTGCACGATATCGCCGGTTTCAACCAGGGCCTGGATCGCCTTGCGGACTGTCACACGGGACAGGTCGGTGAGGTTTCCGATCTCGCGCTCGGATGGCAATGCGCTGCCGGGCGCTAGAACGCCCGAGCCAATTGCGTCGCTTAACCGTTCGCGCAGCTGCATGTAGCGTGGGCCATTGCCGGATTCGATGGCGGGCGCGTCGCGTAGATATTTGGCGATATTCATGCGGGCTCCCTCACGTGCGTCATCTGGGCTGCAAGGCTTAGCGCGCCATCAAGGGCGGTGCCTTCCGGCTTGCTCATATGGGCTGAGATGTCCGGCGCGAGGTAGGGGCCATAGAAAGGCGCAAGACCACCCAACGGGCAAATGCGGTCACCGGGCCGCCAGCCGAGGTGATCAAGCGCACGGGAGATGTATCGCGCACCGTC
>JAESTV010000158.1 GCA_016763475.1 Roseicyclus sp.
AACCGCCACCACCATGAAGATCAGCGCATTGGGGACGCCGGGGATCAACGCGCCCGAAATCAGGCTGCGCAAGCCGTCACTGACATTGCCGCCGGGTGAGGTCAGGATCAGCAGCGCCACCCCTTCCCAGACAAACAGCATCGCCAGGGTCACCACAATATCGGGCACCTTGGTGAGAACAATCAACCCGCCGTTGATCGCGCCCATCGCGCCGCCCACACACAGGGTGATCGCCACCGCTGGCACCGCACCCATGTGTTGCATCAGCACCGCCGCTGTCACGCCGCAGACCGACATCATCGAGGCGATCGACAGGTCAATCCCCCCCGCAATCACCACTATCGCCATGGCCGCCGTTGCAAACGCAAACGGCAAAGCCGACCGTGCGAGGCTTTCCAGCCCGGTTGCGCCAAAGTTTGGTTGGATCACTTTGGTGGTGATCAGCAACGCGCCCAATAACAGCAGCAAACCAAGGCTCCAGGCGTTCTTTTGTATCAGGCGGCTCATGACGCAACCCGCTCTTCGGTCAGCCCATAAGCCGCCCGCATCAAAACCTCTTCCGTGGCATCTGCGGCCTCAATCACAGCAACAACGCGGCCATTGAAAATCACCACAGCCCGGTCACAGGCCAGTTGGATTTCGCCCAGCTCCGAGGTGTAATACAGCACCGCCGCGCCCTGCTCAGCCAACTCCCGCACCAGCGGATAAATCTGCCGCTTGGTGCGCACGTCGATGCCCCGCGTCGGGTCAAACAGCAACAACGTCTGCACCCCGTGGGCCAGCCAGCGCCCGATGGTCACCTTCTGCTGGTTGCCCCCCGATAGCCGCTGCACCTCCCCCTGCGCGCGGGTGTCGATCTGTAGTTTTTCGATGGCGTAATCCACCCGTGCCTTCTCGTGGCGGCCCTTCAACGGTCCCCAATCGCGCAGGCGGGCAGAGAACGGCAGCGCAATGTTTTCGCGCACTGATCGCTCACGTAATAACGCCTCGGCCCGGTCACCGGGCACAAACGTCAACCCCGCCGCGATGGCATCACCGGGGTGGCCAAAACTCATCACCTCGCCGTTGACCTCCAGGGTGCCGCCAGTGGCGCGACGAAAGCCTGACAGCACGTCGAACACCTCATCCTGACCCTGCCCTTCCAGGGCCACAACACCCAGCACTTCGCCGGGATACAGCTCAAACGACACGTCACTCACCTTCGGCGCCACTGCGATGTTGCGCACCCGCAGGCGCGGCTTGCCCCGGTTGATCTGCGCCTCTCCCTGATCACGCGCCCCCAGATCAATCTTCGCCCCCAGCATCATCTCGACACAGCGGTCTTCCACCGGCTCGATCTTCAGATCACCAACGGTCATGCCGTCACGCAGCACTGTGGCGCGGTCACACAGTTCGGAAATTTCGGTGAAGCGGTGCGAAATATAGATCACCCCGCGCCCCTCATCCGCTTGGCCCCGGACCACACGCAGTACGTTTTCCACCAGATCGGTGGGCAAGGCAGCGGTCATCTCATCAAGCAGCAATACATCCGGCTCACTGGCCAAAGCCCGCGCCAGATCGAGGATCCGTAACGTCGCCAACGGCAGATCCGCGATCATGTCGTCCAGACGTAAGCCGTTGATCCCCAGTTCATTTACCCAATGCAGGAACGCCTCCGGTGGCGTGTCGCCAAGGCGCAAATTGTCCGCAACGTCGAGGTCAGGGATCAGCGACGGCTCCTGATACACCGGCACAAGGCCGGAGCGCCGCGCCTGCGCAGGGGAGCCGACACGCGCCACCTCTCCCCGGATCAGCACCCGGCCCGCATCAGGCCGCAAAACGCCGGTCAGGATCTTTACAAACGTCGATTTACCGGCACCGTTTGCGCCCATCAGGGCGACAACCTCACCCCGCGCCACATGGAGGCTGGCATCGGTCAACGCCCGCACCGCGCCGAAACTTTTGGCGACGCCGGTGGCGTCCAACAGCGCAGTTTTATCCGGGTTGCCCATGAAGCCTCTGAATTTCATTTGGTTTCTTGGCTGCCCCCCGCATTTTGACACGCGGGGGGCAGATTGTCAGAACGTCAGCACTGGGCAAAACAAGGTGTTTTGCCGACCCGCCGGATCAACCCTCACAGGCGATGATCTGCTCCATCGAGTAATCGGTCCAACCGGGGATCGAGACCGAGACCGGCCATTCCGGGTCAAGATCAGGGTTCTGGGCACCCGCAATGATCGCGCGGCCTTCCTCGGTTGTGTTCTCCCACAACACCGGATCCACCAGAACCGTTGTTTCCGCCGGCGCGTTGCCGTTCAGGATATCCACCGCCAGCGCGATGCCCGCGCCACCAACGGATCCGGGGTTGGTCACCGCCGCACCGATCAGGCCCTCGACCTCGGACAGATACTGCACAAACCCCGCGTTATCCGCGCCCACAATCGGGACCAGCGGCGCGCCGCTTTCCACAAACGCATCCACGATCACGTTGTCGATACCCGACGTCCAGACGCCGTCAAACGGGATCCCCGTGGCCAGGAAGTCAAACATCTGCTGCTTGCCTTGGTCCTGCTGCCAGCCGGTGAAAACCTCATGTACAATCGTCACACCGGGGAATTCCGCCAGCGCCCGCTGGAAGCCGTTGTCACGATCCGTATCCGCCGACACACCGGCGATGCCGCGCATGTAGACAACCTCACCTTCGCCGCCGATCTGTTCAAACAACCACCGCGCCCCGAGGTAGGCGTATTCTTCCTGATTGTTGGACAGGATATATGCGCCTTCTGCCGTCACCCCCGCATCCACAGCCACCACAACAATGCCCGCCGCAATCGCGGCATCCAAAGCGGAGTTCAACGCGTCCGGGTTCGCCGGATTCAGGACAATCGCATCAACGCCGGCCTCAATCAGGTTGTTGAGGTCCTCCAACTGGCCCGCTGCGTCGGTGTTGCGGTGCGCCACAATCAGCTGCCCCACATCCCCCTCCATCGCGGCCTGCGCCCGCATGGCGCAGATCATCTGCTCGCGCCAGCCATTGCCCTGCACCGTATTGGACACACCGATGGTGAAGTTCTGGTGCCCGTCGGCATATGCCGCCGGTGTCATCATCGCCAGCGCGGCGGCTGTTGTAAGAAGTCTTTTCATGGTCTTTTCTCCCGGTTTAGTTGTATATAATCATATTGTTACAGCGCCTACTTAATGTAGGGCGCCAACACATCACGGGCGAGAAGGAAGCCACGTTTCACGTGGTCCTGCGTGCCCTCAAAATCCCGGTCCTCATGTTCGATAATCACCGGGCCGTCGTATCCAGCCCGGTAAAGGCCCGAGAAAAAGTCGCTCCAATCCACGTCGCCAAGTCCGCACAGACGCGGGATTTGCCAGCCCATTCCGGTTGACATGGTGCCGTTTTCATAAAGCCCGTCGCGGTCCACCATCACGTCCTTGGCATGGACATGGGCCATCTGTGGCCCGAATTCCTTGATGAACCGGGTCTGGTCGATGAATTGCCAGATCAGGTGCGACGGGTCGAAATTCATCCCGACCGCGTCACCCCACTGCTCGAAAATCCGGCGCCAAATGCGCGGTGAATACGCAATATTGTGCCCCCCCGGCCATTCGTCATAACTGAAGATCATCGGGCAATTCTCGAAGCACAGGCGCACACCGCTGGCCTTGGCATGGGTGACAATCGGCGCGAAAATCTCCACCGCCCGGCTCCAGTTCTCATCCACATTTAGCGTGCGATTGCCGCCAACAAAGGTGTTCACAACCGGCACCCCCATGGTGCCCGCGGCGCTGATCACCTTCATCAGATGGCCAATCACCTGGTCCCGGTGATCTGCGTCCGCGTGCAGCGGATTGGGATAGTACCCAAACCCGGAAATCGAGATACCCTGTTCCGCCAGAGCCGCCGTAATCTCGGCCCCTTGCGCCGCTGATATCCCGTCCACATTGATATGTGACGTCCCCGCATAGCGCCGCTTTTCAGCGCCAGATGCAGGCCAGCACGCGACCTCGATCGCCGAAAACCCGTTTGCACCGGCCCATGACGCAACCTGCATCAGGTCCAGATCTTCAAACGGAGCGGTTAATATTCCTAGCTGCATGGATCACCTCCAACCTCATCCAGTCGAACCCAGCGCCCTTCGCGGGCCGAGATCAAAACTGCATCGCAAAACCGCATCTCGTAATCGCCATCCTCAAACGTGGCCCATGTGGCGCCGTCCTGCCGCCCGCCCGCCGCCACATCGGCGTAAACCGCGCGGAAGAAGTTGAAGAACGAATCCGCAAAGCCCTCCACATGGCCCGGCGGCAGCGCAGCCGCAGCCACACCCTCCTGGTTCATCAAGGTGAAATCGCGCATCAGCGTTTCATTGGCGCGGTCGCGGTGGCCGATGAACAGGTGGTCCGGCGTTTCGCTGTCCCACGCGGCTGACGCCTTCGCCCCCGCCACATCCCATTTCAGCGCGTTCTTGCGGCCAATGTTGATCTGCGACGTGGACATCACCCCCCGCGCGCCACCGCGATACCGGATCATAATCATCGCGGCGTCGTCGGTGGTAATCTCAACGGTCTCCGTCTCACCCGCTGCTGTCTCACCCGCTGTTGTGGAAAACGTCTCAACCGGCCCGACAGGCCGGGCGCGTTTGGGGATAAACGTTGCCAGTTCTGCCATCACCGCCTCGGCCTTCAGGCCGGTTATAAAGCTGGTCAGGTCCACCCAATGGGTGCCGATGTCACCCACGGAGCGCAGCGCGCCGCCCTGTTCCGCCAGCAAGCGCCAATTCCAGTCCGTGTCCTGCGCCAACCAATCCTGATGGTAATGGCCGCTGATGAATCGGATATCCCCCAACTCACCTGCCTTGACCATGCCATAGGCCTGCTGGTTCAGTGGATAAAAGCGGATGTTGTAACACACCGCCGCAACCTTGCCGGAGGCGCGCGCGATCCTGACCATCTCCGCTGACTCAACCGATGTCATCGCCAACGGCTTTTCACAGATCACGTGTTTTCCGGCCAACAAGATCGCCTTCACCTGCCCGTAGTGGGCATGGTTGGGTGAGGTCACATGCACCACGTCCACACCGTCATCCGCCAACACCTGATCGAGATCGGCATACGCCTTGGGCACCCCGATTTCAGCCGCCCGCAAAGCCCCGCGCTCAGCGCTTGAGCCCAACACACCGCGCACCTGAACCCCCAGCCGACGCAGGGCCTGGGTGTGGATTGTGCCGATGAATCCGGTGCCGATCACCGCCGCGCCAATGCTGGTGAAATCTGTCATGTGGCTCTGCCCGGTGACCGATCAAACAACCGAATACCCCCCGTCCACCGGGATCGTCGCCCCGGTGATGAACCCTGCCGCGTCACTGGCCAGAAACAACGCCACACCTGCGATATCCTCGGGTTGGCCCCAGCGCCCCATGGGGGTGCGCGCCTCAATGTTTTTGGTGAACCCACCGTCACGTCGCGCGGCGGCCGATTGCTCGGTCACAATGAAACCCGGCGCGATGGCGTTGACCCGGATACCGTCACCAGCCCATGCGATGGCAAGGGATTTTGTCATCTGCTCCACCCCCGCCTTGGAGGCGCCATATGCCGGGTTCAGAGGTGAGCCAAAACGGGCATACATTGACGCCACATTGATCACGCTTCCCCCCGCCAGCCGACTCCCCGGCCCACTTGCCAGCCGACTTGCTGACCCACTCCCCGGCCCACTTGCTGACCCGCCTTTCAACGCATCCTGCAATGCCTCCGCGCAGCGCAGCGACCCCACAAGGTTCACGTTCAACACATGGGCGAAGAACTCCGGGTCCATCTCCTCACCCCGCCGGGTGATGGCGGCGCCATTGACCAGAACATCCAAGCGCTCAAACCTGCTGGCAAACGCCCGCACGGCGCGGGTGTCGGTCACATCGAGCTGGGTGTACGCGAAGCCATCATCCGGCGTCGGAGCCTCCTCGACCCCGGTAATCTGCACCACAGCGCCCGCATCCCGGAACCCGCGCGCAATCGCCGCGCCGATGCCGCCACGGCTGGCACCAACCACCAGAACCTGCGCTCCGGTGAAATCATGGCGCATCTTGGCGCTCATGTTGTGGAACGGCTTGGCACCGCATCCCCCCTTGTCGTTCGATTCCAGCCCCGCAGATTTTCTGCTTTGTGATCTATGAAATCGATTACATACTCGAACAATCACGAGTTTCGAGTCAAGACACAATTCACCCGAGCCATCTGGTTCACCCGAGTCACCTAAGTCACCCGAGGTCCGATCCGCCCCATGGTCCCCAAAAGCGCAACCATCCAGGATGTGGCTCAAGCCGCCAACGTGTCGACCGCGACGGTCAGCCGGGCGTTGTCCAACCCCGGCCTGTTGTCGGACGCCACCCGCAGCGTGGTGCTGGAGGCGGTGAAATCCACCGGCTACCGGGTCAATCAGGCGGCGCGGAACCTGCGGATGCAGCGCGCAGGCGCAGTTCTGATCCTGGTGCCAAACCTCGGCAAACCGTTTTATTCCGAGATCTTGCAGGGCATCTCGGACGGGTTTGCGCGGAGCGATTATGCGGTGCTGATCGCTGACACTGAAAGCCGCCCCCTGCCCGAGGGCGAGCTTGCCGGCAACTTCACCGGGGGGCGCATCGACGGGGTTATTTCCCTTGATGGCGGCCTCACCCCCACATCCCTGGACGAGTGCCGGGCGCAGGGTGTGGATGGCCGAATTGTCTTTGCCTGTGAGTGGGTGGAGGGGTACGCCTTCCCCTCGGTCCAGTCCGACAATGCCGAAGGCGCACGGCTGGCGATCCGTCACTTACATGATCTGGGTCACCGAAAAATTGCCCATGTCACCGGCCCGAAAGGCAACGTCCTGACCGGGGTGCGCCGCCGTGGCATGACCGAGGAACGGGCCCGCCTCGGCCTGCCCGCCCGTGAAGACTGGATCATCCGGGGTGACTTCTCACTTGAGTCAGGTCGGGATGCGGCGATTAAGATCCTCGCCATGCGCGACCGCCCGACAGCGGTGTTCTGTGCCGCCGATATGGTGGCCTTCGGGCTGATCGCCGGATTGCAGGCGGGGGGGGTGCGGGTGCCGCAAGATATCTCGGTTGTGGGCTTCGATGATATTGATATGTCGGAATATTATGTCCCCGCCCTGACCACGATCCGGCAAGATCGGGTGCGCCTTGGCCGCACCGCCGCCGCGCGCCTGCTGGAGCGCCTCAGCGGCCCCGCAAGCGCCGCGCCGGTGGAGGAGCTTCTGCCGGTGGAGCTTGCGGTGCGGGCCTCCACGGCGCCGCCACCTTAGGGCACCGCTTTCGGCGCTCCGGCAATCCATTGCTCCAGGTCAAGGTTCACGCCAGACATTGGGGCAGATGCATCCGATAACATCCAGACAACCTGCGCCGCACATTCCTCAGCGCTTACGAGGCGCCCCAGGGGCTGCGCCGCCGCCTGCGCGTCCAGCCAACCCGGCCCGTTTTTCCCGTCTTGCAAGGCCCGCTCGGTGCCGGTTGCCACCCAGCCGAGGTTGATCCCATTCACCCGAATTCCATCCGCCATATGGGCGTGCGCCGCGTTTTTTGTCAGGGTCTGCAAGCCAGCCTTGGCGGCCGAATAAATCGCCAGATCAGGCGCACCACAATGGACGTGCATACTTTGGATATTCACGATTCCACCACCGGCCCCGCGGCCCCGCAAATGCCCGATCACCTGTGCCATCAGGAAAAACGGCGCCCGCAGGTTCACCGCGATCATCCGATCGAACCCAGCGGTATCGGCGTCCAGAAACGACGCCCGTGTGGTGATCCCCGCCGCATTCACCAGCCCATCTATCTGCCCCACCCGTGACAGCGCCTCGGCCATCACCTGCGCGGGTGCACCCGCCTCCGCCAGATCGGCAACAATCCCTCCCGGTAAATGCTCCCGGTCCACACCGACAACAGTTGCGCCAGCGGCCCCGCAAGCCGCAGAAATTGCCGCGCCGATGCCCCGCGCAGCCCCGGTGACCAACACCACCTTACCCGTCAGATCATTCATACCTGCACCTGAATTCGCCCGCCCTCAACCCGCGCCGGATAGGTCACCAAGGCCACACAGGCAGGCGCGCGCAACGCCGCCCCGGTCTTGTAGTTGAAACGCCCATTGTGCTTGGGGCACTCAACCTCATCATCCAACACTAACCCGTCAGCCAGATGTACCTGTTCGTGAGAACACAATCCATCGGTGCAAAACGGCGCGCCGCCTTCGTCCCGGTAAACCGCAAAGGTGCGCCCGGCGTGATCAAAGCGGATCACGTCCTCTTCGTCCACGTCATCCAAAGCGCAAACATCAACCCAATCGCTCATTCACTTAACCTCCGGCAATGCATCTTCGCCATGGAATTCCATCCGGTAAGGCCGCGCACCGGGTGGCAAATCACGGCGCACGTAGTGGCCGGGGTCATGACGCTGGCGCAACAACGCGCTGACCATCTCCCGGTAGGCGTGGGCAATCGAGGGGTTGGCGCGCGGCAGATCATCTTTGATCAGCTCATGCAAACGCGGCAACCCATGGAACGGCACCATCGGGAACATGTGATGTTCCACATGGAAATTCATGTTCCAGTACAGCCAGCGGCTGATCGGGTTCATCTGGACGGTGCGCGAATTCAGGCGATGATCCAGCACATCTTCCGCCAGCCCGCCATGTTGCAACAGCCCCACCAGAACCATGTGCCAGGTGCCGTAAATCCGCGGCCCCCCGATCAGCACCAGCGGCAAGAATGACCAACTGAGCAGCGCCGCCAGGACAGCGGCGGCCTGGATACCCACAAAAATGCGCGCCCAACAGGTGACCTTCGCCACTTCACTTTCCGGGATATACTCCGCCTCACCGGGTGAGAGCCGCCCAACCGCCTGTCGCGCCAGAACGGCGAAATCCTGGAAGACATTCGGAATGCCAATGAACGCCAGCACCTTCCGGGTGATATCGGGCGGGCGCATCAAGGTGATCTCGGGGTCCCGCCCGACAATGATTGTATCGGTGTGATGGCGCGCGTGGCTCCAGCGCCAAGCCACCGGATTACGCATCACCATGAAGCTGGCGATGGCGTAAACCCAATTGTTCTTCCACTGGGTCTTAAACGCCGTCCCATGGCCACATTCATGCCAACGGGAGTCGCAGGCAGAGCCATAAAGCACTCCGTAGACTGCGAAAAACGGCACAGACCACCAACTGCCCCAGGTCAGCACCCCCCCAAGCGCGCTCAGGGCCATCAGCCCCAGCCAAATCGCGGTGTCACGGGTCGCCACGGCGTCATTGCGGCGCATCAGATCCTTCATCACCTTGCGTGGAACCTCGGTGTGATACCACTCAGCCGAGGCCAGCCCCAATGCCACTGCCCGAGCCGACTCCGGCCCGGTCAACGAATAATCCCGTCGCGCATTTGTAGATGTAACGGCCATGAGCCCTCTCGGGGTGTGCTGCCCCTTGATGAAGCCGCAAACGCGCCATCGGAGTCAATTGCAGGCTGAGGCTTTTTGATGGGATAGGTGGAATTACCACCTGCCAACCTTGATAAACCTATCACTTTCCCGGAAATTGCGCCAAAGAACATCCATGATCACCTCAAATCACATCATTCCATGCGCCCGACCCTGATTGACCTGGCCAAAGCCGCCGGAGTCTCCACCGCCACTGTCGACCGGGTCCTGAACACCCGCCCCGGCGTGTCGGAGCGCACCAGGCGGCTGGTGCGCGATGCTGCGCGCCGCATCGGCTATTTGACCGCAGATACCCCCCGCACCGCCGATACCCCCCGCCCCGATCTCCACATCGCGGCCCTGCTGCCCCACGGCACCAACTCCTTCATTGCGGACCTGCGCAAACACCTGATTGCCCAGGCGGCCTCCCTGCCCGGCGTGACGTTAAGCCTGCCACAAATCGCCGACCTTGATCCAACCACCATGGCGGCGGCGCTGAACGATCTGGGCACCTGCGAGGGCGTTGCGGTGGTGGCGCTGCACCACCCGCTGGTCCAGGAAGCGCTGCACCGGGTCACCACCAGAGGTGTGCCTGTCGTGACCCTTGCCTCTGACCTGCCTGACACGCGGCGACTGGCCTACATCGGCATCGACAACATGCGCGCCGGGCGGTTGGCGGGGCAGGTCATCACCCGGTTTCTGGGCCGCCGCCCCGATGGCAAGGTGGCGTTTTTTGCCGGCTCCATGGGGTACCGGGGCCACCAGGAACGGGAGATCGGCCTGCGACAGATCCTGTCCGAAGAGGCCCCCGGGTTACAATTGCTGGAACTGCGCGAAAGCCGCGAGGATCGGGGCCGCGCTTATGGCGAGACCCGCGCCCTCCTCGGCACCCACCCCGACGTGGTTGCGATCTACAACGCGGGCGGCGGCACCCTCGGTATATCCCGCGCCCTGAAGGAAGCCGGTCGCAACCACGACATCATCATCGTGGCCCACGAAGCGACCGATCAGAACAAGGCCCTGCTGCTGGACGGCACATTGGACGCGGTGATTGATCAAGACGCGCGCGGCGAGGCCCGTGAAGCGCTGAGCACCCTGATCGCTGCCATCCGCGGGCACCCCCACACCAGCGTCTCCCCGCGATTACAGTTGGTTTTAAAGGAAAACTTGCCGACAGACCCACCCGCGCCGGATATTTATTGATCTGGATCAAGGCACGGATACGCCGTGGCCCCCATCGTCAGACGATCCATGAAGGGCACAGGGGCCATCGCTATGCGCGCAAACAAATTTTCCAAGGCAGCCGATCTTGTCAGCGGAATGGCCGACCGGGACGGCTTCGATCTAAATGATCCGGCAGCCGCAAAACAATTTCGGAACATGGTCATGAAGTGTCGGGGATGTACGGATCCCGAAGCCTGCACCCAGTTGCTGGCGGAAAACGAACACCTCGACGCACCGCCTGAGTATTGCCGCAACAAAGATCGCCTGACCCGGTAGAAACGTGGGCCGTTTGGATGCACCGGCCCGGTAGAAACGTGGGCCGATCAGATGCACCGACCCGGTAGAAACACGCGCAGCTTGGTTGCTCCGGCCCCTAGACCCGTAACCCACAGGCCGCAAACGCCTCACGGGTGGCGGCCTTTTCGGCGTCACTCAGGTTCAGCATCGGTGGGCGCACCGGGCCGCCGACCTGCCCGAGCAACTCCTGCCAGAACTTGCCATGGGCCTGCGGTTTGTCTGCGGGTTTGGTGCGCTGGAACGCCTCACGCACCGGGTTGAGACTATCGCGCACCAACCGCGCGTCATCAAACCGGCCCTCAAACGCCAACCGAGTATACTCATTCATCCGCTGATCAACCTTCGATTGCAGCTGATACGGCGGCGAGGAACACAGGTACAACCTCCACCCCAGTTCCTCGATATTGTCCAGCCACTCCCCCTCGGACGCGGTTGAGACCTGGATCTTGTCACCCGCCAAGCGGGTCAGTTCAGCATACATTGGCCGGGGAACCGAGTACTTGATCGCCACGATATTGGGCAATTCCGCAATCCGCGCACAGAGCTGCGGCGACATCAGATAACCGCTGTCGGGATGGCTCCACATCGCAATTCCGATATCCACCCGCTCACATATCGCTTTGTAATAATTGTATAAAATCTCGTCCTGATCCGTCACAAAGTGTAACACCGGCGCGTGGATCACAACGTAGTCCGCCCCACAGTCCTGGGCATGAAGCGCCAAGTCCACCACCGTCTCAAAATTCTGGTCAGAGGCCGAAAATATCGTGCCCGCCACGGTGCCACATTCATCAACGGCAACCTCGATATTCCGCTTCCGCTCCTCCAGCGTCATGGCGAAGAACTCGCCCTGTTTGCCCGCAATGAAGAGACCCGCAATCGACAGATCATCAATCCAGTGGCGGATGTTGGACCGGAACCCCGCCTCATCAAAGGAGCCATCCCCGCACCACGGATTCAGGCACGCAGCCCAGATGCCCCTGAAATTTTCCCGCGCGTAGTCTTTCGCGTCCAAGCGGCTGTAATTCATAACTTTTCCTCCTCCGCGGCACGGATGGCCGACCAGATCTTGCACGGGGTCAGCGGCATATCCAGATCCCGCACCCCCAATGGCGAAAGGGCATCCAGAACCGCATTCAGGATCGCCGCCGGTGCGCCGATGGTGCCGGCTTCGCCCACACCTTTCACCCCAAGCGCATTTAGCGGGCTGGGGTGTTGGGTGGCGTGAATGTCAACAGATGGCATGTCGGCGGCGCGCGGCAGGGCGTAATCCATCAGGCTTCCGGTCAACAACTGGCCATCATCGTCATAAACCACCGCCTCCATCATCGCTTCGCCCAAGCCCTGGGCAAACCCACCCCGGATCTGGCCTTCCACAAATGCCGGATTCACCACCCGCCCCGCGTCGTCCAGACAGGTCACCCCATGTATCGAGACCACGCCGGTGTCGCGGTCAACCTCCACCGTCACAATATAGACGCCATACCCCCACGCCTGCCCCTCATTCTCGTACCTGACATCCTCAATTATCGGCAATGCCTCGCCGCGCATTCGCCGGGCCCGCAGACGTTCACAGGCCACAAACACCGCGCTGCCACCAACAGAGGTTCCCCGTGATGCCACCGCCCCAATCCCGGCAGGGCAGCTTTGGGTGTCACCCTGCACCACATCCACTTGATCCGCAGCCACCTCCAACACGTCCGCCGCGATCTGGGCATAAGAGGTCTCGCGGCCATGGCCCTGGCTCGACGATCCGCTGGCAACCGCCACAGAGCCGTCAGCATTCCAGATCACCCGCGCGGTCTCGAACCCTTCGCCAGAAGGCTCCAGATAAAACGCCACACCGATGCCGGAAAGCCGCCCATCAGCCTGCCCATCAGCCCGCGCCTTATCCCGAATGGCACACAGGCGCGGATAGTCGGCAGCGGCCGAGGCATCCCGCAGCGCCGCCGGATAATTCCCTGAATCCAACAGGTTACCTGTTGCAGTGCGGGTCGGAAGCGCCGCTGATCCATGCACGTTACGGGCGCGGATGGTGATTGGGTCAAGCCCTGTGACCTGGGCGGCCTTGTCCACCAGACGTTCCATCAGGCACGTGGCCTCTGGCCGACCGGCGCCGCGATATATCCCAACCGGGGCGCGCGCATCAGGCACCACCAAGGTCTCCAGATCAACGGTCCGGATATCGTAGCCCCCCGGCAGAATACGCGCCGCATTCCATGCCGGGATCAGGGCTGAGCTTGGCAACCACGGCCCAACCGGCGCTTGCACACAGGCCTCCAACGCCAGGAAATTTCCGTCCCGATCCACCGCCAATCGCCCATGGCTGGCAATGCCGCGCCCCTGGGTGGCGGAGAGGAAATCTTCGCCCCGCGTGGCACACCAACGCACCGAGCGGCGGTGATGCAGCGCCGCCCAAACGGCAAAAACCTCTTCCGGGTAAAGTGAGGCTTTCATCCCGAACGCACCGCCCACATCGGGGGCGATCACCCGCAAAAGGCTTGCGTCAATTCCAAGAATATCGGCCAATTCTGTCCGGGTTCTGTGGGGCGTTTGCGTGGAGTGCCAGATAGTTAGGCCCTCCTCCGCCCAATCCACCGCAATTGCGCGCGGCTCCATCGGGCACGGCGCAAGCCGCGCGTGTTGCACCGAGACTTCAACCACATGAGTGGCAGCCGCAAACGCCAGCAGCGGGTCCCCTGTGCGCCAGCGCTTGGCGGCGATCGGCAGCGACGGGGCCGGCAATACCTCCTCGATCTCGGGCCACAGCGCTTCAACCCCGTCCTGCGCCGCAAACCCGTCATCTGCCAGAACGGCGGCAACGGGTTGGCCCAGACAAGCCACTGTTTCATTGGCCAGAACCGGAAAGTCCGGCGGTTGGAGCAACGGCAGCACCGGGTTCACCGACAGCTGGCCAAGCTGCGCTACATCGCCGCCCACATGTACTGCCACCACACCGGGCAGCGCCAAAGCATCTTCACCCCTGATCTCGCTTAATCGCCCGGTGGGCACCGGGCTGCGCAAAAACGCCAGATGCAGTGGATTGTTCAGGGCCACATCCCCCACAAATGTCGCCTCCCCCCGCAAGCGTGGGGCGGCGCGGCGGTCCCCCGGCGAAGCGCCGATCAGGTGTGAGGTGCGGTCCAGCATTACGCAAACCCAATCACGATCCGGGGCGGATTGGAAACTCAATATCGCAGGCTTGGTATAACCAGAATGGATATCAAAGCCGCCAGATGCTAGGAAACGTATATATCAGAGGCCGGGAGTGCCAAGGGGGGCTAAAATGCGGATCGCAATCATCGGAAAAGGCGCAATTGCCGGGTTTGTCGGGGACAAGATCGCCGAAACGCCGGGGCTGGAACTGGCGGGCCGGGTGTTGCGCCACGAGGTGCCGGGTGCGGTCACCGATGTTGCGGACCTGCCCCCAATTGATCTGCTGATTGATTGCGCCGGGCATGAGGGGTTGGCGGCCCACGGCGCGCGGGCCCTGGGGCGCGGGATCGACGTGTTGACCCTGTCGCTCGGGGCCTTGGCGGACGACGGGCTTGCCCAGACCCTGTCCGATGCCGCCACCCGGGGCGGCGCAACCCTGCACCTTGCCTCCGGGGCCATCGGCGCGCTTGACGC
>JAESTV010000013.1 GCA_016763475.1 Roseicyclus sp.
CGGGCCGCAGAACCAGATGTCGATCTTCAGACGGCGCGCCAGTTCGGGGTGGCAGGCCATTTCGCTGCCACGGTCATAGGTCATGCTCTTACGCATCACTGCGGGCAGTCGTTTCATCTGCCGGGTGGAGCTTTCCAACGCTGCCTCGGCCCCGTTGCCGTTCATTTTGCATAGAACAACAAAGCGAGTTTTGCGTTCAACCAGCGTGCCCACCGACGAACGGTTGAACGCCCCCTTGATCAGATCACCTTCCCAGTGGCCTGGTACGATCCGCGCCTCAATCTCTTCCGGGCGATGGATAATCCGCAACGATTCCGGGACCATGGAACTTCCCGCAAGGGTGGTTCGCCGTCGACCCCGCGCCGGTTTCCTCTGTCGCAACGCCTCGATCATCGCCGCCTTCAGCCCGCCGCGCGGCTGCGCATAGATCGCGGCATAGATCGTCTCATGGCTGACGCGCCGGTCGGGGTCATCGGGATGCATGGCCCTGAGCCTGGCCGCGATCTGCTCCGGGGACCAGTGCAAATGTACCAGTTTGCCCCGCACCCAAGTATGCAATGCGCTACCCTCGACCAGCCTGCGAGATCGCTGGCTTCGCAGCCGCCGCGCGCCATAACCGCGACGCGACGCCTCCGGGCTGTAGTGGCCGGCGTGCCCCAGACCACGTCTCAGCTCCCGGCTGATCGTCGAGGCATGCCGACCCAGAAGCGATCCGATCGTCCGCAGGCTGGTGCCACGTCGGTGCTCGGCAAATATCACGCCACGTTCCTCGCTGTTGAGGTGTTTGTATCGTCTGTCCATTGCAACATCCTATGCCCCTTGGGCCGTGGGTGTTGCACTTGATTCTTGAGTCTAAGCCTCCGCTTAATAGTCAACTTTCTTACATATATTTACCTATCTCAAGATTGCCGGACCATGTGGCGGGATTTGGTACAAGACTAATTTTAAAAAGCGGCCCGCAGATTGGTGTCGTTTTCATTCAAGAAGACAACCTGCCGTCAGGTGACATCAACTGCGCCACGAACATTTTCTTTAACTCCCTTGCTGCTGGGTTTGATAGAGGGGAAATAATTTTCTCTGAAAGCGCGCAGCACTGTTAGGCGATTAAGATGACCGACGAAACGAACCGATTTTCTCGATAACTCTGGATGCTCCTGCCGCCATTTATTCGTACTAATTTTTCGGCCCCAGCAGGTGGCGCGAACGGGCTCGCACCCAATAGAAATGAATATCTACCTAACTCGAATTTGCATCGAATATCTGAGAATACGACAAATTTTACCCGGATAGCTCCCGATTCACGTTTGAGGATATCTTGCGATTCAACTGGGGTGACGCACATTGATGTCGCCGTTCGCCATATTGGGGGGATTACCCTGCCATGCCGCAGCGCTGTTTTGTGGACCTGACGCGGGGTCACGATTCCATGGTGCAAGGTGGAGCGTGGCGGCGAGTTCCAGTCGGGTTCGTCCTTAGGTTTGACCCGAAACATCCGATAGACTTGCACCGCCCCAGAGGTGACTTGGGAAATGCCGATTTGGCCAAAACAGGGAACCAGATGGTTTTTCAACCGACCGCGATGTCCCTGGACGTACACGGCGTTGCGCTCCCCAGCCGTCATCAACTCGCACTCTTTGGCTTTGGTCAAACTATCTTCCTTTCTGCTAACGCGACGATTGCGGCCTTCCAGATAAGTTGTGCCCTCCCCAAGCGGAACTGCGTTTGCGTTTGTGACGTGCACTTTGCCGCCCAGAATCGTGCGCTTTTCTGCCATGGCTGAAGCTACCTCCACACAATGTGAATGTGTGTAAGGCATGTGAAAGCCTGAAACGAGCCAACAGCCAAGACTTCATCTTAAGCCAATTAGTTGATTTTGTGGAAAAATCTGGCTCCGGCGGTAGGGATCGAACCTACGACAAATTGATTAACAGTCAACTGCTCTACCGCTGAGCTACGCCGGAACTAGGGGCGATATAGCAAGGGTCTTTTGGGCCGTCCAGTGGGGGAATCCGGAATTTTCATTTGATGCGAAAAGCGGTGTCGGTGCGGATTGGGCTTTCGGCCGTGACCTCTGTGCGTCCGGACAGGTCAATCAGGTGTGCCAGCACGTTCCGTGCAGCGACCGGCAGGAGGGCGGCGGCCACGTCGGTATAGATGTGGCGGGCCAGGGCCGTGGCATTGGCGGGGCCGGTCTGGGTGAGGGCGTCGAGGATCTGTGCTTCACGCCCACGTCGGTGCGCCAGCAATTCGGCACAGCGCAATTGTGGCGCAGTGACAGGATCACCATGGCCGGGGAAGTAGATGGCATCGCCACGGGCCCCAAGGCGATTGAGCGAGGTATAGAAGGCGGTCATGTCGCCGTCCGGCGGCGAAACAAGTGAGGTGGACCAGCCCATCACCAGATCACCCGAGAACAGGGCGTCACCCCACGCAAAGCTCAGATGGTTGGCCATATGGCCGGGGGTTTCCAACACCTTAATACGTCCCCATGGGCCGTCGATGACATCCCCTTCAGCAACCTGCAGATCCGGCATAAATGTATCGTCCACACCTTCGCCGCCCCCAATCCCCCCGGACAGGGCCTGCATGATCGGGCTGCGACCCCAATCGGAGGCGCCGGCCCCAAGAACCGGCGCGCCGGTGGCCTCGGAGAGCGGGCGCGCGAGGGGGGAATGGTCCACATGCGAATGGGTCACCAGAATTTGGGTGATCCGCTCATCCGGGTGCAGCGCGCCCAGAATCGCCTCCAGATGGGCCGGAGACGCAGGACCGGGGTCAATCACGGCGACCTCGCCTTCACCCAGTAGATAGGTCTGGGTGCCGGTGAATGTCATGGGGGACGGGTTGGGCGCAGTTATCCGCCTGAGACCGGGCCTGAGACTGGGCTCAAGACCGGCCTTAAGGCCGCCGGTCAGGAATTCGCTTTGCATGGTCCCCTCGCTCCCGCTTAGATGGGCCGCATGAAACCCTCGGCCTGGATCAAACGATTGCTGCCCCGTGGCCTGTATGGGCGTGCGGCGCTGATCCTGATTGTGCCAGTGGTCACAATCCAGCTTGTCGTCAGTTCAGTCTTTCTGCAACGCCATTTTGAGGATGTGACCCGCCAGCTGACCGGCGCGTTAAGTCTGGATCTGAACCTGATCCTTGCGACCATGGATGAGGACGGGCCAGTGGCCGCACAAGCTCTGGCCCGGGCGGTGTCGGTGGAGATCGGCGAGCCGCGCATAGAATCCGGCAACCATTGGTATTTCTACGATCTGTCAGGTGTCATCGTGATCGAAACATTGGAGCAACAGGTGCCCGGGGTGATCGGCGTTGATCTGCGCAGCGATGAACGGGAAGTGCATGTGGTGGTCGATCGCGGCGCAGAGCCGCCGTTGGCGATGACCATAACGCGGCGGCGCGCCTCTGCCGCGGCTCCGCATCAGTTATTGGTGATCATGGTTGCCACCGGTGTTTTGATGACGTTGGTGGCCTTCGTCTTTCTGCGCAACCAATTGCGTCCGATCCGCCGACTTGCCGAGGCGGCGGAGGCGTTTGGTAAGGGGCGGCGGACTGAATATCACCCCTCGGGTGCGCTTGAAGTCCGCTCGGCGGGCCGTGCGTTTCTGGATATGCGCGCCCGGATCGAGGGCTATCTGGAGCAACGCACGTTGATGCTTTCGGGTGTCAGCCATGATTTGCGCACCCCTTTGACGCGGATGCGTCTTGCGCTCGGAATGTTGGAGGACGTGCCTGAACGCGCGGAACTGGTTCAGGATGTCGATGAAATGGAGGCGTTGCTGAATACCTTCCTTGATTTTGCGCGCGGTGATGCGCTGGACGACCTGGAACTGACGGACCCGATGGCGCTGGTGTCTCGGGTTGTTGAAAACGCCCGGCGTGGCGGCGGCGAGGTTGCGCTTGATCTGCCCGATGATGCGCCTGAGGTTCTGATCCGTCCGATGGCGGTGCAGCGCGCCCTTGGCAACCTGATCTCCAACGCCCTGAGGTATGGGGATCGCGCGGCGGTTTCAGTTGCAATCCTGGAGCGCAGTTTGCGGATCACGGTGGAGGACCCGGGCCGGGGAATTCCTGCGCACCGGCGTGAAGAGGCGTTACGTCCGTTCATCCGGCTTGATGATGCGCGCAATCAGAACAAGGGGTCGGGTGTGGGTTTGGGGTTGGCGATTGCCCACGACATTGCGCGGCGGCACGGTGGATCACTGGCGCTGCGTGACAGTGTTGCGATGGGTGGGTTACGTGTGGACCTGACGTTACCCCGTTAGGATTTGGCCGGGGTACCTGCCAGGATCAAGGCTGCCCCAAGGGCGTGAGCCGCGTTATCTGAGCGGGGAGGATTGCAGGCCCGGTGGGTCGAAAGCAA
This sequence comes from Roseicyclus sp., assembly GCA_016763475.1. GTDB lineage: Bacteria > Pseudomonadota > Alphaproteobacteria > Rhodobacterales > Rhodobacteraceae > Gymnodinialimonas. Next base: position 4,367 of record JAESTV010000013.1, read on the forward strand.
TCCAATGTTTAAAAGGGCTTAGCACAGCGAACCGCCGAATTTCGCCCCTTGAATTCATCGGCACTTTTCATCCTGTGATGAGCCTTTCCACCGTTGCATCGGCAGCAAGAGAACTGGTGCAGCGGCCACTGCACCCGACGTCAATTACATTCGAGATGCTCACCAACTTCCCGGCGTGAACACCACAATCACCCGCGACTGCAAACGCGGAGGTGCCCCATGTCTACGTGCGCACATCGGCATGTTTGCCCCATGCCAGGACCTCACACCCGACCCGCAGACCACGGGATGCAGCCCGTGCGCCCAACTCATGGAAATCCGCCACCGCGCGGTGGATGCCGCCGAAGCCCGCGCTTGCGATGACATCACTCTTTTCCGCAGGGTTGCCCGAGACGGGACTAATGCCGGGGCCGGTGCCGGGGCCGATACCGAATTTCACGACGGTATTCCCTGTGCGAGAAGGTCGGCGCGCAGACGTTGTTCATCCACAGGCATGCCCGAGAAGATCGACCAGGCATCGACACCTTGGTGGAAAAACAACTCCCACCCCGAAAGGGTGCTTAACCCGGCGGCCCGCGCCACCTGCAAGAACGCCGTCTCTTGCGGCGTGTAGACCGCGTCAAACGCCCAGGTCGCGCTTGCCATCACGTCCCGGGGCATCGGATTGCCCGGATGCCCCCCCATGCCGACGGGGGTGCAATTGACCAGACCGTTGACGTTGCGTGCGGCGGAAAGGCCGATTTGGACGTCAAACCCCGGGAAAGCGGAGGTGATATCCGATGCCAAGGCCTTGGCTTTGGCCAAGTCTCGGTCGTGCAGGATCACCGCCTCCACACCCAGGTCGACAAGAGCGAAGGCAATTGCGCGCCCGACGCCGCCAGCCCCGACCAGCAGGGTCCGTCCGGGAAGGGTCGCCCCCATACCGGCACGATACGCGGCCTTGAAACCCGAATAATCCGTGTTGTGGCCCCATGGGCCATCTTCCCCGAAGGTCACGGTATTCACGGCCCCAATCGCGGCAATAACCGGGTCGGCGAGGCGCAGATTGGGGACAACACGTTCCTTGTAGGGGTAGGTGATGTTCACCCCGCGATAGCCACCATCACGGGCGGCTGCAAAGACAGTGTCAAAGCCCTGCCCAAGGTCACCGGGCACAAGCCGGTCATAGCGCACCTCGACGCCAAGCCGCCGCCCCGCCATCCCGTGCAGCGCGGGGGCATGAGACTGAGCGATTTCATCGCCGATCAGGCCCAGGCGCAAGGTCATCTTCCGGCTTCCGGGTGGCAGTGCCCCCCGCGCCCCCACGTCTCAGAACTTTCCGCGCAGATCGGCAACAACACTCGCAAGCAGGACCAGATCGACACCCACCGCCGTTATGATCGAGCCAAGCTCGATGTAGCGTTTCGCGTCTTCCGGGTTAAGCGCCATGATCCCGGCCGGTACACCCACGCGGGCCAGCCGCGCGAAGGCATCCTCGATGGCGGCAACCACATCGGGGTGATTCAGTTGACCGCGCAGACCCATGCTTGCACTCAGATCAGCCGGGCCGATGAAGACCCCGTCAACACCATCGGTTGTGGCAATCGCCTCCAGCTGCTCAAGGGCACCTGCAGTTTCGACCTGCACAATCAAACACAGCTCGTCCTGCGCGCAATTGTAGTAATCCTCCACCTGACCGTAGCGGGTCGCGCGGGTCATGCCAGCCATGCCGCGAGTCCCATCCGGGCCATAACGCATGGCGCGGACAGCGGCGGCGGCCTCCTGTGCGGTTTGCACATATGGCACCAGCAGGGTCTGCGCGCCCATATCAAGCAAGCGCTTGAACAGGACCGGGTCATTTGCGGCAGGCCGAACCACCGCCGCCACATCCGGGTGCTGTCCGATGGCCTGGAGGGCTGGCAAAACCTCCACCGCTTCAATGGCCGCGTGTTCGCAATCCACCAGAACCCAATCAAACCCGGCACCACCCAGCATTTCCGGCACCGTGTTGCCACCAATGGTATTCCAAAGGCCAAGCTGGCTGCGGCGCTCACCAAGGCGGGATTTGAACAGGTTTGTCGGGATTTTCATCAGCGGCCTTTCATGGGCGGGTTCACGGAAAAATATCCGATTTTTTGTGAATTATCAATCGTTCTTGGAGGGCTTCATGGCGGATTATACACCCAGCTCCCCCCGCGCTGGCACTATCAGCGGCACCGGGCCAGACGCTCGGGCCAGACGCTGACGCCGTGGCCGTGGCAGTTGCGCCAGCGGCGCAGGGTGGATGTCGCGGGTCCGGCCACACCAATCAGGCCCGCGCGGAATGGGGCGGTATCGTTCAGGGGCACGTCAGACCCCGTAGCCCATAAACCGTGGCAACCACAGGACGAGGTCCGGCAGGAAAACCATCAGCAAAAGAGCGGCGACCAGCACAGCGAGAAAAGGCCAGATCTCAGAGATGATTTCACGCAGCGGAATACCCGTGACCGCGTTAATCACAAACAAAAGGATGCCATAGGGCGGCGTGATCAGGCCAATCATGGAGTTCACCACAACGAGCACGCCGAAGTGCACAAGGTCGATCCCCAGCTCCCGGCAGGCCGGGATGAAGAGGGGCACAATGACAAGAATCAGCGTGGTCGCGTCCAGAACACAGCCCAGAAGCAGCACCAGAAGCATGATCAAAAGCAGGAACAGCGTCGGGTTCATGTCGATCCCGATCAGCGCATCGGCGACCATGTTGGGGATGTTCTCGGAGACGACGATGAAGTTCAGGATCAGTGCGCCGCCGATCACCACACCCACGGCAGCTGAGGCCCGCGCGCTGTCGGCGAAGACCTGAAAAAGCGCGCGCCAGGACAATGCGCGGTAGAATAGTCCCGCCAGAAGCAGGGCATAAAGTGCCGCCACGGCTGCGGCCTCGGTCGGCGTGGTGACGCCACCGTAGATGCCGTAAAGCAAGATCACCGGCATCAGGAGTGCAGGAAACGCGTTGGCGGTTTTCTTCGGCAATTCCCGTAAGGGCACGGGTTCTTCCAACGCGAAACCGCGCTTGTGGGCGATGTAGCTGTTCATCGACATCAGCACCACACCCATGATCAACCCCGGCACGATGCCGGCCAGAAACAGCGCCCCGATGGAGGTTTGGGAGACCAGCGCATAAAGCACCATCGGGATTGACGGCGGGATGATCGGCCCGATTGTGGCCGAGGCGGCGGTGATTGCGGCGGCGTATCCGCGCCCGTAACGACCATCCTTGGTCATCATCTCGATGATGATTTTGCCGATGCCCGCGGCGTCCGCAACGGCAGACCCTGACATGCCGGAAAAGATCAATGACGCAACGACATTCACGTGCCCCAGCCCACCCCGGAACCGGCCCACGGCGGCAACGCAGAAGCCCAGTAATCGGTCCGAGATCGTGCCCGCGTTCATGATGTTGGCGGCCACGATAAACAGCGGCACCGCCAGCAGAATGAAGCTGCCATACAGCCCTTGAATGATCTTCTCACCCGCCAGGGCCAGGTCCATTCCGCCCAGTCCCAGGTAGACCAGCGCCGCAAGGATGATCGAATACCCGATTGGTGTACCGATCCCCGCCAGGAAGAACAGAGTGGCGATGCACGCCAGAACCTCAAAGCTCATACTGCGCCCTCACCTTGGCGGGGGGCGGACGGCCCAGACCCAGGCTCAGGCTCAGGCCCAGGCTCAGGTTCAAGCAGGTCGTGCCCGTCGTCAGGCGGGCCGTTGCGGATCACGTCAATGAAGCGCCATCCATAGCGCCAAACCAGTGCGCCCAAGAACACCATATAGACGATGAAAATCCATTTCAGTCGGATCGCGTCGCCGGTGAAGGGGTTCTTCACGGTCGAGGTGCGGCGTATTTTCATAAAGTCGACGTAGTCCCATGTGGGCAGGAACGCCCATGCCATACCCACTACGATGGCCCCCGCCGTCATCAGTGCCATGATCCGGCGCGGCCCGCGCGGCGCGACAAGGTACAAGATATCGAACGTGACGTGGTCGCGTTCGCGCACGTTGAAGGCGCAGCCAAAAAAGACGATCCAAAGCCACAGGATCAGGCAAAGCTCCAGCGTCCATCCCAGCGGCTCAATTGCATCCAGAGTTGCGGACCAGCCATCAAGGCCGAGGGAATCCAGCATCCGCGGCGTGTAGCGAGATCCGACTTGCAGCAGGAAGGTAAAGAACATCGCCGCAAGCAAGGCTGCGGCGATGGCGTTGGTCAGGGTGGAGAAACCCGTTTTCAATCTCTCGAACATGTACGGGCCTCTCTACTGGCAATCTGACGTGATCAGTTGCCGAGGGCGTTGATCTGCTCCAGCACACCTTCGGGCCATGTCTGGGCAAATTCGCTGCCGAGGTAGGCAGACTGAACCGCGTCGCGGAAGGCCACAAGGTCGGGCTCATAAAGGGTCAGCCCTTCTTCCTCGAGACGCGCGCCCAACTCGGATTCCAACTGCAACTGACGCTCACGGCCCAGAGCCGCTGCATCATCGGCGGCCTGCTGAACCACCGCCTGTTGGTCTGGCGCCATCGACTGCCAGACCTCTTCCGAGATCGTGACGTAGTTCAGATCCACAAGGTGCGATGTCAGCACGATCTGGCACGTCACCTCATAAAAGCGCGCATCAACCACGGTCGGCAGCGGGTTGTCCTGTCCGTCCACGGCACCAGTGGACAGTGCGGTATAGACTTCCGAGAACGCCATCGGCGTCGGTGAGGCCCCCAGTGCGGCCCCCAGGAATTGCCAGGCATCGGTGCCGGGCATCCGCAGGTTCACACCATCCAGATCAGCCGGCGTTGTTACCGTCAATTCGTCCGGGCACTGGCGCAGGTTCACGTGGCGACGGCCCAGATACATGACCGACAAAAGGCGCACGCCAAGCTCATCTATCGCGGTCTGCTTGAACGGGTCCATCAGCGGATCGTTGAAGACAGCAACCTGATGGGCGGCGTCCTGATGGACATATCCCGCCGTAAAGATCGAGAATTCCGGGAAGAACTGTGCCAGTTCCTGCGCCGAAGAAATCGTCATCTCAAGGTTGCCGCGGCTGATCGCTTCCAGCTCGGTGCCCTGCGCGAAAAGCGTCGCGTTATAGGCGGGCTCGTAGCTGGCGAACTCGGACACAGCCGGGCCGAAGACCTCGGCCATGGCAACCGAGCGCTGATCGGTTTCCGAACCCGACATCGAAAGGCGCAGTTGGAGCAGGTGGCCATCTGCGAAGGCCGCGCCAGAGGCGCTGGCCAGAATGCCGATGGCAGCCACGGATGTAAGTGCCACACGGCGGGTGAGTTTCATGATCATAGTGTTCCTCCCAGAGTGATTGATCACAGTCATTTTTCGTCAGTATGATGCCGAATTTGCCTCATATCACAAGATTTTTCTCAAAATATCTGATACTTTTACCCGGTCGCATCATCAGGCTCCTGCGGAATCTGCGTTGTTCAGCAGGATTGGTTGTCCGCTGGCGGCGGATGATTGGATGGCCTCGATCACGCGCAGGGTTCGCAACCCTTCCTTGGCGGAGACCAGGGGGACAGCGCTTTTCTGGATGACATCGCGGAAGTGCCTGATTTGATTGACCAGAGGATCGGATGACCCACACGTTTGATTGGTGGCAGAGATTGGCGTCCACCAGTCGCGATTGCCGTCTTCATGGGTCCAGACCCGCAGATCCGGGATCGAAAGAGAGCCATGTGACCCACCAATCATGTAGCAGCTTTCGGAGGTTTGCGGGTAAATCGGGTACTCACGGGATGTCATCTCCCAGCTCCAGGGCGCGACGATGCTGTCGGAGACGCTGATGGTCGCGACGGCCCCGCTTTCGAGCACCAGAACCGCAGCGGCGACATCTTCGTTCGCGTATCCACGTGAGGATGGTGCCGCCTGGGCAGAGACCCGGACAACTTCTCCGCAGAGAAACCGGATGAGGTCGATGTCATGGGAAAGGTTCACTGAGACCGGGCCCGCCCCAAGCTCTTTCCGCCATGGGGCTGCGTCGAAATATTGGTCGGGCTTGTAGAACCAGCAGGTTGCGTTTACCGCCCGCACATCGCCAATCTTGCCCGAGGAAATGACCTCATGCGCCCTTTGGATCAAAGAGTTGTAGCGCCGATGGTGGCCAACCAGAACCGGCACTCCCCGCGCCTGCGACGCCGCAACCAATGCGCTGGCTTCCACGACATTTGTTGCGATCGGTTTTTCGACCAGAACCGGGCAGCCGCGATCAATTGCGGCAAGGGCGTTTTCCAGATGCAACGGGGTGGGCGTGGCCACAATCAACCCATCAACCCTGTGCGCCGCGAACAGATCATCAAAGGTGCCATAGCCTTGAATGCCCGCACGTTCCGCCCGCGCACGCCCCTGTGATGATGTCTCAATGGCAGCAACGACGTCCACGTCGCGCACCTGCGATGCCGCTTCGGCGTGTCGCTGGCCCACAAGGCCGTATCCGCAAATCGCTAATGACAGGGGCGCCATCACACCCATCCTCCCAAAACTGGCCGCTCTGCACGTGGCCTCCGGGGCAACGGTAGGGGCATATCCCATGGTTCGCAATAATATCTGACATTTTTCGTTATGGCGGACGTTGCTATCGTGCCTTGATTGATCATCCTGATGCTATATGACAGATCATCTGCAAAGTTTCGGATGAAATTCATGGCCCAAACCGTGGCGACTGTTGGCACCAGCACCTATCAAAAGATCAAGCGCGACATTATTTTCGGGGCGCTTGCGCCCGGCGCGAAGCTGAAGCTCGAGGCGTTGAAGCAGCGTTACCGCGCAAGCCCGTCAACCCTGCGCGAAACGCTCAACAGGCTGGCCAGCGAAGGGTTTGTCGACGCTCCCGAGCAGCGTGGCTTCTTCGTCAAGCCCGTCTCAGCTGATGATCTCCGGGAGATTGCCAGCCTGCGGGTTCTCCTTGAGCGCCACGCGCTGTGCCTTTCGATCACAAACGGGGATACCGAATGGGAGGGCAACCTGGTCGCCGCGCATCACAAATTGCACTTGATGGAACAACGCTTGTTGGGCGGAGATGAGACGGAAGTTGAAACCTGGAAGCGGTACGATTGGGAATTCCATCAGGCGATGATCTCCGCCTGCAATTCAGCGAACCTTCTGTCCCTGCACGCCACGCTTTACGACAAATACCTGCGCTACCAGATGCTGGTTCTGACAAACCGAGGGGCGGTGGCTGTCGCCGAGCACAAAGCCATGTTCAAGGCCGCACTTGAGCGCGACGCAAGCCGCGCCGCTGACGCGCTTGAAGCGCATATCGTCAATGGTCTCGAACACACCTTGGATGCGATGGGCTGAATGTGGTGCCCATTGCCCGGCACCACATGTTTACATGTATGAGAGGGGCTACACCGTTATGGGTATTCCCCGAACCGTTCCTGTAGGATAAATCCGTCAGGGGTAAGGGGCTTCTCGGGAACGGGCCGTTTTGGGCAACGAAACCGGCTGCCGCTCACACAAGAATTCGCGGCTGAGAGCCCATCCTGACCCACAGGATCGGGCATCGAACGGCTTCGCAAAGGGCGCTCTCACATCAGGTATCGCAAGTCAGAACCCGCGTTCCCCAGTTTTCGCATGCTTTGCTGAGTGAGGCTGCAATCGGGCGATCTGTGACAAGGCAGGATACATCGGCAAGCGATCCGATCCGCGCCGGAGCTTTGCGTTGGAATTTGGTGTGGTCAGCCGCGGCAATAACATAACGAGACTGCCGGATGATTGTCTGGCTGACGCCAACTTCCTGGACGTCAAAATCCAGAATATCCCCATCCTCGTCCAGGGCCGAGCAACCGATCACCGCAAAATCAAACTTGAACTGGCGGATCGTATCAATTGTCAGGTTACCCACCAGACCCCCATCCGAGAGCCTGAGCGCGCCACCGGTTACGATGACCTGACAGGCCTCATTGGCCGCGAGAATATTGGCCACGTTCATGTTGTTGGTCACAACCATGATGTTGCGGTGCGTCAACAGCTCCGCCGCCACAGCCTCGGTGGTTGTACCGATATTGAGGAAGATCGAACAATCGTCGGGCAACTCAGCAGCGCAAACCCGCGCAATATCCACCTTACCCTGATGATTGATCGAGCGGCGTTCTTCATAGCCGATGTTGGCGGTGCCTGACGGCAGGATCGCGCCCCCATGCACCCTGTCGAGCTTGCCGCTTTCGTCCAATTCGGTCAGATCACGCCGGATCGTTTGCAAGGTGACGTCAAAATGCTCCGCAAGCCCGTCTACCGTGACTTTCCCCTCCCGGCGCGCGATTCCGATAATCTCAACTTGTCTAAATGAGTGTGCCATGGGTGCGCTCTCTCTTTCCTCCCTAAATCTAGCCCGTCGTGCGTGCAGATCGCAAGTTCCCTGTCCCCGTTGGTTTCCATCCCGTGGTTTCAGTTTTTGCGATTCTCGTGGGGCGAGAACAATGCGGGCTGGGACAGGGATGCCGACCCGAAGAATTGGCCCGAATACCAGCGGTTCAACGGGGATGATTGGAAAAGCTTAACAGTGATATCAGTTGCTTAACAGGAAAGCGAACATAAACGAAAAAAAATATCTTCCTTTGGTGGGCATTTTGTCATCCTATTGTCACGGAAACGTTGAGCGGGGAGGTTCATGTGTCCAACGCAGCCGACCCAACGGAAACTTGTGACCTCTTTGTCATTGGCGGCGGCATCAATGGGTGCGGTATCGCCAGAGACGCTGCAGGACGCGGCCTGTCGGTCACGCTGGCGGAAATGAACGATCTGGCGTCAGCCACATCGTCTGCCTCAACCAAGCTGTTTCATGGCGGCCTGAGATACCTTGAGTATTTCGAATTTCGCCTGGTACGTGAGGCGCTGATCGAGCGTGAAACCCTGCTGAGAGCGATGCCACATATCAGTTGGCCGATGCGGTTTGTCCTGCCGTACCACCGCGACATGCGGTTTGAGAGTGACACGCCGACCTCCAGATTGCTCAACATCATAATGCCCTGGATGAAAGGCCGCAGGCCCGCGTGGTTGATCCGGTTCGGGCTGTTTCTTTACGACCATATGGGGGGGCGCAAGATCCTGTCGGCCACCTCGACGGTAGACCTGCGCAGTGCGCCTGAAGGTGTGGCGCTGAACCCGAAATTCACCAAAGCCTACGAGTATTCCGACTGCTGGATCGAGGATTCCCGGCTGGTGGTCCTGAATGCCCGCGATGCGCAGGCCAAAGGCGCGACTATCATGGTGCGCACCAAGGTTCTGAGCGCAGAACGTGTGGAAGACCTTTGGCAGGTCACCCTCGAGAATACTGAGACCGGCAAAACCAGAGTGATCCGCGCCCGGATGTTGGTAAATGCAGGCGGCCCCTGGGTGGGTGAGATCATCCAGCAAAAGGTACAGATCAACGCCAAGGACGGTGTCCGACTGGTCCGGGGCAGTCATATCGTGACCGCCCGGCTATTTGATCACGACAAATGTTATTTCTTCCAGGGAACTGACGGTCGAATTATATTCGCGATCCCCTACGAGACCGACTTCACCCTGATCGGCACCACCGATGCAGAACATGAAGCGCCCTCAGTTGCCCCCGAATGCACGCCGGAAGAGCAACAATACCTGGTAGATTTTGCCAACCAATACTTCAAACGGCAGCTCTCGCGGGACGATATCGTCTGGACCTATTCCGGAGTGCGCCCGCTTTATGATGACGGAGCCAACTCGGCAACGGCGGCGACACGCGACTATACGTTGCGGGTCAACAATGCGGGTGGCGCGCCGATCCTGAATGTCTTTGGTGGAAAGATCACCACCTACCGCCGTCTGGCTGAAAGCGCGCTCGAGAAGATTGCCCCGTTCTTCGAGGATGTGCCGGGCGCATGGACCGCTGGCGTTGCCTTGCCCGGCGGTGATTTTGCGGTTGATGGATTTGACGCGCTTGTCGCGGCGCTGCAATCCGAACACACGTATCTCACGCCTTTTCACGCCAACCGTTTGGCTCGGGCCTATGGCACCGAAGCGCGCAAGGTTCTGGGGGATGCCACCTCACTTGATGAATTGGGCCAGGATTTCGGCGCCACGCTCACCGAGCGCGAGGTTGCATGGCTTATCACCCATGAATTCGCCCGAACCGTCGAAGACGTTGTCTGGCGCAGAAACAAGCTTGGCCTTCGCATGAACGCTGAGCAGATCGCAACGCTGGACAACTGGATCAGCACCCATCGCAGCGCGCTTCTGGCGCAGGCTGCCTAGAAAAAGACCGGCCGAGGGAGGCTTGAAACGATGACGTTAGTACTGGAGGGGGTGTCGAAGGTTGTGGCCGGACAGACCCATATTCACCCCACGGATCTGACCCTACAGAACGGCACGATGAACGTCCTGCTGGGGCCGACGTTGTCGGGGAAAACCTCGCTGATGCGGTTGATGGCGGGGCTGGATGTGCCCAGTAGCGGCCGGATCATCTGGAATGGCAAAGATGTGACTGGCCAGCGGGTGCAGGATCGCAAAGTTGCGATGGTCTACCAGCAGTTCATCAACTACCCGTCGATGACGGTGTTCGAGAATATCGCCTCCCCCCTGCGCCTGATGCGGATGAGCGCGGCTGAGATCAAAACCGCAGTCCACGAAGCCGCGGACCTGATGCAACTGGCCCCGTTTCTGGATCGCAAGCCGCTGGAGCTTTCCGGCGGTCAGCAGCAGCGCTGCGCATTGGCCCGTGCGTTGGTCAAGAAAGCTGGTCTGGTGTTGCTCGATGAGCCGCTGGCCAACCTGGATTACAAACTGCGCGAGGAATTGCGGGTTGAGATCCCCAAGATTTTCGAAGAATCCGGCGCGATCTTTGTCTATGCCACAACCGAGCCGGAAGAGGCGCTTTTGCTGGGTGGAAACACTGCCACAATGTGGCAGGGCCAGATCACCCAGTTCGGGTTGACCCCATCGGTGTACCGACTGCCCAACAATGCGACAACTGCGCGGGTGTTCTCTGATCCGCCGATGAACTTCCTGCGGGTGACCAAGGCCGGGTCCGTTCTGGCCTTTGGTGACGGGCAAACCGCGCCGGTCACCAGCCACATGGCGGCAATGCCCGATGGGGTCTACCTGGCCGGGTTTCGCCCCAACCATGTGGCTTTGAGCCCAAATGTTCCGGGTGCGATGGAGTTCAACACCACGCTGTCAGTGACCGAGATCACCGGCTCGGAAACATTCATCCACCTCGACCATAACGGCGAGCCCTGGGTTGGGCTGATCCACGGAGTTCACCACCTGAAGATCGGCCAGGGCCTGAAAGTCTACCTCGACACCGATCACGCTTACATTTTCGCGGAAGACGGCCAGATGGTTGCCCCCGCCCCATACGCGAAGGCTGCGTAACCATGGCCAAGATCACCTTTGAAAATCTGGCACATTCCTATCTGGCGGACCCGACCTCGCCGGAGGACTACGCCCTGAAAGAGCTGAACCATGACTGGGTCGATGGGGAGGCATATGCGCTGCTTGGGTCATCGGGGTGCGGCAAGTCCACGCTGCTCAACATCATCTCGGGCCTCCTGAGCCCCAGCCAGGGGCGGATCCTGTTCAACGATGTGGATGTGACCGAGGCCCCAACCGCGGAACGCAACATCGCCCAAGTGTTCCAGTTTCCGGTGGTCTACGACACCATGACGGTGCGCGATAACCTCGCCTTCCTGCTTCGCAACCGGGGCGCAGACCCGACCTATGTGGCGCAACGGGTCAATCAGGTCGCCAAAATGATCGGCATCGAGGAAGAGTTGAACCGCAAGGCCCGTGGGCTGACCGCCGATGTCAAACAAAAGATCTCCCTTGGGCGTGGCATGGTGCGGGAAGATGTGAACGCGCTTTTGTTCGATGAGCCGCTGACCGTGATCGACCCACACCTGAAATGGGAGCTGCGCACCCAACTCAAGGCGCTGCACCACGAGTTTGGGCACACGATGATCTACGTGACCCATGACCAGACCGAAGCCTTGACCTTCGCCGACAAGGTTGTGGTCATGTACGATGGTCGCGTGGTGCAGATGGGCACCCCCGAAGAATTGTTCGAGCGGCCGCAGCATACCTTTGTCGGGTACTTCATCGGCTCACCCGGCATGAATGTGCTGGGCGCCACGGTCAACGACAGCTCGGCCATGGTGGCCGGGCACGAGATCGCCCTGGGCCGGTCCTATGGCGCACCGACGGGGAAGGTGGAGCTTGGTATTCGCCCCGAATTTGTCCGTATCTCCACCGAAGGTCCGGGATTGCCCGCTCGCATTCGTCGGGTTGAGGATGTCGGCCGGCACAAGATCGTTCGCCTTGAAGTCGGCGCCGAGAAACTGGACGCCATTGTGGGTGAGGGTGTGTCGGTGCCTGCCGACGGCGCCGTGGTCAGTTTCGACCCCGCAGCGATCAATATCTATTCGAATGATTGGCGCGTGGCGCCGAAGGGGGAGGTTGCGGCATGAACAAGACCGTCAATCAAAAAGCATGGTTCCTGATCCTGCCGGTGCTGATCCTTGTGGGGTTTTCCGCCGTCATTCCGCTGATGACCGTTGTGAACTACTCGATTCAAGACACCTTCGGGAACAACGTCTTCTTCCCGGCAGGCCTTGATTGGTTCCGCGACACGCTGCAATCGGACCGCATGTGGAGCTCGCTGAGACGCCAGCTCACCTTCTCGGCAATTATCCTGGCGATTGAAATCCCGCTTGGCATCTTCATTGCACTGAACATGCCGAAGGGCGGTTTCTGGGCCTCGTTCTGCCTGGTGATGATGTCGCTGCCACTGCTGATCCCATGGAATGTTGTGGGCACGATCTGGCAGATCTTCGGGCGCGTCGATATCGGCCTTCTGGGGCACACGCTGGCGCGAATGGGCATTGATTACAACTATACTCAGGATGCATTGGATGCTTGGTTCACGCTTGTCCTGATGGATGTCTGGCACTGGACCTCACTTGTGGCACTTCTGGCCTATGCCGGTCTGCGATCAATCCCGGATGCCTATTATCAGGCCGCCAAGATAGATCAGGCAAGCCGCTGGAAAGTGTTCCGTTATATTGAGCTGCCAAAGATGCAAGGCGTGTTGATGATCGCCATTCTGCTGCGCTTCATGGACAGCTTCATGATCTATACCGAACCCTTTGTTGTCACCGGCGGTGGACCCGGCAGCGCCACCAACTTCCTGTCCATTGACCTGGTGAATGTCGCCCTTGGGCAAATGGATCTGGGGCCCGCAGCCGCCTACTCGATCATGTATTACCTGGTGATCCTGCTGATCTCCTACGTGTTCTACACCGTGATGATCAACCTCGACAAAAGGGATGGCATGAAATGACCGTCGCAGGGACCAACAACGCCTCAACCGTAGTGCGCCGCCGCCGCCGCGCCGTGGTGATCGACAAAAAGAAGGCCCTGGTGATGGGCCTCTACCTGATCTTCCTGATGTTGCCGATCTATTGGCTGCTGAACATGAGCCTGAAGAGCAATGCCGAGATCGTCGGGGATTTGACGCTTCTGCCGCAGGACTTCACGCTGGAGAACTACACCACGATCCTGACCGACCCCAGCTGGTATATGGGGTATGTGAACTCGATCATCTACGTGACGATCAACATGATGATCAGCCTCGCCGTGGCGCTTCCGGCGGCCTATGCGTTCAGCCGTTACAACTTCATGGGGGACAAACATCTGTTCTTCTGGTTGCTGACCAACCGGATGGCCCCGCCGGCCGTCTTTGCCCTGCCGTTCTTTCAGCTCTACAGTTCGGTCGGGCTTTTCGACACCCATCTTGCGGTGGCCCTGGCGCATACGCTGTTTAATGTACCGCTGGCGGTGTGGATCCTCGAAGGCTTCATGCGCGGCGTGCCGAAGGAGATCGACGAGACCGCCTATCTCGACGGCTACAGCTTCAGCCGTTTCTTCACCCGGATATTCATGCCGCTGATTGCCCCGGGCATCGGTGTGACAGCCTTCTTCTGCTTTATGTTCTCTTGGGTGGAGCTGCTGCTCAGCCGCACCCTTACCGGATCTGACGCCCGCCCGATCGCGGCCATCATGACCCGGACATCCGGCGCCGCGGGTGTCGATTGGGGGGTGTTGGCCGCTGCTGGCATGCTGACCATCGTACCGGGGGCACTCGTGATCTATTTCGTCCGCAACTACATCGCCAAGGGCTTTGCCCTGGGCCGCGTATAAGCCACCAGAAAGGGAGTTTCTTCAATGAATTGGATGGCTTGGACAACCGAAACCGCGATATTCTTTGCCGTGATCGCCTCGATACTGACGGTCATGACATTCCTCGCGATCAGATACCCGGAGGTGCCCCGCGTGGGGATTCTCCGGATCGAAACGACCCGTGGTGATCGTTTGTTCATCACGCTTCTGGGATCAGCTTTCCTGAATTTGGCATGGCTGGGACTGGAGGTCGGACCGCAGCCGTATGCGCTGCTTGTCTGCCTGGTCTATGGCGCGGCGGTCTTCCGCTGGGTCTGAGCAGGCAAAATAAGGCGGCGGCCCGAGGGAATTCCGAACCCATCGGACCGCCAGACAGAAACCAAGTTCCTATCAATTGGGAGGAAACTATGAACTTGACCTTGAGAACAACCTCTGCGCTAGCGCTGGCAGTGGGGCTTATGTCCGCACCAGCTTTCGCAGATATGGAAGCGGCTATCGCATTCCTGGACGAACATATCGAGCGTTCGGCCCTGACAAGGGCAGAGCAAGAAACCGAGATGCAGTGGTTCGTTGATGCCGCAGCACCTTATGTCGGCATGGAAATTCGTGTGGTCTCCGAGACCATTGCGACCCACGAATACGAGGCCAACGTTTTGGCCCCGATATTCGAGGCCATCACCGGCATTCAGGTCACCCATGACCTGATCAGTGAAGGTGACGTTGTGGAGCGTCTGCAAACCCAGATGCAGACCGGCGAAAACATCTATGACGCCTATGTCAACGACTCCGACCTCATCGGCACCCACTGGCGTTATCAGCAGGCTCGCAACCTGACCGAATGGATGGCAGGCGAAGGGGCGGCGGTGACCAACCCGAACCTGAACCTGGAGGATTACATCGGGTTGTCATTCACCACTGGCCCTGATGGCGTGCTTTACCAGCTGCCTGACCAGCAATTCGCGAACCTCTATTGGTTCCGTCATGACTGGTTTACCGATCCTGATATCATGGCGGCCTTCGAAGCCGAATACGGGTATACTCTTGGCGTTCCGGTGAATTGGTCGGCCTATGAGGATATTGCGGAATTCTTCACCGGTCGTGAGATCGATGGTGAAACCGTTTATGGCCACATGGACTATGGTCGTCGCGACCCCTCGCTTGGCTGGCGCTTCACCGATGCGTGGATGTCAATGGCTGGCATGGGAGATGTCGGGGTGCCAAACGGCTTGCCGGTTGATGAATGGGGTATTCGTGTCAACGAAAACTCCCAGCCGGTCGGGTCCTGTATGGCGCGTGGCGGAGCAACCAACAGCCCTGCGGCGGTCTATGCGATTGATCGTTATTCCCATTGGCTCAACAACTTCGCTCCACCTGAAGCACCTGGGATGAACTTTGGTGAAGCTGGTCCTGTCCCCTCACAGGGCGGCATTGCACAGCAGATCTTCTGGTACACCGCATTCACCGCCTCAATGGTTGGTGAGGGTGCTGAGGCCGTTCTCTATGATGACGGTTCCCCGCGCTGGCGCATGGCACCAAGCCCCCATGGCTCCTACTGGCGTGATGGCCAGAAGGTTGGCTATCAGGATGCCGGATCCTGGACCTTGTTGGAATCCACCCCGGTTGATCGTGCTCAGGCGGCCTGGCTTTATGCCCAGTTCGTGACCTCGATGACTGTGGACGTGGAGAAGTCCCATGCGGGTCTGACCTTCATCCGCGAGTCCACCATCAACCATGAAAGCTTCACCGAACGTGCGCCCAATCTGGGAGGCTTGATCGAGTTCTACCGCTCGCCCGCACGTCTGGCATGGACGCCAACTGGCACCAATGTGCCCGACTATCCACGTCTGGCACCATTGTGGTGGCAGAACATTGGTGATGCGTCCTCGGGTGCATTGTCCGCTCAGGAAGCTCTGGACAACCTCTGCGCCCAGCAGGAGGCCGTTCTGGCCCGCCTTGAGCGTGCTGGTGTGCAGGGCGACCTTGGTCCGGTCCTGAACGACGAAAGCGATCCGGAGTTCTGGCTGTCTCAGCCCGGATCTCCTCAGCCCCGTCTTGAAAACGAAGACGAGACGCCGGTTACGATCAGCTACGAAGAGCTGATCCAATCCTGGCAGTAAACCTCTCTCCCTGAGGGGCCCATTTGGGCCAAACTATCCGGGGCCTTCGGGCCCCGGACTTTTGCCTAACGCAGGCAACCGCGCCGGGGAGCAACGACGCCCTGGGCGACCTTGGTGCACAAATTGTCCTGTGCCCCCTGCCCCCCGCCGGCGCAGCCTCCA
Source organism: Roseicyclus sp. (assembly GCA_016763475.1). Classification (GTDB taxonomy): domain Bacteria; phylum Pseudomonadota; class Alphaproteobacteria; order Rhodobacterales; family Rhodobacteraceae; genus Gymnodinialimonas. The sequence goes on from JAESTV010000013.1 coordinate 20,801, forward strand.
AGAGGCCTGCGGATCAAAGCAGATAGCCAAATATCCGCGATCCTTCAGTGCCCCTTGTACTCAGACCTGCTCGCTAAGCCGTAAAGCGGAGGCACAAATTGCCTCAAACGCGCCAGCGACCACGCTGGAGCCAGGCCATGAATTCCCGCAGGTCCATATTTGTGCAGCCAAGCCGGTCAAGGTGCCTGGGCACCTCCCTTTCAGCGCAGGCTTGATGCCGCGCGGTGTGCTTTGAGGTAAGCCGCCAAAAGCGCCACGGAGGCACCTGCCGCCGCTTCGCCGCTAAACCTCAAGACACTGTGCATCAAGCCAATGGCGGGAAATTCGGCAGCCGATGGCCTCACGTTCCTGATGTAATCGTGAATAGCGACATGTAATCGTGAATAGCGACGGGGGGCGCAGCAGATATAACGATTGCCATGCTGGCCGTAGAATCTGTCGGGGCATACCTGCCCGCGCAGGGGTAACGGTCCGGACAGCCAGAACAAATCGGTACATAAAGGGGCACGCTATGACCTTCCAGATCAACCGTCGAACCCGCGTCTTCCTCGTGGGCTCCTTGATCACTCTTAGCGTGTTGCTGAGCTACGCGGTGCGGGCGCAGGACACGGCAACGTTGCCGGATTATGTGATCGAGCAATTCGGGACACCCCCCGAAATTCCCCAAGCCCCCCTCTCTGGGGATCTGCAAACCGCGCTGAACATCCTTGTTGCAATAAGCCTTGATCAATCCAGCTGGGATCCTAGGGACAGGGCCGCCCTGGACCTGATCGCACAGTCGCGCGATCCGCGTCTGACGTGGATCATCACCGACATGATGCGGTTCACTTGGCTGCCAGAATTCAATGTCGCCCTGACCGAAGTTGCCGTCTCACTCATGGGCATCGATCCGCAAACCGCGCGCCACAGAGGTGAGCTGATTGATCACCTGATGGCATGGGACATGCCTGCATACGCCGGATATCTGGATCACAAGCGGGCTATTTTCACAAATTACGTACCGGGTTGGGACCGGATTTTTGTTGAGGGCAATATTGACTGGCATCTTGTCTCCTGGGGAGGGGTGCTGATCGACGCCCGCCCCTATGGAACAACTGATACGCCATGCAATTGTATCCCCGCCGCTGATAACCCGGAGGTTACGACCGCCGAGGAGGCGACGTGGCTCGACGATGACGACACCGTCTTTGGGGTCGAGGTGAACGGCGAATACCGAGCCTACCCGCGGCGGATCATGGAAGTCCGGGAGATGGTCAACGACACCTTGGGTGGGCGTGATCTTGGCATCCCCTATTGCACCCTGTGTGGCGCGGCGCAGGCCTTTTTCACCGACGATCTGCCTGAGGGCATTGAAAGGCCTATTCTGCGCACTTCGGGCCTGCTTATCCGGTCCAACAAGGTGATGTACGACGTGATCACGTTCTCGGTCTTCGACACGTTCCTTGGCCGGGCCGTAACCGGGCCTTTGGCAGAGGCAAACCTTCAGCTTGAGCAAGCCAGTGTGATCACAACCAGTTGGGGAATGTGGAGGGCAGCGCACCCCGAGACAACTGTCCTGGCTGAAGCGCTCGCCCTGGGGCGTGACTTTGACTTCCGCAACACGCGAGACGCCAACGGCCCCATCTTCCCCGTGGGAGACGTCGATCCGCGACTACCCGTACAAGAGGATATCATTGGGGTGACCACAGCCTCGGGCACCCCTATTGCCTTCCAAAGAAGCGCGGCGCTCGCGGCCTTGCTGAGTGGCGAAGAGATAACCTTTGAGAATGTAAGCTTGGAGCTTGATGCTGGCGGCATTCGGGCCGTTGACGCGGACGGCGCTGATCTTGGTAGCCATCAAGCGTTCTGGTTCGCCTGGTCACAGTTCCACCCACAAACGGCACTTTGGCCTGAGTAAGGCAGTAAGCCGATCTGCCTAGGCGACGTCGGCCGCATGTCTGGTTCTGGGCCTGTCCCAGCTGGAAAATGGCGCAAGTGAAGGAATGGCCGCTTTGGGAGCGCCTGCAAGTTGATCTTCCGCGCAACCGGAGGTCCGCGCCCCCCCGTGAGCCTCCCCGATCAGGCCCCAGAAGCGTGTAGACGCCAATTGTTTGGAACCCTTTGGGGGCTGGGTTACAGCCCACATCAAATGCCCCGAGTGCCATCAAAGACACAACGAAGCGGCAACATCTGCTGCCACACCGCATCCAAAGATCGCGGAAAATAGCGGCTCTGACCCTGCGTTATCCGGCAGATCATTGGATTTGAATGGAAAATGGTGCCCCCACACGGACTCGAACCGCGGACCTACTGATTACAAATCAGTTGCTCTACCAGCTGAGCTATAGGGGCAGATCGACGTTAGTCTCCTATTAGTCGCTTCTTCGAGCGAACACGGGGCGTATACCCCTCCTAGTCACGTCGATGCAACGCACAAAATCGCCGCGAATGGCCTGTCACGGCTTTTCTTGGAGGCTATTGGTCTAGGTCACCGACTCATAAGATCGCAGCCATATCCGTAATGATGCCAGTTGCACTGAGGCGAGGAAGTTATCATCGCGTTTGTCGTAGCGGGGTGCCACGGAACGGAAGTGTTTGAGTTTGTTGAAGAACCTCTCCACAAAGTTTCTTTCTTTGTAGAGATTCGGGCAAAATTCCGGCTTACGCACCCGGTTCGGCATCAGCCGGATATTGCCCCACGCGCCCTGTTCGACGAGACTTTCGCGCAGGGCGCCGCTGTCGTAAACTCGGTCTGCCAGCAGAACCTGACCCGCCCCAAGCGTGTCAAACATGTCCGCCGCCGAGCGCCCGTCATCGGCTTGCCCTTCGGTCAGCTTCTGCCGGATCGGACGGCCCACCGCGTCCACCAGCGCGTAGATTTTTGTCGTCAAGCCGCCGCGCGAACGGCCCATGCTAAAGATTCGGGCGGCTTTTTTTTGACCATTAGCGGCGTGCTGGTGTACTCGGATCGAAGAGATGTCTTTCATTTGGACATCGCCCTTGTAAGCCTTTGAAACTTCTCCCAAAAGCATCGCCCATTTGCCCGCCCTGCGCCGCCTGTTGAACCGGTTCATGCAGGTTGTGTGCGGGCCGTATCGCGCAGGAATATCCGCCCAGGGCGCTCCCGTCCTGAGACGCCAGAAAATGCCGTTCAGCACGCGCCTGTCATCCACCCTTGGAACCCCGCGGACTTCTGAGGGAGCAGCGGCTGGATCACAGACCACTCAAAATCAGTCATCCTTCTCATGGTTTGCAAGCAAACCACTGCCAGGCAGAGATGCAAACCGGGCCATTCCAGTCGCCCTGGTTTCAGAAGCCTGAATCACAACGTAACTGCTTTGGGAATCCCATTAATGGGTATGTGACCTAGCTGTTCCATCCCGGATGATCACATTGACCCTCGGCGATCTGCGCTTTTGATGGCAAGATCGCTGCTGAGGGACATTCGGTTGATGAACTTCAAAAGCTACAAAAAGACACTGCTAAGGCGATTGCAAATTTTGAAGATCGCAAACGCGCAGATGCAATGGCTGAACTGGACGCAGTGGCTCAAAAATACGGCTTCAAACTGACGGATTTGGTCGGCGGCAAAAGGGTGTCAAACCGGCATTACCTGCTAAGTTCCGTCATCCCGAGAACGCGGCTTTGACCTGGTCAGGACGTGGACGCCAGCCGAACTGGATCAAAGAAGGTATGGCCGATGGAAAGGCACTGGACGACTTCGCAATCTAGCGATCATGCTTTGGACCGATGAGGGGGGGCCGCATACTGGAGCGGCGGCCCTTTTCGTTCCACCAGAAACATGGCGCTGCAGGAAACCAGCGAAGTTCAGTGTTGGCCAATTTGGCCGCCCACACAAAAAGCCGCGAACGACTGGTCGCGGCTTTCCTGTTTTCGGGCTGTGCTATCCCATCGCCCGCGCCATCGCGGGAGCTGGGTCGGCAAAGAGCAGTTTGGCGAGTGCCACGGCTTCAAACACGATGGTACGTGGCGACTCCGTATCCCACAACCGCCGCCGTTTGGGCAGATACAGTTCTAGTTCTGGGAACTCTACGGAGAGTGCGTCGGCTTCATCGTACTTGTTTGCGAACGTCTGGACACGCTCGATAGAGACATCAAGCAAGTTCTCTTGGTTACGAGCGACGCGGGCAACGGCAGCCGTGATGGACTGACTTCTTTCGCCTTTCCGGCTTTTGCTGCGCAGATCTACGGTGATGACCACATCGGGCCGGAAGTTGCTCAACCACCGCTTCATGGTACGGGTTGCTGTCTTAGGGCTCAGCCCCGCAATACGCGAGGTATCCCAATCGGTGAGCCGCTGGCCCACAAAGAGGCAATAACCAACCTTGTCACCGGCCACCGCCACAGACTGCACCCTAGGACAGGGCAATCGCATATGGCCTATTCTGAGTCTAACTGATTGAGAAGGTTGAGAAGAAATGAATCATCCCAACCCGCTCGCTTCAGTTTGATCGAGAGCGATCCCTTTGAGGTATCGCGCCGTGCCACGTCAAGAGCGCGGCGTCGCAGTACGGCGATGTTGGCAGGGCCATTGTCCTTTCTGTTGCGTGCCGCGTCTTCCCGAAACGAAACATCAAGCTGCCAATGTAAGGCATTCTCGATACCCCAATGGGCGCGGACGGTGGCTATGAATACCTCAGGCGCAGGCATCCATGACAGGGCGAAATAGCGGGTCGAGGTCTGCACCTTTCCGTCCGTTTCGCGCCGGGATTCGATCCGGCCAAACGCCTTCAAGTTGGGGAATTCGTGGTATTCTGCCAGACCCTTAGCCGAAACCACCACCCCGGCCCGGGTCTCTTTGCGGCCATGCCCAACCTCTTGCTGGCGCGCGACCGGATGGTCCGGTGAAACCTCGCCGAAACAGGACCGGGCGTCGGACAGCAGCGAATCCTGGTTGGCCTTCAGGGCCAGACAATAGTCGCCACCACCTCCAACAATTTCTGCAACCGTTCGGCGATTGCAATGCAGCGCGTCCGCCGTCACGACCTTGCCTCTCAGCTTGATCAGTCCAAGGATTTCCCGCGCCGCCTCCAGTTCACCGCCATTGTCAGCAGTCACTGTAGCCAGCGTCAGCCGTAGCCGGGTGGCATAGGCCGAGACCATCATCCGGGTGCGGGCACTTTCGCCTTTGTCACGCGCCCCTCGCAAAGCCTTGCCGTCAATTGCGATGACATCACCCTCGCCAAGCAGTGCGGTGATCTTCGCCAGCACCTGCCCGAAGGCTGCGTCCAGCGCCTTTGGATCAATCATCCGGAGTACTGTCGAAAAGGTGTCATGCGAGGGGATCGAATACTTGAGTTTCAGGAAGCTCTTGAAAACATGTTCTTTTGATCGGCCAAAGGCAGCCATCTCGGCACAGCTCGTCGCGCCGCAAAGCACTGCGACAAATCCCACGACCAGCAGTTCGCATAGGTCATGACGAGTATTCTTAGCACGAGGATCGGGGACATCATCGAAGGCGGTGAGGAAGGTTTCCATGTCGGGTTCAAACTCCAGAGGGGTTGTTCACCCCTCAAGAATCCATCCATCCGGCAACTGCAAGGACCGTCAGATCAGGTCAAATCCCATATGCGATTCCCCTAC